>SFAU01000189.1 GCA_007096045.1 Microcystis novacekii Mn_MB_F_20050700_S1 | reverse complement strand
TTCTGAATTGTGAGTTATAACTATTATAATCTCATTTCTCTTTGTGCTCAAGTTGAAGATTTTCTAGTTTTTGACTGCTATAAGTATTAATACTCATTGCATAAGTGAGATGCTCCCAATAGGATTTTTCTAGGAATTGCCCAAAGGTCTCCAAAAAATGTTTGAAAAGCGGCAAAATAAAAGGATTCGTTAGGAAGACTCAGAGTCGTAACTTCGAGATGAAAAAAGCTAAAGTATGCCCAGCGATAAATCCAGCCGGTAAAGTAAAGAGCAGCGGCTAATAAAACCAATACACTAATTAGTTTACCGAGAGGATTAAATTCTGAGGAATTGTCGGGATCAGTCATGACAAACTGCTTGGGATGGTTGAAGTGAAAAAGGAGATGTTAAAATTCTATCATCTCTTATTTATTTCGATATTGAGGGGTTAAGTCGGATGATGAAAGCTATTTTGCGGGGGAGTATTTTCTCTTTGCTGTTGCTGGGAGTAGCAAGCGATCGGCGGTTAGAATGGCTTCAGGGTTCTGTCCGCAGTCAGGAAACGACGTTAGAGGTGGCTGTACCGGATAAGGCGACGGTGGTACTCAAGCAGGGAAATCCTCTGACGGGACGGTTAACAGCTTTTAATCAGGCAAGTTTGAGACTTTCGGCGGGGGGTGATTCAGAAACGGTTCCTCTGAATCAAGTTAAATCGATAGAATTTGAAGGAGATGTCTGGATTGAGGGTGAACCTCTTCCTTCTCGTATCCGAGGTTATGTTCAAACTTGGCCTGGAGTTCCTGTCACGGCTTTAAGGTTACAAAATCCTCCCCAGTCGGCTAAAGTCAACTTAAATAGGGTATTAACACCTGAAGAATTACGAAAGCTACTTAATATCAAAGACAAGGTTCATGTACTATCTAAAATTAATTTTAACTCGCCTCAAAAAATGACATTAGAAGCCTTCACTATGCCAAAAAAATAAATTATGTCTATGTCTCGTCTTAAACTTCTGGGTTATTTAACCATCACAACAACTATCCTAAGTGTTGCGATGTGGATGTCTCCTGAGAGAGGCAAATTTTTGCCATTTAAGGGCATCAATCAAGCTGTTACCCAAAATCGTCCAAACACACAACAGCAGCAAAGAATCGCGTTAGTGATTGGTAATGCTAATTACACAGTGGGAAAACTAAAAACTCCCCTTAATGATGCCACAGATATGGCTAATGCTTTGAAGGAATTAGGTTTTGAGGTAATTTTGCTCAAGGATTCTTCTAAGCGACAAATGGATGATGCTCTCGATCAGTTTACCACTCGAATTAATCAAGGTTACGTCGGTTTATTTTATTATGCAGGTCATGGAATGCAGGTAGAAGGAGAAAATTATCTCATTCCTGTTAATGCTCAGATTAAAGCTGAAAAAGATGTTGAGTATGAGTCAATGCCTTTGGGCAAAATACTCGGCAGAATGGAAGATGCAGGTAATCGAATTAATATTGTGATTTTAGATGCTTGTCGAGATAATCCTTTTCGTAAATTTTGGCGTTCATCTAGCAGGGGATTAACAGCACCAGTACAAGCAGCATCAGGAACTTTAATTGCTTTTGCTACTGCACCGGGAAAAGTAGCTAGTGATGGTACTGGACGGAATGGATTATTTACTTCCTATTTATTAAAATATATTAAAACTCCCAATATGGAAGTGGATTTAATGCTGCGAAAAGTACGCTCTGATGTTGCCCAAAATACTAATAATTATCAAGTTCCTTGGACTTCATCTTCTTTAATAGGAGAATTTGCTTTTAATCAAAAGACTGAAACAACCCCTCCTCCTGTGACTAGCTCACCTGTTCCTAACCCTAGCCCCTCTATTGCTGTTGTACCAACGCCACAACCGACCCCTTCACCTCCTCCTGTGACTAGCTCACCTGTTCCTAAACCTAGCCCCTCTATTGCTGTTGTACCAACGCCAAAACCAACCCCTTCACCTCCTCCTGTGACTAGCTCACCTGTTCCTAAACCTAGCCCATCTATTGCTGTTGTACCAACGCCAAAACCGAACCCTTCACCTGTCCTCAAGCCAGGAACTACTCTTATATCGAGGTCAACAGCAGTGAATTATACCAACCTGCGAGACCTACTAGCAGCAAAGAAATGGAAAGAAGCAGATGAGGAAACAACTAGGGCGATGCTTCAAGCTGCTAACGGGTATTTCTACCCAGGAGATATTGGGAGCTTTTCTTGTGAAGATTTACGCATCATTGACCAGCTTTGGTTGTCAGCTAGTAAGGGTAAATTCGGCTTCAGTGTTCAGAGAGAAATCTATGAGAGTCTCGGTGGCACGACTACTTATAATGAGGTAGTGTGGAATAAGTTCGGCGATCGCGTCGGCTGGAGAAAAGGAGGACAATGGGTGTACTGGCGGGAATGGCGGGAACGGCGGGAAGCGGCATCACTTCATTATGAAGTTCCGTCTAGAGAACCCCCTAGAGAACCCCCTAATGCGCACCTGCCGGCGGCATCTAATATTGAAGTTCCGCCTAGAGAACCCCCTAGAGAACCCCCTAATGCGCACCTGCCGTCGGCATTATTTGAGATTACAAATAGTTTGGAGGGAAAGTGGAAGGGAGGCATGGAATCCTTCTCTCGTTTAAAAGCTTGTTACCTGTAGAATATAACAATCTCAGGTTTTTTGTCAAGTCTAATTTTAGTGGTTTTGCTCACGAAAACATCAGCTTTTGGGGAACTCGATACTTAACGATGTTGATGTCTATTATCGCAGAATTTCTAAGTTTAATTTAGGAGATAAACAAGGGGCGATCGCATAATTCTTTTCAACGAGGTTATGAGCTATCCAGCAATTCGATACCCATCACCATCACCTGATTGCATTTATTGATTTTTCATCGCATACTATTTAAAAAGAAACGTGCCAAAGACAAAAATCATCTTTTATCAAGAAGCAGAAGGCATCTCACCCGTTGTTGAGTGGCTTCAGAAATTACTCAAAACTGATAAAAAAGGATTTGCCAAATGTATAACCAAAATTGAACAACTTGCCGCACAAGGTCATGAACTGCGCCGCCCTGCTGCCGATTATCTCAGAAATGATATCTGGGAGCTTAGAGCCAAACAGGGAACCATACAATATCGAATCCTCTATTTTTATCATGGTCAAAATATAGCAATTATTGGTCATGCTCTTATCAAAAAAACTTCCGCCGTTCCCTCACAAGACATCGAGAGAATTATCCAAAGAAAAGCACAATTTAAACAAAATCCAGAACTTCATACTTATCAAGGAGAAATAAACAATGCCTAAAACCACAGATGCCGTAAAAATCATTCACCAAATGATTGCAGACGATCCCACAATCAAAGAACAAATTGCCCTAGAATCCCTCAACTCAGAAATCGCACAATTGATTTATGACGCTCGTATAAATGCTGGATTAACTCAACAACAACTAGCCGACCTAATCCATGTTGAGCAATCCGTTATTGAAGATATAGAAGACGCTGACTATCAAGACAATCCCCTAATAATGCTACAAAAAATTGCCACTGCCCTTAATCAACGAGTCAAAATGAGCCTTGTTAGTAGCTTGTAGGGTGCGTGTTTGCGCGTATTTAAAGGAAATTTGTTAATAATTAAACTATGATCGCGCCGTAACGCACCATCTTAAGAAAATTGCTGCGTTATGCTATTACTAACGCACCCGACAAGAGCCGCTACTGTGTCCTCTGTGTGTGGAGTGGTTTTTATTATGATTATTTAACTGCTACCGAATATCCCCCCGTAGCAATCTCTCCCTAGTAACAGGTTTCTAGTTCCTGTTTGATATTCAGGCAGAATGAATGATATAATTGGTGCGTGGGGTGTGGCTCTTTCGTGCAAAAGCTTGTTACCTATAGAATATAACAATCTCAGGTTTTTTGTCAAGTCTAATTTTAGGGGTTTTGCCCACGGAAACATCTGCTTTTCACAGAACTCGATACTTGACACCTCGCTTTATCAATAAACAATAATTTGAGAAAATGAACCAAAAAACTTACCAACTAACCTTAAACTTTGACCAGATTTTAGATTTGGTTAAACAACTCCCAGAAAGTGATAAAATACAACTCAGTAAAGAACTCGAAAAAGAAACTTTAAATAAAAAATTAACCCAACTTTTAGAAACCTTTAAAACTGATGAGCTTTCCCTAGAGACAATTACCGAAGAAGTGGAGGAAGTTAGGGCTGAAATTTATGGACAACAAGCCACCGATTAAAGTTATTATTGATACTAACCTTTGGATTAGCTTTCTTATTGGTAAACAGTTAGCCAGTTTAAAATATCTACTGATTGAAAAAACTCTTGTGCCGATTTTTTCTCCACAGCTACTTAATGAAATTAACCTTGTTACCAAAAGACCAAAATTACAAAAGCATTTTCTCCAAAGAAAAGTTCAAGTAACTCTTGAACTTTTAAGCATAATTGGGTTATGTATTGAGACTAAATCAAAAATTAATATCTGTAGAGACGCTAAAGATAACTACCTTTTAGCCTTAGCCAAAGATAGTCAAGCTGACTTTTTAATTACGGGCGATCAAGATTTATTAATTTTGCAACAATTTGGAATAACTAAAATTGTTACTTATCAACAATTTTTGGTAATCTGTAGATTGGGTTGAGGAACGAAACCCAACCCAATTATTTAAAAGTTTTGGGTTTCACTATCGTTCAACCCAACCTACAATAAGACTACAATAAGACTGGCGAAAATTAAGCTAGAACATCGACAACGAACCTGGGCTTCAGCGCTCAACTCTAAAAAGAGACAAATGATTATGACAGAATATACTATTAGTTCAGGAAACATTTTTGAAGACTTAGGCTTTGCTAATGCTGAAGAAAAACTCGCTAAAGTCAAGCTGGCTTCAGTGATTGATGATCTGATTACTGAACAAGGATTAAACCAGCAGGAAGTTAGTCAAATTTTGGGGATTGACGAGGCTAAAATTTCTAACTTAAAAAATGGCAAATTGCAAAAATTTTCTCTTGAGCAGATGTTTGACTTTCTAGTAGCATTAGGTCAGAAGATAGAAATCTTAGTCACTCCCCAAGCTGTAGCAAACTCTAGTGTAAGTATCCAGGTCATGTATCGAAATAAATCCTCATCTAAGTGCGATCGCCGATCTCCTAGGGTGCGTTAATGTTCTTCTCTCTTTTCCGCCTAACGGCGGGTCGATTTTTTGGGAAAAATTGAAGTAGTGTCGTGGGAGCAGGCCAAACTCGTTGGTTCAGGTGTCCTAACAAACGATAGAAACAATAATGGGAGGGACTTTCAGTTAATTATTTATTAGTAGTTGATAATCTTCAAAAATGTTGCTGTACAAGGATCGACTTAAGACTTTTGCAAGAGGTCTATTGATGATCGCTGTCAATCGGTTGATCGCAATTTAATTGATGCCCGTAATATGTCGTAAAATCCTATAGCGGTGTGCAGTCGCATGAGGTACAGTGTCACGAGCTATAAACCATGCTAGGCAAAGCTTGGTTTGTATCTCACTCAAGCGCTTACCGCTATATCTAATTTTTGGTTAATCTCATCACGGGTGGTGATTCGATAGTAGTGATGGGGCTTAATGCCTTGCCAATTGAGCATTGTAGTCGTGGATGAAATACCAGATAGCCCCGATATGATTATCCATTTTTTTGGAGAACGATAGACTATGTCTGACCAATCTAGAAATTCTTTGTCGAAGAGTATTATTTAATCTTTCAATAGGATTAGTTTGACCAGTTTCTTTACCTACTGCCCGATGACGTTTACTAGGAATTACTATCTTATATACCTCACATTTTCTATAAACGCTTGGTAAACTTTCCCAGAGTTTTTTAGCTGATTTACGGCTTCTATCTCCTAAATAAACACCAATTATTTCTCTTGTAGTTCTATCAATAGCGAGCCAAATATATACCTTAGTTTTCTTAGAAAATACGACCATACCATAACTGATCACATTCGATGATTAATTTGCCTTTAGCTTTTTCTGTAACCTTTCCCTGGCGAAGAACTTGGCTAAGTTTATTATTAACATAACTTTGTAACCATGATCAACTCACTCCGGTTACTCTAGCAATACCTCGCAGAGAAATTCTTTCTAACAGAAGTAGGTCTATTAATTTTTTGGTTTCGTCAGAGACGGTTTTATTATTGGGATTAATTACAAACCGTTGACCACAATCTTGACACTGATGTTTCGGCTTGCCATTGTGTGTAGAACCATTTTTGATAGTATGACAAGAACCACATTTAGGACAACAAGATGTTGAAGTTTGTGAATCTTTTGTCAAGAAAAAAGGTTCTAAATCTTCATCGCAATTTAACTAAAGTTTGATTATTCAAGAGAATATATTGATAAAAATAGCAATCAAAAAAAAATCTTTAACCATTTATTGGGCAATTATTTTTATTAGTAAGCATTCCATTTAACTAAGTTAATATAAGCAAAATAGCTCACTATTAATACCAAATTACTACTTAATTAATCGATTAAATTAACAAAGCCTGGAATGTATTTTCCCAATCTTGTCGTACTTTAATTAACTGGTTTGGTGAAGTGACCGCCCACTTTGAGCATCGTATTAGTAATGGTTGTGTTGAAGGTATCAACAATAAGCTCAAGGTAAAAGCGATGTGGATATGGGTTTCGTAATTTTGAAAATTTTGAGATCCGAGTTCTTCTATCTTGTAATAAATCTATTACTTTAGCAGACTAAACTCGGATGAACCGCAATTATTAATGAGGCTGACTTTCAACCAAATACTTGGTAAAGAGATATAATTAGGCATTAAATAGGTAGGTGTTAAATCCCCCCGTCTATCGGCACCCCCTGTCAGTCCATGAGTGAACCCGTTACCCTTGAGGATATTTACCAGCTATTCCGCGCTTCCGCCGAGGAATTTGATCGCCGTTTAAGGGAAAGCGATCTTCGTCGAGCGGAAATGGAACGTATCTTTGCCGAAGCGAAATTAGAAAACGAGTGCCGGGCTGCCGAACTTGAGCGCCAAGCTGCCGAAGCGAAATTAGAAAGCGATCGCCGTGCCGCCGAAGCCGATCTCTCGATGGCAGAACTGAAACGCACCGTAGAAAGAACCAGCAAAGCGGTAGATAGTCTCACCACTCGCTGGGGTCGATTTGTGGAGGAATTGGTAGAACCGGCGGTTTTACGGCTTTTTCAGGAAAAAGGCATTGATATTAAAGAAGTTTATCCCCGCGCTAGAGTCAAGCGTCAAGGTATCGCCATGGAAATTGATATCCTAGGGGTGGATGATACCGATCTTGTGGTGGTGGAATGTAAATCTCGATTATCTCAAGATGATGTGGATGAATTTATCGAAAAATTGACTCGTTTTAAAATTGCTTTTCCCCATTATCAAAACTATCGAGCCTACGGTGCAGTGGCAGGAATTGAAATCAACGAAGGTGTAGATCGCTATGCTTATAAAAAAGGCTTATTTGTGATTAAACCATCTGGGGATACGGTGGCAATTATTAATGATGCTGACTTTCAACCGAACACTTGGTAAAGAGATATAATTAGGCAGGAGGCCAAAAAGATGGAGTTGTGATAGATTAAGTCCGGGCAAACGCAATAAAATAAACAGGAGAATTTTTATGACTCGTTTAGTGGAATTTACCTCGGAGGAGGGGACGATTTATATCGAGGTGGATGAAAAGTTACCCTTACCCAAACCGAAACCAGAAGATGAACTTATTAGTCGAACAGATCAAATAGCTGTTAAAGCCGCTCAGTCTTTTGAAGACGCATTAAATGGCATAAAACCCGTGGCAAATGCCATAATTAATAAGGTTAAAAGTTTGAATGAACCTGCTGATCAGGTAGAGGTCAAGTTTGGGATAAAAATGACTGTTGGTCTAGGGGCTATTATTGCATCTGGCAGCGCCGATGTTAATTATGAAATTACCCTAAAATGGGATAACAAGGAAAAAAATAAGCAATCATCTACTCAATAAGGACTTAGATAAAAATAATGGTTGCATCTCTAGAATCTTCTGTGGTCAGAATTTATAAGCAACGACAAAATAAAGATGATAAAATAGAAATTGTTGGGGCAGGATTTATAATATCATCAGAATACTTGATTACCTGCGCTCATGTTGTCAATGAATCTTTAAGATTAGTATTAAGATCTGCTGAGAAACCCACTGACATTATTGAGTGTGATTTTCCTCTAATTCCACCGGGTACATCTTTAGAAGCAACCGTAGAGGTTTGGTATCCGGTTAAATTTAACAGCAACGATCCTCAAGATATTGCTATTTTAAAATTAAAAGATTCAGTTCCTTCACAAGCTCAACCAGTTTCTTTAATTACCTCTGAAATAGGAGATTTATATGATCATAATTATAAAGCTTATGGTTTTTCCAGAAACGAAGGTGTCTGGTCTGATGGTGAGATAAAAGGTCGTATTGGTAACAACAAAATTCAGATAGAAGATAATAAAAGCACGGGATATGCTGTAGAAGGTGGGTTTAGTGGGACAGCTATCTGGGATGAGCAATTGGGGGGAGTAGTGGGGATGGCAGTAAGTGGTGATATGGAAAAATTGGCTGCTAAATCTGCATTTTTTATTCCTACTAATGTTCTTTTAAAAGCTTGGAATAAGTTGCTAGATATAGCACAAATAGAAGGAAAAATTCCTGAGATTATCTCCTCGATTAAATGTATAGTTGAAAACAAGAGTTATCAAGATCAACTTAATACAGCTTATGAAAATTTAAAAATTGAAGTGAGGGATCATTTAGTTGATTTACCAAGAGCAATTCCTTGTTCTTGGTCTGATTTTATAGAAATAATCTATCAATTAGATGAAAGACATTTTACCTATACTTCTCAATCAAAATTTTCTTGGTTAGAAATATTTATTGGCTATTTAATCATTCAGTTAACCTCAACAGATGCTCTGGCAAAGTTATTAAAAGAATGGCTAAAAAAATATCAAACAAAATGGGAAGTTTTAATCAATACTTTAGAAAATAATCTTAAGCATCGACCGCAAAATATTGCTCAAAAATCAACAGACAAAAATCCCTGTTTATTTGTTACCCTTACAGAAGAAAACAAATCTTTACTGCTGAGAGCTTGGATTGTTAAAGATATCAACAATTATCATCCCACAGAAAAAGAACCTCAAAAACGTGGAGAATATCAATCTTTAACCCCTAATGAAGGAATAAGTTTGGGTAATCATCTCCAAGAAAATGAATTGATTAATCACCTGAAAAAATTTAAACGAGAATCAGAAAATATCTGTCAATCTTCCCTAGAAAAAGTTCAATTTTTTCTTCCCTATAGATTTATTGAAAAAGATATTAAACCGATTGATTTATTTTCAATTGATGAAGTGGCAACAGCTACAGGCTGCGATCCTCATCATTGGGGAGTCGATCATGAGATAATCATGAGATTTTCAGAACGAATAACAGCCGAAAATATCAACAATCAACAAAGCTATTTATGGATGAAAAAATGCCAACTTTTTCGGAATATACAGCAGCAAAATCTCACCCAAATCTTAAAGTGTGAAGAAGAAATCCAAAAACTGATCGAATCAAACAATCAGCAAACAGTTATTTAAAAAAAACCTCTGGCAAATAATGACCATCCGAATAAAATACTCAAATATCATAAATTTAACAATGTTATCGGTTCAAGGTTAACTAATCTCAGTCAAGAAAACTCCTTAGAGTTAAAAAATATTCTAGCCATTTTATACGAAACTGGAATCCCTTTATCTCTGTGGATACGACCCGATGCTAACCCAGAACTTAACTGTCAGGAAAAATTAGACCCTATCTGTCAATGTCCACTAGAGAAATTACCAGAAATAATTAAAAATATACGTTCTGCTGCGTGGTTAGAAGATAATCATATTGGGAATCATCTATCATTACTTTGGGATGACTATCAGCTTGTTCCCCCCAACTATCCACTTTTGATGCCATAAATTGAACTATGAAAGACTGGAAAATTTTTACAGGAAAGCAACAACCCACAGACGATTGGACATTACCAGACCCCCCCACCTGGCGACCTTTTGGCAAAGAAAAGCAACCGGGAGAAAGTCGTCGTAAGCATCGGGGAGAAACCTTTCTAGTGCGCGAAGAAGAAATTAAAATGGTCAATGCAGCCTTGTATTTACGGCGACCTTTATTAGTAACCGGCAAACCCGGAACAGGAAAGTCATCCCTTGCCTATAAAGTCGCCCAGGAATTAAAATTAGGAGAAGTATTATACTGGCCGATTACCACCCATACTACCCTAAAAGATGGACTTTATAACTATGATGCGATCGGTCGGTTACAGGAAGTTAAATTACTGGAACGAGAGCAAAAAGAATTAACCCCAGAAGAACGAAAAGACCAATTAAAACAGATTGAAAAATATATTACCCTTGGACCCTTGGGAACCGCACTATTAGAGTCGGAAAAACCAAGAATACTGTTAATTGATGAAATTGATAAGAGTGATATCGATTTACCCAATGATTTACTCACCTTATTTGAAGAAGGACGCTTTGAAATTCCCGAATTAGTGAGGCTAAAAGAAGAAGTGGATAAGGTTAATGTCCGCACTGCTTATACCGATACAACCGACATTACCCAGAAAGATATAAAAACAACTATAAAAGATGGTTTAGTTATCTGTAAGGCTTTTCCTTTTGTGATTTTAACTAGCAATGGAGAACGAGACTTTCCTGCACCTTTTTTGCGTCGTTGTCTCCGTTTAACTATGAAAGAACCGGAAAAACTTGACTTAATTAAAATAATTGAGGCACATTTAGAAGAAACAATTACTAACAATCCAGACATCGACAAACTGATTGATAACTTCATTCAAAAGCGCAATTCACAAACCCTAGCCACGGATCAATTACTTAATGCTATTTTTATGGTCAAAAAAGGAGCTATATCAACTCAAGATGACCTGATTAATCAACTTTTGAAAGATTTGGGGAGGGTAGAAGATGAGTGAATCCCCATCCAATTCATCAATTAAAAAACTATTAGATTATCTAGAGCAAACAGGACTACTAGAACGGTTACAATTCAGTGATGAAGATGTAGCTGATAGTATCTGGTTGGCCCTACAAATGGGTGTTGAAGACTTGCAAGCACCCCCAAGAAATCCAGAAAATAAACAGCCAATAGATTCATCAACTTCTAATGAAATAGAGGAGATTCCAGAAGATAACCTATCACAATCTCAGCCGGGAGTTGAAGACTTGCAAGCACCCCCAAGAAATCCAGAAAATAAACAGCCAATAGATTCATCAACTTCTAATGAAATAGAGGAGATTCCAGAAGATAACTTATCACAATCTCAGCCAAATATCGATGTTATTACTGAAGAATCTCTCCCCAAAGAAATAGAGAAAACTACCCCAATCCAAGGCTTTCCTTTTCAAGTTCCTGCTGCCGCGGCACTACAGACAGCACTCCCGATTAGTCGCGCTTTGCGTCCTTTCATGGGAAAAGTTCCCTCAGCCATTAAAACTATTCTAGATGAAGAAGCAACCGCTTCTTTTATTGCAGAAAGGGATATTTGGATACCCGTGACTAAACCCCAACCGGAACGCTGGTTAACCCTCGAATTAGTAGTAGAAGAATCTAGATCCTCTTTTATTTGGCGAGAATTAATTAATGAGTTACAAAATCTCTTAGAAAATCAAGGAGCATTTAAAACCGTCAGAGTTTGGCAACTATCAACCTCAAATAATCAAAAATTACAGTTAGTAAGACGCAGAAAAAAAGGTAAACCGGGACAACGTTATCACTCCCATAAAGAACTTATTCATCCCAGGGGACAGGGATTAGTTTTGTTAGTAAGTGATTGTGTTTCTCCTCTCTGGCAAAAAGCCTTAATTCATCCTTGGTTAAAAGATTGGTCAGAAAAACAACCCACCGCTATTCTGCAACTTTTCCCCGAAAGATTATGGAATAGTACCCAACTAGGACGGGGACGTAAACTCTTTACCACTGCTTTAACTGCTGGTGTTCCCAATCCGAAATTAATCTTAAAAAATTATCCCCAATGGCTACCGATTAACTGGCAAAATACCCTTCTTATTCCCGTAATCACGTTAGAAACAGAAGTCCTCAAACAATGGGCAAAAGTTGTCGCTGGGTCAGGTAATGCTCAGATTTCCGCCTTTTTATTTGATTTAGAATTTATTAAACAACAAATTATTGAAAGTCCTCCTAGATCCACAGAGGAAAATAAGCAAGACAGCGAGGATAAAAACAGCATTAAAAATAAGGCCGAGGCAATGGTCGAGCGATTTTTTGCCACCGCTTCAGAACCAGCCAAAAAATTAGCAAAAATGATGGCAGCTGCCCCGGTAAGTATGCAGGTGGTCAATCTTATTCGTCAAACTCTTTTAAACGAAGTGCGTCCCGTTCATGTGGCAGAATTTTATATGGGAGGTCTATTAAAACCGATTGTAGAAAATGAAGAAGGACAGTATCGAGTCTATGACTTTTTGCCCGGGGTACGTCAAGTTTTAAATGATGCTATCGGTAGGCGACAAACTATCAAGGTACTCGATGCTATTTCCCAATATATTGCCGGGGAAATTAAAAGTCCTATCCGCAGTTTTGCCGCTTTATTAACCCTATTACCCACCTATCCCCCAGAACAAAGAGAAAAAATTCTTCCCTTTGCTCAAGTCAGCATCGAAGTCTTAGGCAATCTGGGCGGAGAATACGCAGAATTCGCCGAAAAAATCGCCGTTAATATTTCTAATTCCCCTCCAATCCCTCAAACCTCGCCACCTCCCTTAAAAACCTCTATCTTTGATGTTGCCACCATCGAAATCCTAGTAGAAACCCGTACCTTTGAATTTATCGTAGCAACCATAGAACGAGAACGTCAGTCTTCTCCATGGCAATCACTTCTTGAACCAGAAAAATGGGTAATTAAAAAGGAAAAAAGGCAAGCAGAAGGCATTGTCCAAAAACTAGCCGAGGGAGTCGAATTGGAATTGATGGAAATCCCCGGCGGCACATTTATGATGGGAACCGAAGACGAGGAAATTGAAAGACTGGTGAAAAAATTTGGTTGGGATGGATATAGAAGGGAAAGACTACAACACCCAGTAACCGTTTCCTCTTTCTACATGGGGCGTTATCCTATCACCCAAGCACAGTGGCAAGCTATCGCCGCAACCGCTAAAATAGACATCGACCTGGAGACAAACCCTTCTAACTCCAAAGGGTATGAGCTACCCGTAGAACGAGTCAACTGGTATCAAGCAACGGAATTTTGTAAACGACTATCAAGGGAAACAAAACGGGAGTATCGGCTACCGAGTGAGGCAGAATGGGAATATGCCTGTAGAGCGGGGACAACAACCGCCTTTCACTTTGGGGAAACGATAACGGCAGATTTAGCTAACTATCGAGCTATTGAAACATTTTCCGATGAACCCAAAGGAAAATATCGACAACAAACGACTCCCGTGGGACAGTTTCCCCCAAACGCTTTTGGGTTATACGATATGCACGGCAATGTCTGGGAATGGTGCGCCGATACCTGGCACGATAATTATGATGGTGCGCCGACGGATGGCAGTGCTTGGACAAAAAATGGGAATGATAATCGTTCTCCGTTGCGGGGCGGTTCTTGGTGCAGCGGTCCAGATTCCTGCCGTTCCGCTTACCGCAACTTCGCCTTCCGCCGCGACTACCGCAACTACGACGACGGATTTCGGGTGGTGTGGGTTGCTGGGAGGACTCTGTAACCCTTTTTCTCTTTTTTTCCCGCCCAAAGGCCGGTCGATTTTGTAGGGGCGAACTGCGTTCGCCCACCGGCAATAATCGGCCCACCGGCAATAATACTAAATCCTTTGAGTAACGCACAGAAAACGGGTTTCTCCGAGAAACCCGTTTTCTGCTCATGCAAGGGGATTTGGGTTTTTTGGGTTTTTTTTGGGGATTTGGGCGCACGCAGTTCGATAAACTCACTGACCACGATGCGCCCCTGCCCCTACATTATGATGATAATTAAGACATTTTTTGAGACATCTACAGCTGATGATCACAAGTTGGGAAGATTCATTTTACCAACAACAAAAACTAACTCGAACTTTCCACGAGCCGACCAGTAACATATTTGTGTAGGATGCTAGAGATAAGTGTTTGATAGGGAATACCTTCCTCTATTGCCTTAGCTTGAAGCGCTTCCAAATCGAGGGAAGACAGACGTAAAGTAATTTTTTGATCTTGAGTCAGCGTCTCCTTAGCATAGGACTTCAACTCAGCCATTCTAGCCGGCGTTGCCACAGAAACCCACTCATCATTGTTATAGGATTCGAGGATATCTTTTTCTTCAGGAGTTAACTTAGTCATGATTATTTTTATCTCCGAGATATTTTTTAGTTGCTTTTCTAGAAGGGATGATAGTCTTAAGAAAGAGTTCCGAGGAAACTTTAGTCCTTATCCTGCTTGAAGTTGCCTATTTTTTTCTTGACTCCACCGAATTGTTTTAATGCGTCTAAGTAGGCAGCTGTTAAAAACTTTCAGATGCCCCCCCGACATGGTAGGGTTGATTCATGAATCAACCCTACCCAAACCCCCCGTTGGAGTAGGGTCGTTTCATTCTCGGAAATGTCATTCTCTCAAATCCTTATCTGGCAACGTTTTTAGTCGATTTCTCG
>SFAU01000188.1 GCA_007096045.1 Microcystis novacekii Mn_MB_F_20050700_S1 | reverse complement strand
GATCGCAGAAGCGAAGTTTATGACTTTTGGCGCACTGATAAAGTCCTTAAGGATCGCTGTGAATTTATTGCTAGTCTCTACCAGCAATACATCGATAAACAAACTACTGAAAGCTATTTTATCGCCCTTCTGGGCGATTATTTGCTAGAGAGTTTGTACTTTTACAACGGGTTAAATAATGAGGTAGCCCACTAGCATCGTGAGGTGTTAGTTAAAACTCGCCAAATTGCTGGGAAGCCCTAAAGCCCTTAGGCCAAAGCGAAGTCTGAAAAGATAAGCGTAAAGGAGCGAGAGCAGAAAAAAGTTAAGGGATTTAATAAAAGCCGTAAGGTAGTTATTAAAAACAATGGGTAATCAGCAGCCAAGCCTCTGTTTTAAAGGGGAAGGTTCAACGAACAGAGGGTGAGTATCTTCTTGGTAAATACGCCATAAAAAGTTCAAGCAGATAATGGTATGTTCTAGCCCCACTCTGAAAGGATGGGTAGTTGCGTCATATTTTTCTATAATCTCGCTTCTCGACAGCTAATGTCCGGTAGTGCTGATGTTTTCAAAATGATCAACCGGGACGAATTAAGTCACGTCCGTTTGTATCAGAAACTTATTCCCGAAGCCATGGCAACTTTTCCCCATTCTGTTGAACAGATTTATGAGATGTTCGATACTGCCGTTAAACACGAATGTCGCTGGACAAATCACATTGTTGGCAACGACATTTTAGGTATTACCGAATACAGTACCGAACAGTACACCAAATACCTCGCTAATATTCGACTGAAAGCGATCGGACTTGAGCCTTTATACAGGGAAGAAAAGTATAACAAAAGTCCCTATACTCATCTGGAACGCTTCTCCGATACCAAAAAAGAAGGCCACACCAAAGCTAACTTTTTTGAAGCAACCGTTACCAGTTATGTTATGTCTTCTGGCTTAACTGGATGGGATGAAATTTAAAATTTACGCGACAAAAATGATCCAAATTCCTACCATAAAGTGGCAACTTTGTCAAATATTTTGACAACTTTTGACAAAACTTAGCAGCATTTAGATAAAAGGAAGAAATTAGCGCTAATTTCTTCCTTTTTTTGCTTAGGTAATCACCCTTTCTCGCCATTTAGCGAGGGGGTATCTCATATTTGTGACTTTCTTTCACTTAGGGTGAGCAGCAGCAGTTATTAAAAGAGGGCGAAGGCAATTCGCCCCTACAATAATATTTATTATTGTGCCAATGGTAGGGGCGCATGGCGTGCGCCCAAAACTTAGTATAGATATTTCTCCAAAACTGAGATGCAGCCTTGACCGCTCATCAGCAAACGTCAGGGAATAAATTCTCTGTCTGATTATTGTCATCGAAATCCCATTTAACCACCACTAACCTGAGAAAATTATCAAACTAGCGATCATTTTCCCAAGTTGCTCTAGAATGAAAGCGTTGAAAAAACCGAGCAACTGCCGTACATTGCTTAAAAATTAACCAAAGATGACCACTACTACCGATAAACCGACAAACGATCTCTCAAAAATCTCCATGCGAGATTTAATGATCCAACTGAAAACATCTCCCGACGGTCTCACCACCAGTGAAGCAAAAAATCGCCTCAATAGCGACGGTTATAACGAGATTACCGAGAAAAAAGTCAGCCCCCTGCTCAAATTTCTTTCCTACTTTTGGAATCCCTTTTCCTGGATGATCGAAGCGGCGGTAATTTTTTCTGCGATCGTCGGTGATTGGGTGGACTTCGTGATTATCGCCATTCTACTGGTGGCTAACGGTTTGATCGGCTACTTCGAGGAAAAAACCGCCGGGGATGCGGTGGCTGCCCTGAAAGCGCAACTCGCCCTCAATGCCGATGCCAAAAGAGACGGCAAATTTGTCTCCGTCCCCGCTAGGGAATTAGTACCCGGAGACGTGATCCGGATCAAGATCGGCGATGTGCTGCCAGCCGATGCCCGACTGCTGCCGGGGGATCCCGTCAAAATCGACCAAGCTGCCCTAACGGGGGAATCCTTACCCGTGGATCGCAGTTCTGGCGAACAAGTGTACTCAGGTTCAGTGGTGAAAAAAGGTCAAGCTGAGGCCATAGTTAACGGGACCGGCAGTAATACCTTTTTCGGTCGTACCGCTAAACTGGTAGCCAGTACTGAAAACGTCAGCCATTTCCAGAAATCAGTTCTCAAAATCGGTGACTTTCTCATCGTCATTGCCCTGATTTTAATCGCTATTATCGTTGTTTACCGTCTCTATAACGGTATTGTCGATAAACAGGGCGTAGAAGTGATCCGCTTGCTGAAATTCTGCCTCGTTCTCACCATTGCTTCTGTTCCCGTCGCCTTGCCCACAGTTCTTTCCGTCAGTATGTCGGTGGGGGCGAAGGCACTAGCGGATAAAAACGCCGTGGTGACACGCTTGGCGGCGATCGAGGAACTAGCGGGCATGAATATGCTCTGTTCCGATAAAACCGGCACTCTCACCCTTAATCAGCTGAGTTTAGGCGATCCCTACACCCTGCCGGGGATCAGCCCCGACGATCTGATCCTCACCGCTTCCCTCGCTTCCCAAACTAGCGATGATGATCCGATTGATAAAACTATTCTCGCCGGTTTAAAAGATGCTACGGTACTCGATCGCTATCAAGTCACCCACTTTACCCCCTTCGATCCCGTCGCTAAACGCACCGAAGCCGATATTACCACCCCCGATGGTGAGACTTTTAAAACCAGTAAGGGCGCACCGCAGGTAATGCTCGATCTAGCCTACAATAAAGAGGAAATCGAGGGGCCGGTCAATCAAATCATCGAAGATTACGCCAAAAAAGGCTATCGCGCCCTAGGAGTGGCCAAAACCAACCCCCAAGGTCAATGGCAATTCTTGGGCATTATCTCCCTATTTGATCCACCACGGGTTGATTCCCAATTAACCCTACAAACCGCCCTAAAATTAGGGGTTCCCGTCAAGATGATCACGGGGGATCAGGTGTTAATCGCTAAGGAAACCGCTCGACAATTGGGTTTAGGTAACAATATCCTCGATGCCAAAATTTTTCGGGAAGTCCCCCCCAATCAGTTAGGAACCCTCGATGAACAGATTCTCGGCGCCGATGGTTTCGGTCAAGTCTTCCCAGAGGACAAATATCATATCGTCGATGTCTTGCAGAAAACCGATCACATTGTTGGTATGACTGGAGATGGGGTCAATGATGCGCCGGCACTGAAAAAAGCCGATGCAGGGATTGCGGTTTCCGGGGCTACCGATGCGGCCCGGGCAGCGGCCGATATCGTTCTCCTTACCCCCGGTTTATCGGTAATCGTCGATGCGATTAAGTTAAGTCGTCAGATTTTTGAACGGATGACCAGTTATGTTCTCTATCGGATCATCGCCACAATTCAGATTCTCGTTTTTACCACTTTGGCGATTCTGTTCTTCAATTCTTACCCGATTACGGCAATTATGATCGTTTTCTTAGCAATTCTTAACGATGGAGCAATCATGACGATCGCCTACGATAATGCCAAGTACTCGAAAGTACCCCAAGCTTGGGATATGCCGAAAGTTCTCACCATCGCTTCGGTTTTGGGAGTGGTCAACGTCATTGCTACTTTCCTGCTGTACTATCTAGCCGAACGGGTTTGGGGTATGACTCCCGACCAGGTGCAAACCTATATTTTCCTCAATATCGCTCTCTTGGGGATGATGACTCTCTATTCGGTACGGGCAAAAGGTGCGTTTTGGTCTTTGGCCCCCGCTAAACCTCTAGCGATCGCTACTGGCATCTCGGTCATTATCTCTTCGCTGATCTCGTTGTTCGGAATCCTGATCGCCCCGATTGGTTTTGTGGGAGTGGTAAAAAGCTGGCTCTATGCCCTAGTCTGGTTATTGATTATCGATCGAGTTAAATTGGCTCTCTATTCGATTTTTAATCGTCGCAAGGCAGATTTAGGCAACACCTATCAATCCACTTGGGAGAATTTAAAAACTCGATCGTAGTCACTATCATGGGGAAAACCAATGTAATCAGGCACTTTCCCCAGAACATCTTTAGCCAGTCCTAATTAGGGTTGGCTCAATATCTAAACTTCCCCTTTGACAAAAAGCCATAACCTATGCTGTGTCAGGGATTAAGAGAATTTTCTCCCCCTGTTTACCTAAAATGTCGGATGAATGCCCCCGCTAGATTTTTCGACAAGATACTCACCTTTGCGGGGGATGAAATCCGACCAGAATATCAGCAACGGAGCATCGGTTTAATTCTACCATCTC
>SFAU01000187.1 GCA_007096045.1 Microcystis novacekii Mn_MB_F_20050700_S1 | reverse complement strand
TATAATTAGTAGAAAGGTCGGATTCTGCACTAATACAACCGATTAGTCCAGATTCTTTTAAAATGTCTAGGGTACTTTGAGCTTCAGGGTTTATTTTTGCTGCAATCTCTGGCTTTTTTACCAAAGAATAGCGTTTTTTTAATAACTCAATAAAATCAATCAGTAAGTTTTGTGCTTCTTCAGGTAATTGGTTAATATCTTGTTGAATTTGTTCTAAGTTAATCATTAATTTACCTCCGTTAAGGTTTTTAAATAGGCTGCTAATGTTTAAGCGACTGTTTCTGACATTTAAACCTCCTGATTTGTTTCCGACTGTCACCTGTTCCCTAATCCATTAAAATCAACTCCAATGCTTGATTAATAATTTTATTTTTATCAACCATAGCCTCAATTTCTTCTGGTTTATATATACCCTCAAAAGCTTCTAATGCCGCTTGTCTTAAAGCTGAAGAATAAGCATCATCTAAGGTTTCTTTTAACTCTTCTATTGTTAGATAATTTC
This sequence comes from Microcystis novacekii Mn_MB_F_20050700_S1, assembly GCA_007096045.1. Taxonomy (GTDB): domain Bacteria; phylum Cyanobacteriota; class Cyanobacteriia; order Cyanobacteriales; family Microcystaceae; genus Microcystis; species Microcystis novacekii. The sequence goes on along the minus strand of SFAU01000187.1, from coordinate 4,952 downwards.
CTCCTGTTTTACGTCGTTTATTAATGCGTTGAATCTGTCGAACAGAATTAGAAATAGAGGTTTCTTCTGAGCGTGTACTGCGTTTTTCTGCTTGCTGTTTAATCAGATGTAATAGGACAATAATACTAAAGCTAAAAATCTTATTGAGCTTATCATCCTTACTCATTTCTGTCATTTCCTCTACCAAGATTAAGGCATCGGGAACATTACCAGCTAGTAATAGATTTTTTAACTCTAATAATTCTTCCATTTTTTGCCTTTTTTTTACTGATTAACCTCTTAATTTAGTAATTTGTCTTTTACATTAGATATTGTTAAAGTTGGAAAAACAAGCGAAAACTTTTGCCTGTTCTCTTGCCTTATTAACGAAAATTTAGCCTTGTTTCATGAGCCTTGCCCTCCTTTTTGTCACTAAATCCCACTTTATCCCACGAAAATTATTATATCAGAAAATCTAAAATGGCCACAAATTCCCACAGACAAAACCAAAGTGAACATCTAGATTGTAAGAATCACTCAGTTTTTTGGATTTTTATCAGGTTATGAACAAGATACTAGCTAATTGTATCAGCTTAGGGATCGGATTGGGTGCGATCGGGGTAACTTTCCCTGCACAAGCCGCCTCTTTTCAGGGGTTAGGGGACTTACCCGGGGGTAGTTTCATTAGCCTTGCTACAGGAGTATCAGCCGATGGGTCTGTTGTGGTTGGTAACAGCCAGAGTGCTAATGGTCTGGAGGCATTCCGTTGGACACAAGCGACAGGAATGGTTGGTCTTGGCGATCTCCCCGGAGGTGATTTTCGTAGCCAAGCCCGTGGGATATCGGCGGACGGTACGAGCATTATTGGTGCTGGCTGGTCTGATGATAGCAGTTTTGCTCTGTACCGTTGGACGCAGGCTACGGGAATAGTTGACCTTGGCAGCGGCGATACAGGTAGTATTAATCCCCTGGGAGTATCGGCAGATGGTTCGGTTATTATTGGTTCTGCTAACCGATTTATAGGTTCTACGTTGTTGGTTGGTGCAACTGAGGCATTCCGTTGGACACAGGAAACTGGATTCGTCGGTCTGGGCGTACTACCCGGTGCCAGCGTTTTTAGTAGTGCGGCCTCTGGAGTGTCCGCAGATGGGGAGGTCATTGTTGGTCGATCTTCTTTCACCGATTCTGGAGGACGAGCATTTATTTGGACGCAAGCAACGGGGATGGTCAGCTTGGGTCTCTTTCCCGGTTCTGACACGACAAATTTCTCTAGTGCAGCCACTGGAGTATCAGCAGATGGCTCGGTTGTGGTCGGTTCAAGCTCCTCTGATACTGGAACACAAGCATTTCGTTGGACACAGGAGACAGGTATGGTTGGACTGGGTTTTCTGTCGGATGACGTACGAGGGGTATCGGCGGACGGCTCGATTGTATTTGGATCCGTCAGTTCTGGTAGTGTCAATCAGGCTTTTATTTGGGATGCCACTAACGGGATGAGAAGTGTACAACAAGTACTAGTCAACGATCTCGGATTAGAGCTGACGGGATGGCAGTTAACTAGCATGAGGGGCATTTCCGCAGATGGGTTGACGCTTGTCGGTCAAGGATTGAATCCCAATGGGGAATACGAAGGCTGGATCGCTAACCTAGCACCTTCTACTCCAGGGACAACTCCTACCAATCCGCTACTCCCTACCCCAGATCCGAATAACCCCAACGGCTTTACCTTTCCTGGTGTTATCATCGGTGATAATGGGTTGGGTATAACTAACCCCATCTTTTTCGATCCCATTGTGTCGGTAGGATACGATTACGCAGTGACAGGCGGCCCCTTATTCGCCTCAGTTTTAATCCCTAATGCTCTCCCCCAAGGTGACAGCAACTTTATCCTAGAATTACCCGGATTTGGCAATTATTCTCTCCTAGCAGGAACGACTTTCAACTTATTGGGTGTCAATCCCCTTGGCTTTAGTAACTTCCGCATTAGTGGGATTGATCCTGCGGAAATGCTCGATCCAACTAATCCTACTGCCTTTGTTACTGGGTTAACATTTACTGCTCCTGGAATAGTAACAGTCACCCAAAACCCCATTATTCAAAATACTGGTAGCGTTAGTGTTCCTGAACCGTCCAATTTATTGGGTTTAGGATTACTTGGATTCGGTGCTTTCTTGACGGGAAAATTAAATAAAAAGCAAGCCAAAAAAGACTCCTAATAGCAATTGTTATTAATCTTGTTGCTTATACAACTTGATGGCGATTTCCAGCTTCAATCATCAACCTGACTTTGATGGGAAAGTCCATAAACTCCCTATTTTTGGCATTTCAATCAGTTAGCATCTAAATCATTAGATAAAAGGGCATCCTCGAAAGGGGTGCTTTTTTGTTGTTCGGATGTATCGATCGAGCTACAATAAAAGGGAATTCTCTAGGCGAAAATATGGCTACAGGCATCGATATTAGCGAATTTATTGTTGCTAGTCCGGATATTTGTAATGCTCGTCCCCGGATCGCAGGAACTAGAATCACGATTCAAAGTTTAGTCATGGATCATAAAACGGGAATGAGTGCCGAAGCGATCGCTAGGGAGTATCCTCAATTAGGTCTGGCTCAAATTTATAGCGCTCTAGCGTATTATCACGCGAATAAACAACAGATAGAGGCCGATATCGATGCTTACCGAGCCGATTGTGAAGACTGGGAATCCCGATATCGAGCCGGTGAATTGTAATGAGTCAAATCTGTCTCTACCTTGATGAAGATGCGGGTCAACGCTCGATCGTGGAAGCTTTGCGGAATCTGCCCTACTTAGCTGGGTTAGCCAAATCTAAATTGGTTTCTTTCGATTCACTTAGTTGTTCTGACTGTAGGCTTACCATTAAGTAAGCACTCATGACCATTTCCCACCACCTTTCAATTCGGCTATAGTCAGTTACTCGAAAGTCTGCCCAACCCAATTCATTTTTACTCTGTTTTAACCCGTACTCTACCCAGTTTCTTAGCCCATATAAGTTCCCTAACTCTTTATACTTTATCCCTGGTACTTTTGTCATAATGTACCAAGTTGAGTTATCTGGTAAGGTTTCTTTGTTATCGGTAACTTGCCCATACCTTATTTCTCTTTTTTTGCCAAAGATAATCTCCCTTACATACCTTTTTTCTGTCTTTCCTGTGGAGAATACTCTCTCAAATTCTCGCCATTTATTATATCTTACTCTTTGCCCCGATGGTAGCCATACTCCGTGATTGCTGCGAATTGCCAGTACAAAGTTTAGCTTTTCTTGATTTAAGATACTGACAAAATTTTCCTCGCTTTCCCCATATTCACTGTCTGCTAGCACTAGCTTAATTTTAAATCCTATTTTCTAACTTCTGGAAATAAGTCTCTATAGTTTTCGCAGTAGTCATCAATGAATTTAACCGTTGGTTGGGCTGGGCGTGGCTTAACCATAGACCACCTCTCGATTTCAGGCTATATATCTTAATTCTATCTCTCCCAGAGTCCTGAAAGAGTGTTATAGGCAATTTAATCCTTATTTTTGCCGTTTTTGAACCCTCAAAAATTAATTATGCAAGAGGCTTACTGTTTACTATTTACTTATAACTGTTTACTGAATATAACTAACCATGGAAATGCTCGAAAACCTGAAAATGGCTTTTTCCGCTTTGATGGGTAATAAACTGCGTAGTGGTCTGACCATGCTGGGAATTGCTATCGGTAACGCCTCCGTCATTGCCCTAGTGGGAGTGGGTGAAGGAGCGCAAAAAGTCGCCTTGGAGCAGTTTAAAGCCCTCGGTCCGAATGTTTTATTTGTTTCCACCTCCTCGGGCAATGTCCGCCGGACAATTCCTAATCCCCGGCCCCTGACCTACGAAGATGCCCAAGCGATCGCATCTCAAGTTCCCGCCATTGCCGCCATTTCTCCCGAATTGAGCGGTAAAAGAATCTTATCCTTCGGCAATAGAACCAGTAATAGTCCCCTGATTGGGGTGGGGTCGCAGTACCTAAATGTGCGTAACCGTCAACTATCTAAAGGTAGATTTATTATGGAATCTGACCTGAAACGGGATAATCGCGTGATTGTCTTGGGATCGGAATTAGCCAAAAATCTCTTTGGTAATCGCAATCCCGTTGGCGAAAATCTTCGCATCGGCAATCTTAGTTTTCAAGTTATTGGAGTTTTGCAGGCGAAAGGCTCCTTATTTGAGACTAATCAGGACGATCGAGCTTTAATTCCCCTAACTACCATGTCTAATCAGGTTTTAGGGCGCAATTCTATCTTTGGCATTCCCCTGACTCATATTTCCGTCTTGGCTAAAAACTCCGCCCAAATTAAAGCCGCCCAGTTTCAGATTAGCAACCTGCTGCAAATGCGTCATCAGGTCAGCGACGAGAATTATGTGCAGGTTTTCCCCCAAACCGCAGTCTTAGAAATGACCAAAGAAACTAACGATAGTTTAACTAGAATGTTAGCCTCGATCGCCAGTATTTCCCTTTTTGTCGGAGGAATCGGCGTGATGAATATTATGCTGGTATCAGTCACGGAAAGAACCCAAGAAATCGGGTTAAGAAAGGCTTTAGGAGCCAAAGAAGGGGATATAAAAGGTCAATTTCTCATTGAATCGGTGATTTTAGCCACCACTGGCGGAATTATCGGGATTTTTGTCGGCATTCAAGGAATGTATCTAGCGGGAATTTTTGCCGCTTTAACTACCAGTGTCTCAATCCCTGCGATAATTCTCGCTTTAGGAGTTTCCAGTGCCATCGGTCTGATTTTCGGTGTTGTTCCCGCTCATCGTGCCGCTAAATTAGAGCCAATAGTTGCTTTGAGAAGATTATAGTCGCCGAAACTAGGCTCTTCTGGTTTTCGTGTGTTAATTTTTGTTATGAATTAAAGCAAGCAAACAGCTTCAGTCGAAGATGTTGAAAATTGGTAAATCCATAACTCATTCTTTTAATAAGCTTTATTTTG
>SFAU01000186.1 GCA_007096045.1 Microcystis novacekii Mn_MB_F_20050700_S1 | reverse complement strand
TTAAGTCGATCCTTGTACAGTAACATTTTTGAAGATTATCAACTACTAATAAATAATTAACTGAAAGTCCCTCCCATTATTGTTTCTATCGTTTGTTTTCGGATTTATGCAAGAGGTCTCTTGATTTCTGGGGAAGTCTGCGGAACGATAACCGAACAATCTCTAACCCCAATTACTCAAAATTTTATGAAGCATTTGCGTAAACACCTGACTTGATCGATGACAATGGCTCTATCCCGTTCTAGCTGTCAATAATTATGCAAAGTCTTTTTCAACGTTCCCTAGCTGAGACCAATTCTGGGGAAGAAGATACCCGTAGTCGTATTCTACAGGCCGCTTTACGTTTATTTGCCGCTAAGGGTTATGAAGGAACCACGACTAAAGACCTAGCAGGAAAAGCAAATGTGGCAGAAGGAACTTTATTTCGTTATTTTCCCAACAAAAAGGCGATTTTAATCGAAGTGGCCACTAGGGGATGGGTGGATATTCTCACCGACTTGCTGACGGAATTGAGCGAAATGGGCAGTTATAAAGCGGTAGCGCAGGTGATGCGACGTAGGGTGTTGAGAATGCGAGAAAATAGCGATTTATTGCGAGTTTGTTTTATAGAGGCACAATTTCACCCCGAATTAAAAGAGCGGATTCAATCGGAGGTAATTGCTAAAATGACCGATGTGGCCGAGGCTTTTTTTCAAACAGCGATCGATCATGGTATCTATCGTCCCATGAATCCGAAAATTGTGGCCCAGGTTTTTCTAGGAATGTTCGCAATTGCCGGTTTTTCCAGTGAAACTATTTTAGATAGTAATGCTTCCCCCTTAGCTTTACAAGAAATGGCCGAAGGTATTGCCGAAATTTTTCTGAATGGAGTGTTAGTTAAGTAGGTTGATTCATGTAGTAGGTTGATTCATCAATCAAGTCTCATAGTAGGTTGATTCATGAATCAACCGACAAAGCGCGACGTTTGGAAAAATGCAATATCTCTCTTCAATTTAATCATAACTACTTACTTATGATAAAATGCCTTCAAAGACAGGTAAGGGAAAACTTGCAATTATTCACCCGATAAAATAGCCGAGATGAAACCCTGTTACTGCATTAATCCCGATTGTTCTCAACCGGAGCATCCGAGTAATAATAACTCGAATACTCGTTACTGTCAAAGTTGCGGCTCTCAATTGTTGTTAAATGGTCAATATAGAGTAAGTCGGTTATTGAGTGATACGACTGGTTTTGGGGTTGTTTATGAGGTTTTTGAAGGTTTTACAGCCAAAATCCTCAAGGTATTACAAGAAAAATGGAATAATGAACCGAAGGCAGTGGAATTATTTAAACGGGAATATGACGTTTTATTAGAGTTGAGTCGTCAAAATGTCACCGGTGTTCCTCGAGCAGATGCCTATTTTCAATATTCCACAAGAGAGGGAAAAATCTTACACTGTTTAGTTATGGAAAAAGTGGAGGGGATTAATTTAGAACAGTGGCTAAAGCAGTATGATAATTTAAGTCAAAAACGAGCTTTAAAATGGCTGAGAGAAATTACTTTAATTCTCGATAAAATTCATCAACAGAATTGGCTACATCGAGATATTAAACCCCCTAATATCATGCTGCGGAATAGTGGGGAGTTGGTGTTAATTGATTTTGGCACAGCAAGGGAAGAAACCCAAACCTATCATCAAAAGGTAAAAGGTCAACAGGTAACAGGTATTACCTCAGCTGGATATACACCCAATGAACAACAACATGGCCAAGCAGTGATTCAATCAGATTTTCATGCTTTAGGACGAACTTTTGTGCATTTATTAACCGGAAAACATCCTTTAGAAATTTATGATCCGATTAATGATGTTTTACCCTGGCGAGAAGAAACGGAAAATATTCACCCGTTATTGTTGGATTTTATTGACGAGTTAATGGGAAGATTGCCCAAGAATAGACCAGCTAATACTAGGGTTATTTTACAACGTTTGGATGAGATTGAACAGCAATTAAAGTTACCTCCTACAACTCCTAAGAGGCCATCTCCACCAGCACCAAATCCGCCGCCTGTTGTAACTAAAAAACAACCGCCGGTTATTCCTAAGATTAATCCTTCTCCGCCGGTTTCACCGGTAGCTGTACCCAAAAAAACACCAGTACAACCGGTTAAAAAGAATAATCTGAGAAATAGAATGATAGCTCTTGGTGGAGTTTTGTTATTAGGAGTAGGAATAACTCAAGGTTACGGTTATTTTAAAAGTCAAGAAGTAAATCCTCAAATTTCACCAATAAACTCACCCACCAATAAACTCACCACAAGAAAAAAAATTTCAGAACATAGTTTTCTCGATAAAACCCTCAGTAGTATATAGTCCTGATGGCCGCTATTTAGCTAGTGGAAGTGTTGACAAAACTATCAAAATTTGGGAGGTAGCAACGGGAAAACAATTGCGTACTCTTACTGAGTCCCGATGGCCGCTATTTAGCTAGTGGGAGTTGGGACGATACTATCAAAATTTGGGAGGTAGCAACGGGAAAACAATTGCGTACTCTTACTGGTCATTCTGACTCGGTTAGGTCAGTGGTATATAGTCCCGATGGCCGCTATTTAGATAGTGGGAGTTATTATGACAACACTATCAAAATTTGGCGGGTGGGACGGTAAACTTGTGTTTGGGGTGACAGCAATAACTTTTGTCTATCAAAAATGAGCGACACTTGCGGGAAACCCAACTGCACCGATGTCTTTAAAAATGTTGGGTTTTAGCTCAAATTATTGAATCGAGCAGTTTTCTCCTAAGTATTAAATCGCTCAACCCAACCTACAAGCTAGAGGGGATCGTATCTACATCAACAAACTATAATCTACATGAAAGAAACGTCCTAATAATTTCGCCTGTTCTTGGGTAATTAACCCTTTTCCTGCAATTAAACTAGAGGCAATTTTGTCAGAGCCAAGGATTCTGGCTATGTCTTTCTTATTAACGCTTTGCTGTTCCATCAAAAACAATAACATAGAATGAGGTGTGGTTGATTCTTGTAGATAAAAGCTTTTTTCAAAATTCTCAATTAAAAAAATTAGAAGCTCATAAAGTTCATCTTCTTCGGGAGTTCGCTGCTGACGGTGCATTAATTCTTCTACAATAGCCAAAGCTTTTTCATTTTCTGCCTCTGTTTTAATAACTTTAGGTAAATGGCGAGCTAGTAATTCTTTGTATTTTTCTGGATTAAAAGTAAGGGTCATTTTTCCATTGCTCCTTATCGTATTCAGCGTGAGTTAAAACATACTTGATATAAATTAGCCGCTTCTGATAATCGATACTGGTTATGAGACGATAACTATTCCCTTTAATGTTAAAAACAGTAAAGTTACCAACTGCTTCTGCTTTAGGAAATACTGTTTGAACCTCAACTAAATTATACCAAATCGCTTGACTGGCAATTTTATACCAATTCTCTAAAGCTATTCGAGAATCAGCGTGTTTATTCGTAAATTCTCGTAGTCTTCGATAGCTGATGACGTGCATTTATAAAAACAAATATAAATTATCTCTGGGGGTGATTCGCTGTCAAAGTTGTTTTTCTCTGGGTAATTCAGTTGCTTGTAATCGTCCAATCCTCTGCTCTTAAACCGGCAATTTGCCCAAAATCTGAGAGATTTCGCGTCAGCAGGATAGCCTGATTAACCATTGAGATAGCAGCAATCTTCAAATCCATCGAACCCAAACGAGGGTAAGTTACCCGAAGTTCTTGAAAAACTTGACCTGCCTTTTCATCAAAGCCGACAATGGGAATCGTGCGATAATTAGCGAGGTGCTTTTCTAGCCTTCGATAGGCAACAACTTGGACTTCAATCGAATTTGCCTTGGCTATGTAACTGAGCCATCCCCGCATTTGTTCTTCGTAGGTGATAATTGTGGTGGCAACTTCGCTGCTCGTAATAGCAGCCAGTTTTTTCAGCAATTGTTGTGCCGGTTGTCCCCCGCGATCGAGAATACTAATATGATCGGTATCAAGGAGATACATTTCAGGATTCGGATGCTTCCTCGGCTAATGGTTTTAAAGACTGGCGGTACTGTTGACCAAACTGCATTGCCTCTTCGTAAGCTGGATCGTCAGCAAAAGTGCCGACAATTTTTTCCCACCAGGGAGTTTCGCTGACAGTAGGTAGCAAACGCTTAAGCAGTGCTACTTCAGCTTCTAAAGCTGCTAGTCTTATCTCTAGATCGGTGCTTAACATGGTTGATATATCCTCCCATTCTGCTCTTGCTCGAAGGTTAGCTCTAAAACAAAATTTGTTTCAACGTCAGAAGCCATAAGATGAACTGATGAAACCATACACAGCACTCCGGGTCTTCAAGCAATTTCTTGGCAACATTTAACCTTTAATGTCTCTTTTAGGAGGTGATAAGGGATTAAGTGCCTTGATTGGCGCGGGTTTTCGGCGATTACAAAGTTACATGGTCACACTAATACCATTTTTCTTTATTCTTGGCAGGTATCTTACCCCCCCTTGCCCCTAACCCCCCGATGTCGGGGGGCAGGGGGGGTGGGGGGTTGGGGGGGTGGGGGGTTAGGGCGATTAACCATCTCTGCCATTACTTATGAAAAATGGTATAAGTATTAAAGCGCTCAACCCAACCGAAAAGCTTGATCTCAGCTACTAGGACGATAACTGCGACTGAAGAAAACTGTAACCACGATCAAATCGGGGAATCATCCTACAGTTGAATTGATTCAGTTCTTCAACAATATCAGGACTATCAAAGTCTTTTGAGTTTCGATTCAAAAAACACGCCTGCTGTGGCTGATAACGTCGTAAATGATGAAGTACCGAGGCATAGACAAGAGCATCTTGTGGCGTTAAATCATATATCGTTTCATAAGATGCTGCTTCGATTAAAATATCAGCAGTAAGTGCCACAATTTCTCCTACCTTGAGGAGGCGTTCTCGATATTTATTAAAACGATGTCGTTCTTCTTCATTGCTTTGCACCATTAAACTAGCAATATCTTGAATACTCTTGATCCGACTTGCATAAGAAGCTGTGCGTGAAAGTTGACGTAACTCAGTATCTAGTAACTGTTGAAGTTCCCGACGACTCTTTGCTTGACGAGTCAGTTTTTCGTGAGGTTCAGCTAGACTATATGCTGGAATAATTAGTTTGGCTTGTCCTGTTTCACAAAGTTGCAGAATCTGCTCACAGCTTAGACACTGCTCTTGCTCGAAGGTTAGCTCTAAAACAAAATTTGTTTCAACATAGATATTCACGCCGTCACCTCATGCTGAAATTTTCCCCCAGCTAAAGCAGCATACAACCCTGAATCAATCAACCAACGCTGAGAATCATCGAGACCTTCAGGAGGCTTTTCAGAGTGAATAATCTCTCCCAACCAGGAAGCAACAATTAGTTCAAGACTTTGCCCACTAATTTGGTCATTCGTTACCCCTGCTCGTTGAAAATAAGGCTGAAGAATGGGACTGGCATCAATCATATAACTAGGTTCACTCTGCTCCTGAAAAGCCCCAACATTACTCCATAAGTAAAATCTGTCAGGAAAGACCAGCAAAAAATAGGGAGCCTTGGCAAAAGTACCGTGTGCCAGAATATTGCGTCGGAGTTTTGCCGCCCATTCTTGGGATACGTTGGTTTTGCACTTGACCTCAACCACAAGAGCGAGTTGACCATTGCGGTTATTAACTGCTAAATCCCAGCCAGAAGCCATACGATGAACTGATGAAACCATACACAGCACTCCGGGTAAAATTATTGATGAACGATCATACACACTTCTGTCTTTAAGTCAAGTTGCTTTACAAAACTTCAAGCAATTTCTTGGCAACATTTAACCTTTAATGTCTCTTTTAGGAGGTGATAAGGGATTAAGTGCCTTGATTGGCGCGGGTTTTCGGCGATTACAA
>SFAU01000185.1 GCA_007096045.1 Microcystis novacekii Mn_MB_F_20050700_S1 | reverse complement strand
GATTATAACCTAATAGAATTATTGTGGCATTCCGCTAAAGAATACATAGCTAATCGAGAATTTGAAAATAAAGAAGAACTGGAAAAAGTAGTCAATCAGCTTTTAAATGAAGGGGGATTAATTATTAAATGGAGTAGAAAGCTTAAAAATAAGGGTAATGCTGTTAATGTAACTTAAATGCGTAAAAGCTTATCATCGCCATCATGGAAAGCAAAAACGACATCATTCCAGCCAGACCTTTCTAAAATTTTATGAGAGCTTGTCTGTCGTTTAATTTTCCAACCTATGCTTTTTAATGATTTTAAAACTTGTTTGGCTTTCGTTGCTGACCATTGACTAATAGTGCGATCGCCTGTTCTGGTAGGGTGCGTTAGGCGGCTACCAATTCTGATAAAAAAACAAATTAACAATCGGCTGTAACACATCAAATTCATTATTAAACCGAAACCAAACATCCAATAAGCCAAGGCAGAAACACAGAAGACAATTAGGTTTTTAGCTAAGACATTAGTGGCGTTATTAGTACGACAAAAACCCGTTTACAGCATGGCAAAACCCGCATTCATAAAGAATACTAACGAGCCGGCTATTAACATCCAGAGATTAGCAACTAAATCCACAGTAGAATTATTTAAATCTTGCGCTGTGACTTTGCCTACACCGAGCAACAGCATGACGATAAGAGAGCCACAAAAAGATAGGATATTACACAAACGCGGGCGATATTCTAGAAAAGATAATAATCGATTCATTGGCTATAACTCTCATGGGCAATTTCCTCTTTATGGTAATTGATTTAATCCCCTATCGTTCACTCAAAACTGCTTTTTTTCTGATCCAGATAGCGAGAATTGTCAGGAAAAGTAAAACCATCACTCCCGCTAAAGGATTTTTATCGATTCCAGTTAACCAATCGGGAACAGTACCAGTGTATTTAATTAACTGACCGACATTTAATATATAGTATGCCCAGATTAAACCCGCGTGCAGACCGATACTTTTACCCAAATTACCACCACAGGCGCGTTTTGCCCAACCGAGAATCAATCCTAGCAAGACTAAGGCAGGAAATTGGGGAAAAGTGCGGATAATTTCGCCTAAAGGTTTAATAAAGTGGCTAAGAGCGAAAATTAAGGCACTAATCACTAGAGCGATAGCGGGACGATAATCCTTTTCTAATTCTCCCAGTAACCAGCCCCGAAATAGCAATTCTTCGGCAAAACCCACCGCTAAAGCGACTAAAAACCCATCCAGGATGATTTTGCTGATTTGGGGATTTGCGGGTAAGAAATTTAACCAACCTAGGAACGCTTGGGACAGAAAAAGCGAGAAAGTGAAAAATAAACCGATCGCTAACCCGTTAATTAACTCGATCAGCGTTTTTCTTCGCCAAATCAACCCATAATCGGCTAATCCCTCATCGCCATAAATTATCCGTCCCCACCAATGGGATAACCCCAAAAATTCCAGATAGAGAACAGAAAGGGTCAAAATTGAGACCAGATTAGCATTAGTGGCAAAAAAGTGATAGAGGGGAAGTGCGATCGGCAACCAGAGAAAAAGTAAGAGCAAAATAAAAATTCCCAGTCGCAGGGGGACTGGGTAAGTGGCAATTACCCGCAATCTTTTATTCATCGGGTTCGATACTGCTAGTCAAACCTTTATTTTTCAAGGTTTCACAGTAAAATTCCGCGTGTTCTTGGATGCAGGTAATCACCAAGGCCGTACCATTAGTGTGCGCTTCCATCATGATATCGACTGCTTGGGGTTGCGTCATACCGGCGATCGTTTGCATTAAACTCTGAACCACATACTCCATCGAGTTAAAGTCGTCATTGTGGAGTAAAACGCGATAACGCGGTGCTGGTTTACGGATTGTCGCTGTGGAACGCTTTTCGATGACTTCTGTGGACACCGTGTCTCTCCTTTGAATCTATATCACAATACAAGTTAATTACTTAATGATCATAATCAAAATTTCCGGATTGAGCTAGGCTTTTTCAGTGATCCTTGGGGGGTTGGGTGTTGGGGAGTGGGAAGCAGCTAAAGATCGAAGACAAATTTCCTCAAACAATTTTCACAGAATCATTTTGGCTCTCGATAACCTTCCTGTGGATTTTAGGCTCTGTAATCTTGGGCAAGAAAGGGATTGAGTTTTTATAAATTTATAAATAACATACTAAACTAGGATGAGCCGGATTTCTTCTACAAAAATCTTCCTAAATCGAATTCCGCGGTGGCGGTAATTTCTCGAAAGCGTTCTTGACTGATAATTAACAATAATCTTTCAGTATAATCCACCGCACCCCGCAATTCTCGTTCTAATCTTGCTAAACCAGCGTTGGCATATTCCTCGAAAATTGTCAGTCGCAAAGCTTCCGAATCCACCCCATCGAGAGAAAGAATTTTTGTGTCTTGAAATTCATTGACTGCCAATAATTTGATTAGGGTATCGTAGCCACGAGAAATAAAAATTTCGAGGTTAATAGGTGCAGGTTCCTTCGCTACATTTTCTATCGCCACTCTCTCTTGATATTTTACCCCTAAAGCCGCCGCAAAAGCGATGACATCAGCATAGGTTTGAAAGGGTCCAATTCCCTGATTAAAATTAACTAAGGACTGGACAAATTCCCCTTTATCTCTAGCAATACGCACCCGATGAATCGACATATTTATCAAGTAAAAAGTAAAAAAGTTTACAAAATTCAGGAGATAGGAGTTAGGAGTATTTATGAACTAATTGATCTATCCCCTACCCGCTCATAACTGATAACTGCTTTAAGGATAGATTTTAATTAGTCCTTTAGCTTGGTAAACATGAAATTGTTCGATGGCGACACCACCGCGCTTGATCGGAATGACAGCTACTTTAATTATATCTTGGAAATAGGGACGGTAGCGATCGATTATTTCTGGTCTTTCCAGAGAACTATTCGTAGTAATTAATAAACCATTTTTACCGATCCATTCTTGAGGATTAAACCAAATTTGATACCCCCTTTGATCGTTGTTAAAACAGGTGACGGGGATAGGAACTAGGGGATAAAGAGCCATATCTAGCCATGCTGTCACATAAAAACTATGGGTAAAAACGAAGCTAGAATCTTTTAAGAGTGCTAATAATTCGGGAGAATTAGCAAATCCTTGTCGCAGTTGATTGATATCGACAATTTCCCGAGAAGGATCCTGTTCTGGGGCAATAATTCCCCCAAAAATTGCGTATTGACTAGGTTTTTGGAAAGTGCCAAAAGTAACGTGAAGCATTGCTATAGATAAAACAGTAACGATAAAAATTCCCGATCCCCATAACCATCTTTTTACCCAGATTCGAGCAGATTGATGCCAAGTATTGGCCTTTTCTCCTAATAAAATCGTGCAGAACCAGAACCCCGGTAAAATCCAACTAGGAGCGAGATAATGGGAAGCACCCACATAAAGCATTCCCAAGATTAAAGGCAGAGAAACCGAGAGAATTAACCATTTTTTTAGTGATTCTTCATCTCGATTAAAAAATCTTTTTTTAGAGAGAAAGTTAGGAATTTGTTCGGCAAAGCTTTTAAATGTCACCCACCACATCGGTAAACCGAAAGGAGGAAACATCGTGGCGATACTAATGCCAACAACCGAGAGAATACCGAGAATATTAAAGGTTTTGGTTTCTCCAGAAAAACGATCCTCTAAATGAAAGCGAAAGGAAATCCAATCATGGTTAATATTCCAGTAGATAATGGGAAATAAAGTTATCAAAAAAAGAATAAATCCTAATCCTAACCAGGGGGATCTAAATACAGACCAATAGCGGGGAGTGGTCAGACAAAATAAAACTAAACCAAAACCCAAAATAAAGCCGTGATATTTACTTAAAACCGCCAATCCTACGGCAAGTCCAATATAAGCGAGACGATAGCTAGGATGATAGTTTTTTTCCCGAATTGGCCAGAATTCTTGGGCAGCTAAATAGACTGTTAATGACCAAAAAAAGATTAAAGGACTATCTGGCTGCGAGAGAATCCCGAAGACGATCCCATAGATGGGGACTAGGGTGGCGATCGCTAAAGTCATTCTGGCCACCGGCAGACTGAACAATTTTAAAGCGGTCAGATACAGCAAGCAGAGGCTACCAGTATAGAGCAGGAGAGTACCGAAGCGAATGGTAAATTGATTGACTAATCCCGTGATCCAAGTCCCGAAACCCGCAGAAATCGCTACTATTGGCGGATGATCGAAATAACTCCAATCCAGATTATGGCTATAAACGTAATAATATGCCTCATCGTACCCCGGATAAAGCCCCAGGGCGATGATAATTCTAAACAGGAGTCCACCGATGAGAAGATAAACGGCAATGCGATCGCTAATTATTTTGGTCAAAATTCTTACCTCATTTCATCGCTAAAACTGATGTTAGAGACCGGATATTTTTGGGGTTGCCAGATTAGATTTAACTGTGATCTTTAGTTACTATATCACCAACTCTGTCATCTCTTAGCCCTTAGCTATCAGCAAACTCTCCCTAAGCTGATTAGAGATATGAAAGTAGGATTAAGGGATCGGGGAACGGCAAGGGTTATCTGCTTTTTTACCTAACTTAACAATACCCAGTTTAAATGCGTCTTAGCTGATCAGCAAGGATGATCAACTTAGATGGGGTAGAATCACCATGACTTTTAGATAATCGACTGACTTCCGAATAGACGGATTAATTATATATTTGTATAAAAAACCTTTCTTAAAAATATCTAATGTTGTCTTACTAATTGGCTTAAAATAGAACTTTTTATCACCGACGATGATGGGAGCGGTTTGACGAATTAATTTCCCATTTTTTTCCTGTAACAAAATAATCTCAGATGTCTGAAGATGGCGCTCAAGTTCCCAAGTATGAAAAAAGAAATAAACCACACCATTATTACTGTCCAATGTCAGGATTCCCTGATCATCAATTTTATTTTGCCAGTTAGGGTTGAGCCTATAGAGCTTAGGTATAAATTCCCAATCTTGAGGAAACTGATAAATTTGTCCCAATACATATTGCATGAGTCCATGAATGGGATGCAACTGTCTTCCCCAAGACATACTGGGAGCATCCACTAAAATTACAGTACCCTCGGTGATATCTGGGGCCAATCGAGTTACATCAGTCCAAAAAGCTTGTTGATATTGCCAACAACGTTGATTGTCATGCTGCACGATCAATCCAAATCCTACTAATAAGGTAAAGTATCCTGCTAAGATCGTAGCAGCTAGATTCTTTTGCCGATAGGTTGCTGCTAGATAAACAATGAGGTAACAGACAATTCCAGCGAGAAGAGAAGCTCCTAAGACCGCAGCAGTATGCACCCTAGAATCGCGCCCACTAATTTGAGTAGCATGGACGGTGAAGGTGAGGGGATAGGCTAAAAATAATAAGATCAGACTTAGTAATACAAGCTGCCTAATCGAGAAAGAATTTTCAGAATTGTTGCCAAAAGGCATTTCGCTTGTACTTACTGTCGTTGCATCAATTCGATTTACCTTCAATTGTAATAAAAACCAAGTCAAGAGAGCAAATGTTATGGGAAGCAAGAAAAGTAATTCCCCTTTAAGATTGACTAGAACTTGCCAAGGACGAGAAAAGAAGGTACTCAAGCTGATAAAAGGTCCGATTAAAGTTTGACGCAGAGGAGTTAAAACAGCCGTGAGGATATCCAAATCATTAACTCTGCTGTCCCCAGTTAGTTTGCGAAGTATGAGGACTCCCAGGAAGATGAACCCCAATACTAGGGCATTTCTGATAAATTCTTTTAATAGCTTTGCATTCCACTTGTTTTTGAAGAGTGGAGCGGCAAGAAAAAGGAGGAAACAGGTTTCATAGGAGAGGAGAGCGGCTAAAATGAATAAATAGGAGATGATCCTCTTCTGGGAAAAATAGCAGAGAAAAGCTATCAACATAAAGGTCAGAGAGGGTAAAACATGAATGTGAGTCAGAAAAGCTCTGGTATTGTCAGCGGGAAACAGAGTAAAGGCCAAAGTTCCGCAGATCACGAAAAAAGGCTGATCCCAAAGGCTTTTAAGGAAGATATAAAAAAGAATGTTATTGGTTAATACCCATAGATAAGCTATTCCATAAACCAGTTTTAATCCTCCTAAATGTCCTCCAACAAATGCTGATAAAAGAACGATATTAAAACCAACAATACGCCCTTGAAAAAAATATAAATTTATTCTTTTTATAAAGTCGAAAAATTCTATAAGGTTCATCCTTATGGGTTCGCCGACATAGAAGTAGTCATCTTCATATAAACCCAAGCCGCCAAAGTGCCAAAAATGAGCAGTCCAAGTAACTATGGCAAGTATCCCAATAAAGCTCAATGATTCCTTATCATCAAATTTGCGGTCAAAATCTTCAGATCTCATAAATTTGCACCTCTTCTGGTCTAGAGCGTCGGACTGCGATAATAGAGTCCTATTCCTAGATTAGACCATTAGGGGAAGTGGGGAAGTGGGGAATTTCAACTGAAAACCCCAAAACCCAACACTCTAATTTATTGATTTAATAAAACCGACCACTGCTGCAGGAGATAAAAACTATGTGTATTCTCGGTTTTGATCCGGGTAAGGATAAATGCGGGATCGCCGTCAGGTCATCGACGGGGAAAATTTATACCCATGAGGTGATAGCATCATCACAGGCACTCGATCGTTTAGCCAGTCTCTGTCAACAATATCCGATCGAATTATTGGTGATGGGGAATCAAACCACCTCGAAAAGTTGGCGCTCAAAAATTGCCGCTCGTGTCACCATCCCGATTACTCTAGTGGATGAACGCAATAGTACCCTAGAAGCGCGCGATCGCTATTGGCAAATGTTTCCCCCCAAAGGATTACAGAAACTCATCCCCCAGGGGATGCGTCTTCCCGATCGCCCCATTGATGATATAGTAGCGATTCTACTGATCGAACGTCATTTACAGTCCAAATAATGTCACACTACAAAATAGACACAGCAGGGTGAATTGACGATGCTCCTAAGTAAAGGTTTTGAAGTGGAAATATATACCGGAACGGCAGCCGGAGAAGTTATCGGTTTATCCGATCGCATTGTCAAGGATTTAGATGGTTTTGTCCGGGAACCGGATAGTCGTAACGTAGAATATACCACGGCTCCCATGACTAACTATGACCGTCTTTTATGCGCTACTTTAAAACCTCGTCTGGCCCTACGGCAATATTTGCGTCGTTTAGGCGATTATACCCTAATACCAGGCAGTACCCTCTCCTTGGGTGATAGTCAACATTTTTATCGCAGTGACCCTCAAAATCCCTATCATGACTATATTGAACAGACCTACGGCACTAATGTAGTCACGGCCAGTATTCATATTAACGTCGGTATTAGCGATTATGAGGATTTAATGCGTGCCTGTCGCTTAATTCGCCTAGAAGCTCCTTTATACTTGGCTTTAAGTGCTTCCTCTCCTTTTCTCGATGGTAAAATCACTGGTTCCCATTCCCGTCGTTGGCAAGTTTTCCCCCAAACTCCTGCTTATGTTCCCCTGTTTGAAAGTCATAAACATTTTGTCACTTGGACTGAGGAACAATTAACACTCGGTACGATGCAGAATGTTCGTCATCTCTGGGTGTCAGTGCGTCCCAACGGTAGTAATCGTCCCTATAATCTCAATCGTCTAGAATTGCGAATTTGTGACCTCATTGCTAATCCTATTAGTTTATTAGCAGTCATGGCTTTTTTAGAGGCCCGTTTAACTCAACTTCTGCACGATCCCCAATTAGACCCTTTAATTTTAAGTCAATTACCTAGTAGCAATCGCAGCGAGGATTTATTAACTTTAACCCAAGA
>SFAU01000184.1 GCA_007096045.1 Microcystis novacekii Mn_MB_F_20050700_S1 | reverse complement strand
CATTACATCACGAGCCGACTCGTGGGGGTTCATCCGAGCAATTAAAATTTGGCAGTTTGTATAGCAAGACGCTAGAAAGTTACGAACAGTTTTTTGGACATATTCCTCCAATAGATATTTGGCCTAAACCCAAAGACCGATTCGGGCGAGATTTGCATTTTATCCGGATCAATACTCAACAAAGCTGGGTTTTGTCAAAACCTAATTTCACAGTCTCCGTCAAACCACAACTGCGAAACATAGGCATCTTTACCTTTTTAGTCTTCCTTTCACTAATGATAACTAGCTGTCAGATAATCTCCCAAATTCCTAACCCAATCAATTTTACAGGTCCGGAATTTTTAACCTTCTATATTTCCCTAGTAGTGATGGGAATCGCTTTGGCAGCCTGGCTACGTTTTTCCCTGTGCCTAGTTAGCACTAATACAAAGCAGCAACCTGATTTAAATACTTACGAGATAGCTTTCTTGGCGGGGGGCAATCTGTGTGATAATTTTTGCTTATAGAATCGTGAAATGTTCACGGGGAAAGACTTTTAGGACTATTTTACTGAAGAAACTATCAGTATAGACCCCGTTTGCACACAAAAACCAGAAGAGCCGCCTGATTATGGCTGCAATCACCAGTTTGGTAAAACAAGGCTATGTGGAGGTATTAAAAGAAGGCAAACTGGTGGTGACAGGAAAGATCGATGCTATTGCCGATCCTGTAGAAAAGGCGGTTGCACAAGATATTTTGGCCACTGATGGGGCAATTGAACAGGTTTTCCAGAAGTCTAAAGGAATGAAAGATAGCATTCGTTCCCGCCTAGAACAGCTTGGTTTGTTTCTGAGCGATGCCCAAGCATTGAAAGCGCAAATTTATCCATCATTGATTGTGGTTATTCTTCTAGGAATAGGCTTGTGCAAAATGGCGGTGGGAATTTCTCGCGATAAGCCCGTTGGTTTACTTCTCATCTGTATATTTGGGCTTCTAGTTTTGGGAGCAAGGTTTTTTGTCAAACCACAGCGCCAGCGCAGCGGTTATGGAGAGATCATTTTTAAGGATTTAACAAATCGCTTACAATATTTACAAAAAGCCAATAGCAGCGATTCTGAACTTGTACTTGCGGTCGCGTTGTTTGGAGCAACAGTTCTGATGGCCAATATGGCTTTAGCAGACTTGTATCAAATGCTGACTCCCACTGCCGTTGCTAGTAGCGGTGGTGGTGGTGGCAGTAGCGGCAGCGGCAGTGATGGCGGCAGTGGCGGCAGTGATGGCGGCAGTGGCGGTTGTGGCGGCAGTGGCGGCAGTGGCGGCAGTGGCGGCGGTTGTGGTGGTGGTTGTGGCGGTTGTGGTGGTGGTTGTGGCGGTTGTGGTGGTTGTGGTGGTGGTTGATTGAGTTCAAGGCTATTAACAGCCGATCGAGCGAAGCGTGATGCCGGACCGCGAACTCCGTTAAATTTGTCTGTTTTTAGCGGAAGTTCCCCCATAGAGATTCTGCCACAGCACAGGTTGTCGCTTTTTGTCAAAGGGAAACTTCCGTTGAACATTCCCGCCACCGTAGCTCTGTTAATTTTTGCCTTAATCTCCTCTCTGGTTTGACTACTTACTGCCATCAGCCGAAAAAACCTCCTTGAACATGGAATTTTATCCCCTCTAATTAACCCGAACTGGGGTTAAATAGCCATTTTTGAGGAGAAAAGCTCTCAGAGCAGTGGGAAAGTCTGGATATTTTCCGATCGCTGTACTTTCGCCATAGATATCGAGACCCCAATCGGATTTTTTATCGTAATTAGCAAGGAGAAATTGCCAAGCTTCTTCGTATTCTCCTAGGAGAATTTTCTGTGCTACATAACCAGCCAAAATGCCATTAACTTCGGCTTTTTCTTTTTTAGCTAACTGAAAAGCTTTCAGCATTGCTGCTAAAGTTTTTCTTAATTCTTGAGGATATTTTCTAGTGACATCTGCTAATTTACCCTGTTGAAAAGTATAAATTTGGGAGGGAGGAAAAGAGGCGGCGTAGGAACTAAAAGCATACAAAAAAGCATTATCAACGGTGACAAATTCATAATTATTATCTCCATCTAAATCCTCAAAAGAACCACCACTACCATCTAAAAAACCCGTTTCTTCTCTAATAAATTTATCTTTTTGCCAAGTATAAATTACCAAAGATGTGCAGCAATGAGCGCCGCCGCTATAGGTGGAGACGATAATCTCATCGATGCCATTATTATCTAAATCTCTTAATTCCACATAGCCAGAGCCAAAGGCACTATACTCGCTATTTTGCTGATAAAGTTGCTCGTCATAAAAGATTTGATAAGAAACATTATTAATATCAGAATTTTCATCAATTTTCTCGTTTAGTTCGATGGGTTGATAGCTAACTTGTACCTTAATTTTACCCGATTTAATCACTTGATTTGTCAGGGGTTGACTGGCATCAAAATCGAGTTTAGTTACGGCTAAACTCGCGGCTGCATTGCCCAATAATTGAGATAATAAGCAGAAAATAAAGCAAGTTTTGCTAATATCCATCGGCTAAGTAGCTGGTTATAATTAAATTAAAAATGGATTTTAGGTTCGATCCCCCCTGCCCCCCTTGATAAGGGGGGTGCCGATAGGCGGGGGGATCCGCCCTTAATCCCTAGGGTCGTTTCATTCTCTCAAATGTCATTCTCTCAAATCTTTATCTGGCAACGTTTTTAGTCGATTTCTCGGAATAAATATCTGAAAATTTCTAAAAACGTCGTGCTTTGCTTACCGCATAAGCGATTAAAGGTAGCAAAAAAAGAATTAGATTCAGAGAATGAATCAGCCCTACCCTACCCCCTACTAGGGTTGATTCATGAATCAACCCTACCATGAATCAACCCTACCTTAATCCCCCCTTAATAAGGGGGGCATCTGATAATTTTTAACGCCTACCTACTTAATTCCCAGAGAGAGATTAATATCAGTGTATCTTACTTATTCTTCCCGACAATCAGCCGTTAACTTTTCGAGAAAAACTATCTATTCCAAAGTTTTAACACTCAAAACTTGGGGGGGGGTGGCATCGGGGGGATAGAGAAAATCGAGATTAATGTCGCGTCGGGCGCCGGGGGGAAGTTCCACCTGTACTAAAGCTTCTCCCTGTTGTCCTTCCCGTTGAACAAGATGGAAAAAACGTTCCTCGGTGCGTCCCAGTACGTTACGATAGGTAACGCGCACCGCACCCCGGAAAAATACCGGTCCCTGGACGGGTTCAACAAATAGCAAGCGATCGAGATAATTATCTTCTTTAATTGGGGTTTGAATACTCAAAGCCACCACCTGCGTCTTGCTACTGTTGTTATATAGAGGTAAAGTCAGATAGTAGTGAACACCGTAATTACCGTGAGCTTTGAAAGCCGTATCGGGATAACGCACTAACATGGGGGCGCTTTGAATTTGTCTGGTTCCGAAAGTAGCTGCTGTCACCGTACTTAAAGGATAGGCAAAAGCTTGACCGGGTTGAGGAATGGTGAGATTAATTCCCCCTTTGGGATCGACAATCCGGGTTGCCCATTCCGAACCGACAGAAATTCCGGCCACGCGACCATAAAAATTTTTTCTTCCGGAGAACCATTGATCGGGAGGAGTGGGGGGAAAATCGCGAGGGGCAGCTAAATCACCTCTAACTAATAGGGTACGCCATTCCTCTAGGGTAGGGGGGCGAAAGGTTTCTATTTCCCTGTCTTCGATTTTGACTTTTTGAGGAACTTCGTAGAGGGCTAAATTAGCCATATAGACCGGTCCATCGCTGTAGAGACGGAGGAGAGTCGAGCGGGCGCTACTTCTGGGGATAATCAGATCGAAGATCATCCGACTTTGGCCCGGGGGAATGACGATCTGGGTGGGAAATTGGGTATCATGACGACGACGCATGATATCGCTGGCTAAACGGGAACCGGGACCGGAAAAAACCCGGCCGTTGGGATCTTCCACCAGAGAGGGTAAATCGACAAAAGGGGCATCGGCGGAGGTGACGTAACTGACTCCTTGCAGGATGCGGATAACGAGGTTTCTGGAGGTGGGATTAGTAACGATCAGTCCTTGGTGTAGGTCGCGATTGGGATCGGTTTGACGGGCGATGTGGTGGGTGAAAACGTCAAAACGTCCTTGTAGGGGATGATTGAGATGGGCTATGGGATAACGTTTTCCTTTACCGGGGAAAGTGGAGAGGAGAATTCCCTCTTTTTCTACCACTTCGGGACTATTGCTATTAAAAACTAGAACGTCATTCAGTTGACCGGGCAACTGACGCACTTCCTGATATTGGGTGATTAATTTCCTCTCTATCTGGGGCAGAACCGAGGCGGACTGAGCTAAAAGAATAGTGGGTAAGAAAGAAAGCATAGAGATTCCATATTTATAGGATCTAATTAAGGGTGAGTCGATGGAGAGATGAAGTTATACAACAATATAAGCGAGTTTGTCCGGGCGATCGATAAAGAATCTTAATATATTTTTAAGGTCTGATCAAGTCCTGTCAGGGGTGATGTGAGCTAGGGGCGGTTTTTCGGGTGAGCAAGGGAGAAAAACCCTTGCTATTGCCGATTTTAACCGTTAAGTTGACACTGACCAGTAACTGCTCACCCTAGCTTTAAATTTCGCCGCGAATTTCTTCGACTATGCCATCTCTAAGGACGAGTTCCACATTCATTTTGGCTACTAAGTTATCGCCTTTTTCGACGCGGAAAAAGCTTTCTAGTTGTGCTTGGGCGACTTCTTGATTGAGTTCCAAGAGTTGTACCTGTTGCAATTGTTGCAGATACTGGTTTTTTTGTTCGAGAAACTCACTTTTCTGTTGATTGACTTGGATTTGAATATTGTCAATCTGTTGGGCAGCCGCGGGGGGTAAGGGGATCAGACTCTGACGCTGAATTTCGGCGATCGCTCTTTGACCTTGGGTTTCTAATTGTTGAATTTGTGCGTCAATTTGAGCCATTTGTGCTTGTAATTGCTGTTGTGCTTCTTCTTTCCAGCGCGGGGTCACGATAACTTTAATTGTCACCGGGCGCTTCAGTAATAAACTGGTTTGTGCGTCATCCATGATTTGCTTATCCTAAAAAGGTTTTTTTGTCAAGGGGTTAGAGAATATTTGCCAGAAATATTTACTTGGCAAACATCTCGTTAATCATATCGCGATAGCGTTGCGTTACTACCGGTCGTTTAATCTTTAAAGTTTGGGTCATCATGCCGTTTTCTTGGGAAAAAGGTTCTAAAATTAACTCAAAGGCTTTAATCTGGTCATCGGCACGATAACCAGACCGATTTCTGACCTCGCGCTTTAATTCTTGTTGGTAGAGATCCAAGACTTTTTTGCTGTAGAGATCGCTAGAAAGAATCGTTGAGCGATCGCTGTGAGCATCGGGTAAATTTAAGGATAGTTTCTCTTCTTGGGCCCAATTGGCCAGTATATCAAGATTAGGCACGATCAAAGCCCCCAAAGCTTTTTGATCCTGTCCCACTAGCATGATTTGGGAGATAAAGGGACTGCGTAAACAAGCATCTTCAATCGGTTGCGGTTCGATATTTTCACCATTGCTCAAAACAATTGTATCTTTGGCCCGTCCAGTTAAGACTAAATCCCCGGCAGCGGTTAACCAACCAATATCACCGCTATCAAACCAACCATCGGGAGAAATCGCTTTTTCGGTTGCTTCTGGTTTTTTATAATATCCCTGCATCACCTGCGGTCCACGAATCAAGACTAAACCGTGTTTTTCTGTGGGTAAGACTTCTTTGCTGTGTAAATCGACAATAGAGATTTCTGTCTGAAGGACGGGACGACCGGCAGACCCGCGCAGGTTATGATCGATACGACGGACGGTAGCGACGGGAGAAGTTTCTGTCAGTCCATAACCAACTAAAATCGGGATTCCCGCAATCTCATAGAAAGTATCTAGATGTCTGGCTAAGGAACCACCACCACTAACGAAGATTTTAACTTTATTTCCCACTGCTTGGCGAATTTTGCTATAAACTAGCTTGTCACCGATGGCATGGAGGGGATAGAGTAAGAGGGATTGAATTCTTGCTTTGAGTCTTTCTCCAGGGGAAGCGTGAAGATGATCGAGACTGAGATTATCGGCGATACGTTGAGCAATAACGTACTTTTCTGACTTTTCTAGAAAAAACTGCACCAATTTCTGTTTTTTAGCTGGTTGTTGACTAAATTGTTTTTGGATACCTTCGTAAAGAGATTCCCAAAGACGGGGAACTCCCACCATTAATTGGGGACTAAATTGCTTTAAATCGGACTTAAAAGTGCGAATACTGGTATAAATCTGGGTACAACCTTGAGCTAGACTGAAATACTCACAACTGCGCTCGTAGGAATGCCATGAAGGTAGTATACTTAAAACTCGATCGCCGGGATGCGGTTGAAAGATAGCATTTAAGTTGCGTACTTGATGGAGTAGATTACCGTGACTTAACATCACCCCTTTGGGTTGTCCCGTCGTCCCCGATGTGTAGATGAGGGTAGCCAGATCATTTTCGCCCTTGGTGATGGGTTTAAGGGTGTTCTCAGCCCCGATCGCCATTAGTTGCTTGAAATTTAAGGTCTGCACGGAAATCTCCCCAGTAGCGGGTTTTTCATCGGTGAGCAGCACGATTAATTTCAGGGGCAATTCAGGGATTTTCGGCAGCAATTTCCCTAAAGTTTTGTTATTTTCGACAATCAGCGTCTGACTGTCACTATCAGCGAGAATATAGGCTAATTCCTCTGCATCTGCTTGAGCAGATCGTACCGCATTGGCGGCCCCGGCTGCCATGGAACCTTGGTCGGCAATAAACCACCGGGGACTATTATCGGCAAATAAAGCGACATTTTCGGTTTCTGTGACTCCTAATGCTTGCAAAGCGGCTGCAAATTGCTGAATTTGTTGATAAAGTTCCCGATAGGTGAGAATTACTTCCGGTTTACTGTGGGGATCCTGCAGAGCGATAATATTGGGGAAACGTTGGGCAACTATTGACCAAACTTCGGGTAAAGATTGAATATTTGAATAGTCAATTAGGGTTGTCATCGCAGTAGTTATAGTGGGTTACAAGGGTGTGTGGAAACGAGGTCTATACTGATAGAATATCCGCAAAATAGTCTTAAAAGTCTTGTCCAGTAAGCATTTCAAGATTCCATAAGCAAAAATTATCACACAAAGCCGAGAAGAGCCGATTAACCATTCGATCGCTCTTTTTGCCGGTTCTCCTAGACAGTATTTCAACAGGTATCTAATCCTGCAAAGTTAATTTCCTAGTCGAGACTCGGAGAGGGGAGACTTTTCAGTTATCAGTGAACAGTAATCAGGAAATGCTAACGGCTTAGATGTATAATTAATTTTGCTTAGGTAAGTGGTTCTAATTAAATAGAAGATAGATTTTGCCTCTGATCCTTCCCTACCCATGGTAGGGTTGATTCATGAATCAACCCTACTATGAATCAACCCTACCCTACTATGAATCAACCCTACTATGAATCAACCCTACTATGAATCAACCCTACTATGAATCAACCCTACTATGAATCAACCCTACTATGAATCAACCCTACTATGAATCAACCCTACCCCTTAATAAGGGGGGTGCCGACAATTTTTAACACCTACCTGCTTAGGTATTTAATAAAGTTGCAATTAGGAGAAAAAACGATGATTGCTCTATCTAACTATAATAATCTCACTCCGGAAGAATATCTTCAGTTTGAAGAAAAAAGTCCCATTAAACACGAATATATCGATGGACAAATTTACGCCATGGCAGGGACGACGGATACTCATAATATTGTTGCGGGG
Organism: Microcystis novacekii Mn_MB_F_20050700_S1; assembly: GCA_007096045.1. GTDB lineage: Bacteria > Cyanobacteriota > Cyanobacteriia > Cyanobacteriales > Microcystaceae > Microcystis > Microcystis novacekii. Next base: position 18,483 of record SFAU01000184.1, on the reverse strand, counting down.
AATATATACACAATTGTTCGTAATCATTTGCGGGGTTCCGATTGTCGGGTTTATTTTGCCGATGTGAAAGTCAGATTAGAGAAACGTAATCACTTTTATTATCCCGATATTATTGTCACCTGCGATGACAGAGATAGGGAAACTGCTACCTACAAAAGTTTTCCTAAATTAATTATTGAAGTTCTCTCCGATTCTACAGAAGCTTTTGACAGGGGTGATAAATTTAATGATTATCAAACTCTAGAAAGTTTAGAGGAATATGTCTTAGTGAATAGTAAACACCAACGAGTGGAAACTTTTCGACGGGGTGAACAGGGTTTATGGATTCTGCAAACCTATCAGGAAGAAAGTTTTAGTTTGCAGAGTATTAATCTGACGGCATCTTTTCAGGATTTATACGAAGATGTCACCCTAGAAACGGTTAATGATACTAGGGAATGAAAAACAATTAAGCTACAACATCAAAAGGTTTATTTTCATACCTTCGGTAAATGGCTATTAACAGTTTTTTGTTCCATAGATATTAATTTAAATTTCGTTCTTTCCTCAGTGTAACAAGCAAAAGATAAAAAAACAAATTTCTAGAATTTTTTGGTCTATTGTTTTTTACCGGGGGGAATAAAACGTGGTTCTACCGAACTTGTCATGCTCAATTAGTAATTGATTTAAAGCTGTCAATTTTACATACTAGGTTCGCTAGAACCTTTTATCCCAAGCATTAAATCGCTCAACCCAACTGACAAGCTTTACTTTCTAAAACAGATTTGGTATAAAGTATCGTCTGGTGGGCATTGCTACTATTTATTGAATGTTAATATTTAATTTATAGGTGGCATTGCCGCGAGTTCCCCCTACAATTATTTCATAATTTCCAGTAGCGGGTAATTTTAAACTAGATTGGGTAGCTTCTGTTTTCAATATTTGCCCATTCGGTGCAATCACATCAAATACGGCATTATTTTCTAACGATGTAATTTTCAGAGCCATTTTCTGTCCTTGATTCGCTCTTAAGAGATAAATATTTCGACTCCCTCGAACAACCGATTGATTAACAGTGGTGCTATTAGTTCCAGGTGCAAACCGGATTTGAGACACTAAACAAGGTTGTTTTTGATAAACGACTCGTCCCGTATTCAAAGAATCTGAAGTTAACGTCCAGATTGCTTGAGTTTTTTGGGTGTCTAACTCAATTTTTGTCGTGATATTTAAGTTTAACTGATTCCCCTTTCTTGTTCCTTGCAAAGTTTGAGTATAGGAGCTATAGTAAGACTCTTGTTCATTATGAATCGTAGCTTCTACCCGACCCGTGACTTGATTTCCCTGAATATAAATCCTCGCGGTAGAATCCAGATCATCATTAGCGACTGAAAAACAATAACCTTGAATCGAAGAAGAGCTAGACGCTTGCGCAACTTGTAGGGGGGAATGATTTGCCATCCCAGGTGTAACATTCGGTAAACTTGCAAAAATGACTACACATCCTAATAATTTTATCATAATCAAAGATGAAGTATGACCTAATCTGGTATCGAAGACAGATAAAAGTTATTGTCTAACCACCCAATCCTAATTCTCGTCTGAGCAATTGAATTGATTTATCCCCAATATAATTATCACTACAGATAATTTCTGGCAGACGAATTAAATCTGATCGCACTTCATTAATTAGATTTTTAATTAAAGTATAACTCGCTTGATCACTGATAATTGTCTGGGAAGTTCGAGCTAAAACTTTTAACTTATCCGTTTCATGAATTTGAGCAGACATGACTAATAAATCATCACCCCGTAAACTATGAATTAAAATTTCGGCCACCTTAATAATACCAGTGCTAATACTGACAATCCCCAAACGGCTATCGGTGGGTAATTTTTTGATTAATGCCAATTCTTTGCTGTAATCGTAGATATCGATGGGAATAACTCGTAGGTGAAAAGGAGTGGCAATTTCCTCCGCCACACTGATAAAATAGCGACTGGTGACAACAGTGGCAGATTTAGTATTGGCTAAAACTTGGGCTAAATCCTCCATTGCCACTAATTGGACGGGAATTTGCAGGGATTGCTCTAATTCTCTCAACATTAGTTCTCCTGCACCCAAATCGTGACGGGGAATGGTGACAAGAACTTGAGAACTACACTGCGATCGCCAGTCGATTTCCGCCAGTAATAACTCGCGAATTTGCTCTAAAGTTAAACCTTGAGCGAGAAAACTAGCTAAACTCTGGCGAATTAGTCGGCCTATTTCTGGATTTTGTTCCAATAGGGGCGAACCCAATAAATTATCGTTTTCATGTCCGCGAGCCTTGACATAAATCCCCGAACCTGCTACAGATTCCACTAACCCATCGTCTTCCAGTTGTTGATAAATTTTACTTATCGTATTACGGTGTAATCCCGTGATCATAGCTAGTTGACGGGTACTAGGTAAACGATGTCCCGGTGGATACTGACGAGAGGCGATAGCGAAGCGAATTTGGTCAAATAACTGCTTAGAGGCGGGAATTTCACTGTCTGGCTGGATTTGGAACTGCATCGGATCACTTCGCTCACAAACTACTTTCGCTGATGCCCATTCTATCATTAGACCCCCTGCAACCATCGGACATTTTCACGGATATGAAGGGTTTCCGAGGCAGTATTCAGGAGCTAGAATCTGAAAAAACCAAGATGTTATCCTAAATCCGTTGAGTAACGCACAGAAAACGGGTTTCTCCGAGAAACCCGTTTTCTACTCAGAAAAGCCACTTTTTTACTGAAAAATACTTCCCCGAAATCCCACTTGTGCGGTAGATAGTCAACAGCTGATTAAGGGGATTGATCCTCGTGGAGAAGTTTTAAGCGATCGCTCAAGGTTTTGGTTAAGCGGACAGTTTCCCGTTTTAGCGAATTTTGTTGATAATCAAGCACATTAATCCCTTGACCGATGTTTACTGTCGCTTCGCTTCCCCATCCGGGATAAGGCTGATTATAACTAATGCTTACCGGTAAAATCTGGATATCTGCATCGGGTTTCATGATCTTAACTTCCAACGCAATCCGCGCTACCCCCGGTTTAAGAGGATGAACCACTCGATCGCGATAGATACCCCCTTCCGGAAAAATCGCCACCATTTCCCCCGCGGCCAAAAGTTCGACGCTATGGACTAGACTACCCATACCAGGGTGATCGGTGTTGACGGGAAAACCCCCCAAACGTCGGATAAACCAACCTTGTACCCCTTTCATCTCGTTAGCGGAAACCATAAAGCGCAAATCGCGTCCACTAACTAAGCGTCCCACCGCATAGGGTAAAATCAGCGCATCCCAACGAGAACGATGGGTAGGTGCAAGGATGACACCCCCCGTTAGGGGGATATTTTCCTGGCCCGTAACCGTTATTTTGCTGAAAAAAGCTGGTAAAACTAGATAATTTCCCAGAAAATAACAAAAGCGAATTAAACAGGGATTAATTCGGGAATTGACAGGAGGAATTTTTCTAATGGTGAGGGACTCGTCAACGATAGTGCTTTGAGACATCCGAAGTGTTAGGAAAGATCGAGACTTTCTGACCATTTCTACTTTAGAGTAGTTGTCTGGGGGTCGCTATCTTGTCCTGACCAGTTCGGTAATTGTCTTGGGGGATTAATGGTTAGGATTGGGGTTGTACTCCTGATCCTACCGGTGCGATCGAGTTTAATTGCAAAGAGGGATGATCTTCTTTAACTTGCTGTAAATTCCACTCATTTTTGAATAATAAGACGGGACGACCCCAATAATCTTTGACAGTTAGAGTATTAAAGAGTTTACCGGCTTTTTCTAAAGCGGCCCAACCCCCGGCTACCCAACGGGCTAAACTATAGGCTAGGGGTTCGAGGGTAGTTTCGACTCCGTACTCGCTTAAAAGACGGAATTGCACCACTTCAAACTGTAATTGACCGACAGCGGCTAAAATTGGGTCGCGTTTAAATTCATCGATCGAGGATAATATCTGTACGGCCCCTTCTTCCTGTAATTCCGAGACTCCTTTTTGAAACTGTTTGAACTTGGAAGGGTTAGGATTTCTGAGATAGGCGAATAATTCTGGAGAAAAACAGGGAATACCTTCGTATTCGAGCTTTTTACCCATATAAATCGTATCACCGATCGCAAAGACCCCGGGGTTATTCAATCCGATCACATCTCCGGGATAAGCTTCTTCTATAACAGCGCGATCTTGGGCAAAAAGTTTCTGAGGACGGGATAAACGGATAGTTTTACCAGTTCTAGCGTGATTTACTACCATATCCTTCTCAAATTTCCCCGTACATACCCGCACAAAGGCCACTCGGTCCCGATGTTTGGGGTCCATGTTTGCTTGCAGTTTGAAGACAAAACCGGTGAAATCGGGATAGGTGGGATCAAGGACACCGAGGGAGGAATTGCGTCCTCTGGGGGGTAATCCATAGTCGAGGAAGGATTCTAGGAATAATTTCACCCCAAAATTGGTCATGGCGCTACCAAAAAAGATCGGGGTCATTTCTCCTGCGTGGACTGCTGGCAAATCCAATTCTGCACCCAATTCCGAGAGTAGTTCTATATCCTCTTTTAACTGGTAATACAGGTCTTTTTCGAGATAATCCTCAATTTTGGGGTCGCCAAGCTCGATCACGGTTTCCTGCGCCTCCTGAGAGCCGTGGGAGCGACGTTCAAACAGGTGTATGGTCTGGGTGGCCCGATCGAAAACTCCCCGAAAGCGATCGCCAATTCCGATCGGCCAATTGACGGGATAGGTCTGTAATCCTAATTCTCGCTCGATTTCGTCCAATAAGTCCAGAGGTTCGCGGCCGGGGCGATCCATTTTGTTAACAAAGGTAAAGATGGGTAACTGCCGCAGTTTGCACACTTCAAAGAGTTTTCTGGTTTGGGGTTCCAAACCTTTGGCCGCGTCAATTAACATCACCGCATTATCGGCAGCGGCTAGGGTACGATAGGTATCTTCGCTAAAATCTTGGTGTCCGGGGGTATCGAGGAGATTAATCTGAAAATTGCGATAATCGAACTGTAAAACCGTGGAAGTAATCGAAATTCCCCGTTGTTTTTCCATTTCCATCCAGTCGGAGGTGGCTTTGCGTTGGTCGCGTCTTGCTTTGACTGCACCCGCTTGATGGATTGCACCCCCGTATAGTAACAGTTTTTCGGTCAGGGTGGTCTTTCCTGCGTCAGGGTGGGAGATAATGGCAAAATTTCGCCGTTTTTCCAAGACAGCTTCGCTGGTTTCTAGTTCTTTTTCAATTTCGGTCGTCATTCTAATTTCGATCGCTTTCCTATCTTTCTATTCTAGTTTAGCTGGGGAGTTAGATATCTTTATGGCTCCGATTCTAGGTTAAACTCAATCCGGCTCTGTAAAACCATTTCTGTAATTACCGCTCCTCCTTTACCTTGAGCTAAAACCCGATCAAAACGGTTGATTAATTCGGGAATATTGATCACTTCCTCCACAGATTCTAGATATCTTTCGACAATTGCCCTAATCTTGTATCTTATCTTAGCTTGCTCCGCAACTTTTCCTAAAATTTCCTCGCAAGTCTGCTCGGTTTTAACCACAAAAGTAATGGGATATTTTTGGACTTTATCAATATCTAAGAAATATTTATCAGCAGCTATCGTTTCCGTCACTTGAAAAAATCGTCCTAGGGGTTTCATGACAAAATCTATCCCCCCATCATTGGCATTTGTTCGACCAGTTTTATATAAAAGTAAGTATTCAGAGTTTAACCGATCGGGCGACCATCCCCAATATATTTTCTGTTCCCCATAATACTCTTTAAGAATTGCATAACTGACAATCTCAAAAACTCTAGCATCAATGTTGGGTCTCAGTAAACTCCGAATAAATTCAATGGCATTTAAAATGCTATTTCCCTGATTGGGAAAGTAATTATCTTGGTAAATTCATGCTTGACTATCGACATCGAAAATACTCTCCTGCACAAAATTATGTTCCCGTTCGTTTTTGCTTTTCTTACTATAGCTTTTTTGAGGAGGTAGTAACTTTTCTTCCTTGTATTCTTGCCATCCGAGAACCCGTCGAAGACCAATTTTTAAATATTCCTCTTGCAATTCTATACTAATAGAAATTCTTCCCAAACGTTTAGCTACGGCTGCAGCTGTAAAAGTTCCTGCAAATGGATCAAGCACAATTCCACTCTTGTCAGTGCTGGCCAAAATAATTCTTTCTAGCAATGATTCAGGTTTTTGTGAGGGATGATTTTCGTATTCATCCATGCGATATCTTACCCGGGGGAAATACCGGCGTTGTCAAATTGAAAGATGCTCCGAATCAGCACCGGAACTGAAATTACTTTGATAGGAAAGATTACATGGCATCTTGACAATTAGTGTTTAATGAACGAATAGTGCCGATAGTTGGGCTTAAGTGGGGAACAACAGTCGCTCGATTTAGCAGTGGAATTAGCCCTACAATCGGCGTAGGGCTAATTCATGACAATCGGCGTAGGGCTAATTCATGACAATCGGCGTAGGGCTAATATCATTTTTCAAAAGTGATGACAGACTTAGTTGATTATTCCAAAGCGCAATTCCGCTCTCGGACAGGAATTGCGCTTTTAGATGTTAGTCACGACTATTGAAAATTGGTATAATTCATGACAACGCCGATTGTAGGGCTAATTCATGAATTAGCCCTACAATCGGCGTTGTCAAATTGAAAGATGCTCCGAATCAGCACCGGAGCATTGCATCTTTCCTCTTCTGATCTGACAACGCCGAAATACCAGACATTGCCTGGTACTTTCTCTGTATTGTATTGACTGGGAATCGCTTTTCTATAATCAATTAGTTTTCGTTTTGCTCCAGTTTTTGCTTCTATCTTAATATCCTTTGAATTAAAAGTGTAATTATTTTTATCTTTGACACAGTGAAGTATTGGTTCATACATGGAACCAAAGTATTTTTTTGCTTGTACTCCTGAACTATCATAATGCCAGATAATGCGACTAAGAATCGTCATTTTTTGTCTTAAGTAAAGATCAAAGTAAGGCATTGCTTGAGTGCTGGCCATAACATATAATGTTCCCTGGGGTTTCAAGATGCGAAGGCACTGATCAAGAATGTTATTTACCCAATTTATATAATCATTTTCCGATTCCCATTTGTCGTAAAAATCGGCAAAATGCTTACCTATATTGTAGGGAGGATCGAGAAAAATCATATCTACGGAATTAGAGGCAATCTCACTGGATAAAATCGGCAAAGAATCACCATGAAATAAAGTATGTTCATTGTTTTGGTATCTTGTAAACATAATTATTAAGTAAACTGTTAGAATAATTACGGATTTTGACAAAGATCAAATTATTTCCAGTAAATTTCTTGCTACTGCCTCCACCACTGGTACAGGAACAGCATTTCCGAATTGTTTTTTAGCAATTGCATCCTGTTGATGATAGATAAAATTATCAGGAAATCCTTGTAATTTACGCGCATCTTGGGGAGTAATTTCTCGAAACTTTTTGGGTTTATAGATTTTCTTTAAAAACAATTGTTTGTATTCTTGGGGATGAGTAGCGGTAATTGAAATAGTAGCAATATAATCTTTAGCACCCGTAGCGGTTAGGGTAGGAATAATATCGGCCGTCGGTAAAATAATCCGATAAATGCCGTTAATTCCCGTCATATTTTTCGAGTTAATAAATTCATACTTACCCTCCTGCGTTTGCCAACAAATACCTAGAGAAACTAACTGATTTAGTTCCTCGATTTTTAGGTCGGGTATAATTTCCAAAAAAGCTGAAAAAGCCACAGGATGACCATCTTTTTCGCCATACTTTTTACTGCGTCTTAATTTCAGCAAAGCTAAACAGATACTTTTTTGTCGTTCCGTAGTTTTGATAATATCCCAAGAATGAATAGTTGTGTGACCATTTCTTAAATCAGAAAAAATAAAAAAGTCATTTAATTCATCTTCTTTTTGGAAACGAGTTCTCGATGGAGGAATAAAACCATTAAATAAAGTATCTGCGGATAACTTTACTTTCTCGACGGGTTGAATATTCTTGATGTCTTCTAAAATATCTAAAACCTTCGGATGGATACCAAAAGGTAAGGGAAATTTAAACCGCTCATAGTTGTCTATATCTTTTCTAATTCCTACGATAAAAACTCTCTCGCGATTCTGGGGTAAACCAAAATCGTAGGCATTTAATAACTGCCAGTCAACTTGATAACCACAATTAGCTAATTCATTGATAATTAATTCTAAATTATCCTGATTGCGAGGACTAGCTAAACCACTGACATTCTCGAAAATAAAGCTTTTCGGTTGACTTTTCTGGACTAATTTAATCACATCAAACCAGAGTTTTCCCCGCGGGTCATCAAATCCCCGTAAACATCCCGCCACCGACCAAGGTTGACAGGGAACGCCGCCGACAATAAGATCAAGATTATCGGGTAAATTGCTAATTTTACTCACATCTCTGAAAGCAATTTCATCCCTGTTGAGATAGCTAATAAAATTTTGTTGATAAACTTGAATAGCCTGTTTATCGATTTCTGAATAGCCTAAACAACGTCCTCCCAATTTCTCCAAAGCGATTCTAAAACCACCGATTCCTGCGAATAAATCGACAAAACGATACTGGGGATGGGTGATAACTAGATGTAGGGGTAATTGGGTTTGTGTGCTGACTTTAACTGTGGTTTTCAAGGGTAAATAATTCCTTTTCACCGTCTGGGAAGATGCCTATCTGTACTAACTATTTTAGTAGAACTTAAGAGTTTTTTTCTAGAGACCTCCTGCAAATTTCCTGTCTCCTGACTTGAAAGAGGGTGTAGGGTGTGGGGTGTAGGGTGTGGGGAGTTTTCTCAGTGAACTGATAACTGATAACTGATAACTGATAACTGACTCCCCACCTAACGGAATATTTTTGATTTTTGCAGGAGATCTATCGAGTCGAGGAATACTCGTAGTCTTCGATAATGTGGAGAAGTCGCATAGCTGAACTACAGGATTCTTCTAAAATTTCCTGTTTCTCCTGAGAATCTTCGATTAAATCCTCAGATACTAGACGCAAAGAACCTAAAAGACTATTAAGACTGCTTCTCGCTTCGTAGGATAAATAAGCTTTTCTTTTTTGCTCATCTTCCCTATTCTTAGAGTCGGCCTCTTTGCTATCACTAAATTGCAGAGCGTGTAAACGGGCATAATGACCACCTTGAGCTAATAATTCCTCATGATTGCCGATTTCTGCCACTTTTCCCTTGTCCAGCACCACAATTTGATAGGCTTTTTGCACAGTGGAAAGACGGTGAGCGATCACAAGAGTAGTCCGCTCGCGACAGAGTTCATCGATCGCTTCCTGTACTAAACGCTCAGAAATTGTATCCAAAGCACTGGTGGCTTCATCGAGAATGAGAAGATCCGGATCTCGCAGTAAGGCACGAGCGATCGCTAATCTTTGTTTTTGTCCCCCCGAAAGTCTCACTCCCCGATCGCCAATTTCCGTATCCAGTCCTTCCGGCAGTTTGGAGATAAACTCGTAGGCATTCGCCCTTTTTGTCGCCTCTAAAATTTCTGCATCACTAACATCGCTTAATCCGTAGGCAATATTAAAACGGAGAGAATTATTAAAGAGAAAAGTGTCTTGACTGACTATTCCCATCGCTTTTCTCAAAGATTTGATCTCATAATCCCGTAAATCATGACCGTCAAAAAGAATTCTCCCGGCTGTAGGATCATAAAAGCGTGGTAATAAATCAGCAATTGTCGATTTTCCCGCCCCTGAAGCACCCACAAGAGCGATCATTTTTCCTTTTGGAATCCACAGATCGATGCCCTTGAGAACTAATTCTTGATGACCGGGATAGGAAAATTGGACGTTATCAAAATGAATACCTGTCTCTAATCTTTGATAGGGAATAGAACCATTGCTCATAAATGGTTTATTCTCTCGAATGAGAAAATCCGCTACCACCTCTACTGCGGAAACATCCCCCAATAGACTACTCCTAGCGCTGTTAATTTGACTAACTATCGGCAAGGCCCGGAAAAGCACATAGAGATAGGTCAATAAAATTGTCGCTAAAGCTTGCAGTTGTTCATTGAAAAGATAACGACCAGCAATGATAATTAAAGCAATAATAATTACCCCGCCGATCTCATTGAGCGGTCCGATTACAGCATTATTAGTCTGGGCATCTAAACCCGCTTTCTCCCGGGCTTCGATATCTTCTACAATAGATTCTAATTCGTATCTTTCATTTCCTACTGCTTTAATTAGCCGAATTCCCGTTAACAGTTCCAACAGTTTATTAGTTTGCTGTTTAGCCGTTAGGGTGATAATCTCTCCAAACTTTTTCGATCTCTTGACAAAGTATTGATTAAGCAGAGCTAAAAAGCCACCCAAAATACTAGAAAGAATAGTTAATTGCCAAGAAATTGATAATAAAATAGCTAAGTACATGAAAGCTGTGGCGATAATCTTAACCAGACCAATGTAATTTCTAATTGATCCCACGGCTCGATTAATCTCCGACATGAAACGATTAAAAATATCTCCTATTTTACTTTTTACATAATAATCTATATCCACTTCTAGCAGCAGAATAACTGAATCAATTCTCATCTCTTTTGCCATGATCAAAGACAAGTAAGTGCCTAGCCAATTACTGACAAAATTGGTAATGTGCTTGAGAATTAAAATTAATAATATCGCCGCAAACATCCAGAAAAAACGAGTATCGACCGAGAAAACCTCGAAAAGGGAGAGCAGCTTTTTGATAATTTGGGGGGCATTTTTTAAGATATCATTTTCGGGATTAATAAAAGAAATTAGTAAGGGGATAACTAAAATAGCTCCTACCCCATTAAATATGGTACTGACAAAGCCTATGACAATGCTGAAAACCACTAATATCCAGTGTTTAAGCGTATATTTAAGGAGGATTTGATTAGGATTCATCGCAAGTAATAAAGTAAATAGTCAACGGTCAACTAATATTTCCCTTCCAGAGAAGTAATTATGCCAGAGAGAGTTGTCGCCATGGCGGTGGTACTATAGGAGGCGATACAGCGCTCTCTCGCTTTTAGTCCTCGTGCATTAGCCGAGTCGAGATGATTAAAAACTTCGCTAATCATAGCAGCTAGTTGCTCTGGCGATCGAGGTTCGACTAAATAGCCAATATCAGCTAAAATTTCGGGAATATCTGCAACTTTAGTGGAAATAATCGGTTTAGCCATCGCCATACCATCGGTGAGTTTAATCGGAAATTGGGCGTTAGCCGTAGCTTCATCCCTCTGGGGAACGATAATAGCATGAGCGGCGGCAATAACTTCCGGCATTCGATCGAGCGGTTGAGCAGGTAAATGAATTAACCAAGGTTGACCTTTTTCTAGCAAACTATCCAGATAACCATCCCCGATTTGGCGACCTCCCACCACCACCAATTTAAAATCAGGATCACCAATTTGATCTAAAGCGATTAACACATCTTCTAAACCTTTGTGGGGTCTAGCTGTACCCGGGAACATTAAGACTTTATAGGCAGATAAACCGTATTTTTGACGACAAGCGACGGGATCGTAGAGATTGGGATCGAAAAGTTGCGTATCCTTGCCATTCGGTAAATAAACCCCCCCATAACGCTTTTGCAAAAATTGATTATTAACCGTCACCGCATCGGCCCGGTTAATTAAATTTTCCATCCAACGCAGATAAAGAGGGTGATTCGGGTCTCTAAGCGCACCATTTTTTTTGAGGATATCCCTAGCTAATTGTCGGGGATGAGGACGATAGGACCATCGATCGCCACCAAACCAACTCATTTCCCAATCGTCAATATCAAGAATTAGGGGACGTGGGGAAAAAAAACGTTTCAGTAGGCCGATGCCGAAACTGGTGGGACGGGGTTTAACCGCGTAGATAATCTCTCCGGAGAGGCGATCGAGTAAAGTTTTGATCTGGCCAAAAAACTGGGGATAATTATTGCCTTTGACCGATACCAGGGGTAAATTCCCCGGTGGGGTGGGATAGATTTCCCGGCCAAAAATCGGACCATAGACCGTCACCTGACAGTTTAGCTGTTGCAAGACTTGAGCAATCAAATAGACTCTTGTGCCACCACCACCGGATAAATCTGGTGCTAAAACAGAGATTTTTTTGTTCACGATCGCCGATCAATCCAGATTATCTAGCACGATAGGAGAATGTTAATCAATGTTAACGATTTTGTCAATCTTAAACGGACTTAACATTAATCCCCCCAGAGATAGACTAGACAAAGAAAACTAACATATACATAGCCGAGACGACTAACTGAGTCAACATCACTGGTAGGCCGTAGCGCAGGAAGGTATGAAAACTAATTTTGCCCCCGTGTTGTTCGGCGATGCCAGCAGCGACTATATTAGAAGAAGCTCCCACTAACGTACCATTACCCCCTAGGGTGGCTCCGTACATCATCGCATAGAAAAGCGGTAAAACGGACGGGGGAAAAGAACCGGCATAATCGGGGGAAAGAACTTCGATCCCGACTAAGTTAACATTAACAAGGTACTGTTTCAGTAGTGGAACCATGGCCACCACTAGGGGAATATTGGGAACGACACTGGAAATAAAACCGACAAAAAACAGTAAGACTAGAGAGCCTAAAAAGATATTTTTGCCTAAAATTATCGACAGAAATCCCGATACACTATTAACTACGCCAGTTTTTTCTAAGCCGCCAATTAGGACAAAAATTGACATGAAAAATAATAGGGTACTCCAGTCCACATCTCGGAGAATATTATGAACCGTATCTATCTTCGATTGCTGGGCTAAAAGTAGGGCTAAAGTGGCACCCATCAGAGCAACAGCAGCAGGAGCAAGGGGTACAGGAAAAGATTCGCCGACCACGAATAAAAATAAGACTAAAAAGACGATAATTCCCCCCAGAGCTAGGACGCGCGGATGATTAATTTTCGGATGGGGTAAGTCTTCTAAATGCTCGAATTTTGTCCGCCAGATTTTGGGGAATAACCAAGGCAACATAACCAGAATGGTAATCACTGCCAAGGCACCACCTAAACTTAAACGCTGTAGGTATTCCATGAAGGTGATATTAATAGAATCACCGACGATATAAGTGGCGGGATCACCAACAATAGTTAATAACCCGGAACTGTTGGCCACGAAAACCATTAGGATTAAGAGTGGCACAAAATCCACGCCAATATCCTGTGCCAATGGGGGAATTAGAGGTGCTAGTAACATGACCGTGGTAGCGTTGGGCAATACCGCACAGATTGGGGTAGTAATGGCAACAATTCCTATTAGTAATAATTTGCCCTGTCCCTTGGCCAAAAGCACCATTTGTGCTGCCAAATAATCAAAAATCTTCGTTGGTTCAAAGGCTCTCACTAACACCATCACCCCAAAAAATAGGGCGAGAGTGGCATAACTGCGACTGATATAACCCACCGCCTCCTGGAGAGTCATGATATGGGTAAAAACTAAGATTAAAGCTCCTAATAAAGCCGCTACAGTAATATGGAGCCACTCGAACATAATAACCACAATGACTGCAATAAAAGTCATCGCAGCAATCCACATTGGTAAAGATTCCAGCATTTTTGATCCTGTTTTTACTTTCGGTTTCTCGATAGGACTAAAAGTTTGCCCGAAGAATGTACAGCAAACTCATAGAAAATATGGTTATCTACGGAAAATCTTAAAATTGTTGTGATCGGTAAGCTAACATGACAATCCCCATAAACAATGTCTCCTGTAAGTTATGACTATCAAGTAGTACCAGCGACATAACTGAACCGATCAAGACATTGCTAGGAATGTAGTGATGTTTCAGTCTTCCCCCCCACGCCGACGAAGTTAGCTGACGGGCTAGGATAGAGAGATATCCTTTTCTAGGCTAAAAAATCTAGAAATGCGCCCCCAAATGTGGTTCCTCCGCTCCGAATTTGTCTAGCTAATATCTAGCATAGAAACTTGGATTAGGCTGACTTACTCTATTTAGTGATCCACCATAACATACTAACCCAAAAAAAACTATATAGTCCTATACCAGACCTATCCTCTGGGTTATCCCCAAGGTTGCTAGGATAGAACAATGATAAGCTAATAGCTAACCACTGACCGCCATAGCAGCCACATCAGCAATTTCTATGAATAGAAGACCTCGTTATACTCCTCCCCGATCACGTGAGCGTGATTATGACCGCTCCTATGGCGATGACTCCCGCGCTTCGGCTGCTGGGGGCCTATTGGCAAAATTAAACTATGCCATGATCGCCCTGATTGGTGGTATTTTTGTACTAGGAGTGGGTCTCGGTCTGGTATTCAGTTCTACCGCTAATTTTAGCCCCGAAAACGTCGCTTCCCGGGAAGTAATCGATCGCAGTGCCCCCAATGCGGAATTATGCGTGCAATTTGGGGCCAGCGCCATTGTCACCGATTTGCGGGTTTATGTCACTCTTAACCCCTTTAATGTTTTTGTTACCCAACCAGTCATGCAACCCGGTTGCGTTTTGCGACGCAATAACTGGTCAATTTTAGAACAACAAAAATTAGTCGATGGACAGCAGGTACAAAGCTGTAAAAACCGGATGAATACCTTTGGTTATACCGGTCCCTTGGAAGGCAAACCGAAAATCGATTGTATCTTCCAAAATGAAGCCGGCGGCAATCTTTTTGTTAATCCCGCTGGCGCTGTTGGTCCCAGACCAGATACAGATAAATTCTAGTAAAATATCCATGAACTCGAAGCTCGGCAATATATCACGCTCAAAAGCGTGTTAGCCAGATGGTAGTAATTCGGTAGTAGTGATGGAGGCTTAATCCTTTGCTTTGCTGTGCATTGTAGTCATGGATAAAATACCAAAGGGTTCCCCAACATGATTCTCCATTTTTTTAGAGAAAGATAGACTCTCTCTCACCAGCCGAGAAATCCTTTGTCGAAGGGTATTATTTAATCTTTCAATAGGATTATTTTGACCAGTTTCTTGACCGACTGGTCGATGACGTTTACTCGGAATTACTGTCTTATAGGACTCCCAAAAGTCTGTTGATCAGTTTTGATAATCCATACTTTTGCTAATAAACATAGCAAAAGTATAGATGATTTCCTGACCTAAGATCACATTTTATTCTTTTTTCCACTTCCATCTAAAAATCGATAAAAAAGCCAAGCCTTCCATTGTACCATAAAAAAATTATGCAAGAGGTCTAATGAAGCTGAAGTTTTTAGTAACCGGTCAACTGAAAGCAACACGAGCAATTAGTGAAGACTTCGGTATCATCGAAAAAATTGAGATTATAGAACCAACGGTTCGTCCATAATTTCCCGAGCAATTTTGGGTAAACTCTCATCAAATTCCTGCGAAGCCTCTTGCCTCATCTCAACAAGCAATTTAAATACGCTGACAGCTTAAATGAGTCTTAGCTATAGCCGTTATCTTAATAGTGAGGTACGAAGTTGCTGCCAGCAAGGGAATCTTTAAGAAATTACCCAAAATCCCTGAGTATAGATATTGACGGCGCTAGACTCCCAACGTATAGATAAATACTGTTTCTGGAAGCCCATGACTGTGAGCTACGAAAAAATCACCCCACCGACAACAGGCTCGACAATTACTTTTTCTGACGGAAAACCTCTAGTTCCCGATGATCCCATCATTCCCTTCATTCGCGGTGACGGTACGGGGGTCGATATCTGGCCCGCAACCGCAAAAGTTATCGATGCAGCGATCACCAAAGCCTACGCTGGTCAAAGGAAAATCCATTGGTTTAAAGTCTATGCAGGCGATGAAGCTTGCGAAATCTACGGGACTTATCAATATCTACCCCAAGATACCTTGACAGCGATTAAAGAATATGGTATAGCCATCAAGGGTCCCTTGACCACTCCCATCGGTGGCGGCATTCGTTCCCTGAATGTGGCTTTGCGGCAAATTTTTGACCTCTATGCCTGTGTTCGTCCCTGTCGTTACTATGCGGGAACCCCTTCCCCCCATAAAACCCCGGAAAAACTCGATGTCATCGTCTATCGGGAAAATACCGAGGATATCTATCTCGGTATCGAATGGAAACAAGGCACGGAAATCGCCGATAAACTGATTAATTATCTCAATACAGAACTAATTCCCGCCACTCCCGAACACGGTAACAAACAAATTCCCCTCGATGCGGGTATCGGGATCAAACCGATTAGTAAGACAGGTTCCCAAAGATTAGTCCGCCGGGCGATCGAACGGGCGCTGACTTTACCGAAACCGAAAAATCAAGTTACGCTTGTCCACAAGGGTAACATTATGAAATATACGGAAGGGGCGTTTCGGGATTGGGGTTATGAATTAGCTAAAAGTGAATTCCGGGATGTGTGTGTTACCGAGATGGAATCATGGATACTCAGCAATAAGGAGAAAAACCCCGATCTGAGCATTGAAGATAACGCCCGCATGGTGGAACCGGGTTATGATGCTCTCACAGACCAGAAAAAAGCCAAAATCTGCCAAGAAGTTACCAGTGTTCTCGATGCCATCTGGGGAACCCACGGCAATGGCCGGTGGCAAGATAAAATTATGGTCAACGATCGCATTGCCGATAGTATCTTCCAACAGATCCAAACCCGTCCCGATGAATACTCGATCCTCGCTACCATGAACCTGAATGGCGATTATCTCTCCGACGCAGCGGCTGCGATCGTCGGTGGTTTAGGTATGGGACCAGGGGCGAATATTGGCGATACTTGCGCTATTTTTGAGGCAACCCACGGCACAGCACCTAAACACGCTGGTTTAGACCGAATTAACCCCGGTTCGGTGATTCTTTCTGGGGTAATGATGTTGGAATACATGGGATGGCAAGAAGCGGCCGATTTGATTAAAAAAGGTATCGCAGCAGCGATCGCTAATCGACAAGTTACCTACGATTTAGCGCGTCTGATGGAACCTCCCGTTAATCCTCCCCTGAAATGTTCCGAATTTGCCGATGCAATCATCTCCCATTTTGGGGATTAATTTTCCGGTTAGGGTAGCCTGAAAACTGCCCTATTTTACTGAAGACCTTACTAGGCGGTTATTTCGGGCATTTCAGCTGTTCTTATTGGATTCTTGCTAAAGACTGCTTAAATTCTGCGAGAGAATTAGCGGTAGCCGCTAATTTAACAATCTCTTGTAATGTAGATAGCACCGAAACTTGATTCAGGTATTGTTCGACATCTAAAGGAACTTCATCTAATCGAGATTGCAAAACTGTTTTGACAAAATCACGAGCATTTTCTAACGCTCCAATTTCCTTACCAATTTCCTTACCGCGTTCTATCCCTCGTAACTCCATATTACTTAATAAAGGCATGGTTCTTTCCTCCTCAAATTGTTTAATTTTATTCTCTAAACTTAACTGTAATTGATTCGGTAGTGTCATCATCCTGTCGATAATTTCAAATAGTTTAATTATCCGTTCTCTTTCTAACCCTCGCTCATACAATCCCCTGATTAATGTCCACTTCCACTGTTCCCTCTGTGGCAGGTTCCTAGTAGTCGCTTTCGTTTTCAGGTGTGCCATGACTATTATAGCAAAGGGATTACTACTTGCTTCCAATTAGTCACTGATAACTGATAACTGATAACTGATAACTGAATAGAGTTTGTCAGCGAAACGTTTTTTTGTTTTAGCTGAAGCGGTAATCCGTTTGAGTTCTTTCTCCAGAGATTCGGGAATTTTTGTCCAATCAATTAGTTGGTGAACTTCGGGAAAAAAGAAGCCTAAAAATGCTTCAAAATACTCGCTTAATGCTTCTTTCCATGATTCATCATAATTGGCGGTTGTTTGATTCATGGCGAGCCGCTGCCAATCAGAAAGTCAGGCGATCATATAAGTTCATTATCCCCCATGATTATTAGAAATTCTACCTATTGTAACAAATTTTTAGATTAGGAGCATTGTCTTTGACCTCTTTCAAGCTACCGACTTTAGACGGTAGTCACTTAACTGTTACCGATAACTGAAATTACCCCCTCACAATGACAATTTTAGCGGGTGATTGCGAGAAAGCGATCACTATCGGTGACATAAATTTCTGATGAAAGCGACAAAATAAGTAAACATTCGCCGGTTAAACCAACATAAATATAGTTATAACTGATCGGTTTAGCCACCGATATTAAGTTAATTTCTCAGTCTCCAGCGGAAACTTAGAACCGTGGTCGTCACTTTCTTCATTTAGTATTTCAGGGGACTGTTGACAATTCTTGCGCTGGCATTTAGTAGCTAATCCTAGAGTTAATAATAGTCCGAAAATAGGATCAGGTTCAGGAACTTTGGCTATATTAGTAAGCTTGATATTATCAACTAATAAAGCCGAATTGATAGTGTTATCTCCTCCTCCTGTCTTATCCACATCAACTACCCCAAACCCTAAAATATAATCTCCGGTCACGGATATTGGTATCGTGTAATTTTGATAGCCTGTTTCTTTCGTTAAATGGGAAAAAGAAGGATTGAC
>SFAU01000183.1 GCA_007096045.1 Microcystis novacekii Mn_MB_F_20050700_S1 | reverse complement strand
AAATTATAGATGATTTCCTGACCTAAGATCACATTTTATTCTTTTTTCCACTTCAATCTAAAAATCGAGAAAAAAGCAAAACCTTCCATTATACCATAAAAAAATTATGCAAGAGGTCTAGTAAGTAGGTGGGTGGAATTAAATATAAGATGAACGTAGGTTGGGTTGAGGAACGAAACCCAACACCCGCAGGGGTTACGCTACCTCTAACCCATCCTACAAATAATTGTGCCTCCCTACTTAACTGATGGGCAAATCGCCCTTCGGAGCCATTACCGACCCGAACAAGGAAATTACAGATTTTTTCAAGCTAGGATTAAAGATTTTGTATCGAAAAATACAAAACCTGCGAAAGTGACTGTTTAGGATGGTTTTTTTGAGAAGCTTAAGAACCGATCCATACGTCAAAGGAGTTTTCCATGCCCGAAACGCCACAAGAAGTCTTGAAAATGATTCAGGACAACAATATTAAGATTATCGACCTGAAATTTATTGATATGCCGGGTATCTGGCAACATTGCTCGTTCTACTACGATCAAATCGATGAAAGCTCTTTCAGCGATGGTGTTGCCTTCGATGGTTCCAGTATTCGCGGTTGGAAAGCAATTAACGAATCCGATATGGCCATGGTTCCCGATCCCAGCACTGCTTGGATCGATCCCTTCTACAAGGAACCTACCCTAAGCATGATCTGTAGCATCAAAGAACCGAGAACCGGTGAATGGTATAGCCGCGATCCTCGCTCTATTGCTCAGAAAGCGATCGATTATCTTAGCAGTACCGGTTTAGGTGATACCGTATTTTTTGGACCGGAAGCGGAATTTTTTCTCTTTGATAGCGCTCGTTTTGACCAAACCGCCAACTCAGGCTATTACTACATGGATAGTGTCGAAGGTCGTTGGAATAGCGGTAAAGAGGAAAAAGACGGAAATCTTGCCTATAAACCCGCCTACAAACAGGGTTATTTCCCCGTTAGTCCCACCGATACCTCTCAAGATATTCGCACGGAAATGCTCTTAACCATGGCCGACTGCGGAGTTCCCATCGAAAAACATCACCACGAAGTCGCTACTGGTGGTCAAAACGAGTTAGGGATTAAATTCTCTACCCTAGTACGGGCTGCCGACTACTTGATGACCTACAAATACTGCATCAAGAACGTGGCTAAGAAATACGGTAAAACCGTCACCTTTATGCCCAAACCCATCTTTGGTGATAACGGTTCCGGGATGCACGTTCACCAGTCTATCTGGAAAGATGGTCAACCCCTGTTCGCCGGGGATAAATACGCCGGACTCAGCCAAATGGCACTGCACTACATCGGTGGTTTGCTTAGACACGCTCCCGCACTCTTAGCTTTAACTAACCCCACCACCAACTCTTACAAGCGTCTCGTCCCCGGTTTTGAGGCCCCTGTCAACCTGGCCTACTCCCAAGGTAATCGCTCCGCTTCGATTCGGATTCCTTTATCGGGAAGCAACCCGAAAGCCAAACGTTTGGAATTCCGTTGTCCTGATGCGACTTCTAACCCCTACCTCGCTTTTGCCGCCATGCTCTGTGCGGGTATCGATGGGATTAAAAATCAAATTGACCCCGGGGAACCTCTCGATGTGGATATCTACGAACTCAGTCCCGAAGAATTGTCAAAAATACCCTCTACCCCCGGTTCTCTGGAAGCAGCTCTAGAAAGTCTCGAAAAAGATCACGCTTTCTTGACCGATTCTGGTGTCTTTACCGAAGACTTTATCCACAACTGGATTACCTACAAACTCGATAACGAAGTTAACCCGATGCGCTTACGTCCCCACCCCTACGAGTTCTCTCTCTACTACGATGTCTAAGGTTTGACTGACGAATCATTAATCCTAGGGTGGGCTTTTGCCTGTCCTTTTTTTTCGGGGTCAGCTTAGTTGTAATACTTGGTCAGACAAATAGGGAAAAGATGCTTCGCTGCTATCCCATCGAGAATGTTCTGCGTCTGTTCTACTGTCGGGATTTTTACCAGGCCAAAAAGACTTTGAGTATTATCTGGTCTATAACGACTATTGGGTTGACGCTGATATTCTAGGAATGATTCATTCCGGCGAAAAAAGGCGGCAAATGCCCCTAATATTGCGTCTTGCCGACTGTAGCGGCTGGTATTGCTATCTCTTCGAGGGTCAGCCATCCCAGCGATAACTACCTAGAAATAGCTCAACACTCCCATAAAACTCAGTGCTTTGACTTCCATTGCCCCGAAACCCACTCTTGACAACTTTCACTCGATTTTGCCAAGCAGGAGCAAGCTTAATTCTGTATTCTCTGCTACTGTTTGAATTGGGAATTGCTGGATAAATATCCTCTAATTTCTTAAGCCATAATTAAAACTCAATAACTTTAACCATAGGCGAGGATTGTCTTTTTCTAGCCAGCTTTGGGAGTTTTTTAACCATTGGGGAAACCAGGAACCAAAAAGCAGATTTTTGACTCCATCAAGGCTAAAATCGAGATAGGAACCCAACCAACGTATTAAATCCTGACTGCCGGCCATTTCTGCTATCCACAACAGTAAAGCGGGGTTTTTTCTGGCCGCTTTAATTGCTAAACGGCTAAAGGTCAACCAATCGGTTTTATCCTTAATAAAGGTTTCAGAAACCTCCGGCGGTTCGTCGGCCAATAAACCGAAAAATGTGTTTAACATGGCGTTAATTCTTTGGGGGGGTAAGGTTTTTCCCGTGGGAACCATCATTCCTTTAGAAAATAACCAAGTTACCGCCACATTACTTTGATAGGCCCGCACATTTTCTAGGTCTTTAGCTGTTAGTAAATCGTGTTTTAAGGCCGTATCCAAAAGATGGGTTAAGCGCTCTAAATTACGCACCAAAGAACCGAATCCAGTAAAGATTAAGGGTGATTGCAGGGAGGCGGCATCACCGATGGCTAAAATGCGATCAAAGGAGACAATTCGATCTTTTTTACCTGTGCTAAAATGCCCCGGTATATAACCAAAGGTGGGTTTTTTCCAAGTTAATTTTTCTGGGTCACACTGTCGATATTCTGGCAAAATAGTAAAGAAATCTTCGTACATTTCCAACAGAGAACCGGGGTTATCGGGATGGACTTGATGATAGTGAAATAGATAGAAGGTTAATTCTTTTCCTTCCCCCGGAAATAATTCCCAAATTAATTGCCTACCTTTAGAAATATCGCCATGGGAATTTAAGACATCACCATAGTGAGAATCCCACACCGCTGGATCGAATCCTTCTACTACTGCTCCCACCGTCGGACAGACACTATCAAAGGCACGCACTCCGTTTAATTGCCAAGCGATGGGAGAAGCGGAACCCATGGCATCAATCAATAAACGGCCTTTTATCTGTTGAATTTCTCCACTATGATTAAGGGTGACAGTAACACTATTAGCGGTAATATCAGCCTTGATAAATTCTGTTTGATCGAGAATTTTACCGCCATTATCCTGTAATTTTTTACCGCAGGATTGCAGCAATTGATCGGAATTAATGGCGATATTTAAAACCGTGGGAGTATGGAGAATTTCGGCTTTCAGATGGGGGGGATTATTGCCATCAAAAAACTTATTAAAGCCATCGATGTATTCTTGGAAAATTAATTCCTCGAATTCTTCAGACGTAAATAGTCCTAAATTAATTAAACTTTGAAACTCCGATCGAGAGATATTCCATTCCCGATTCATCCGTCCGAAAGGCAGTCTTTCTACTAAGAGGACTCGATAACCTAATTTGGCCATCTGTGCCGCATGAATTGCCCCCAAGGCACCACCAATATAAATTAAGTCGTAGGTGATGGGATGATCATTTTCCTCGCTGCTAGAGAAAATTACCGGCTGCGGTTGTTGGGGATTTTTGGCACTGTCGCGCCAACGTTTTTCCCACCAGTACAATCGTTCCAAGTCCGCCTCTCCTTGGGGCATTTTGCGGAAGTAGTGAACCGTTAGGGGATAGTCCGCTTCTAAATCTGTAAAAATTGAGTGATTTTTTTGATCGATGTTTGGTATCGTGCTATACTGCGGCGGAAAACGCTTTTGTAAAGCTCGATCGAGCTGCCGAGTCAGGGATGTTTCTTGATCATGCGATCGCTGACCCCAGCGGAAAACTTTTAAATAAGTAGTCCGTTGCAGCGTCCAGACAAAAATCGATAATTCGATCGCCTCCGATAAGCGCAATCTCACCCCGTTAGGTGTATTTGTCTTGACACCGCTTGCGGGTTGCCAATCGGATTGTAACCACTGACAAACGGCGATCGAGTCGGGAGTCGGAATTTCTCTGTAAAGTATTTCTCTCATCTTGATTTAGTTGTTAAACCCAAAAATCGTCTGATTACGCTAGACTACACAAAAAGTTTTCTGAAAAAAGTTTAAAAAACTTTACACACCTAGATTAATACACAGCCTACCCCATCTGATTATGAATTATCCCATCCCGACTACCCCCGAAGAAATTGCCGCCCTCCGACAGCGTCCCGTCGATGAGGAGATGATCGCTGCCGTGATTGCGGGGATTATTAGAATGGCCCGCGCTCAGGGTCAATCTCTCGATGATCTGACTGAAGAAATTCTCGCAGAAGACCCGATTTTAGATCAAGTGCAACGACGTTGGTTAAGTCAGCTTTTGACTAATGCTTGGCAAAATTTAGCCGGATGGGTGTAATTGAGCGATGGAATGGCTAACAATCACTCTAGCTAGTGTTTTGACCCTGTTAACTCCGGCGGGGGCAATTATTGATACGGTTTTAGCCCATACCCTTCGCTCCCAAGTCCAAAAAGTGGAACAATTAGCCGTGAGAGTCGATAATACTCCCAATTATCAGGTTCTGCAAGGCAAAATCGATCGAGTTCGCATTTCTGCACGGGGAATTTATCCCCTTGCTGGTGTTCGCATTGAGAAGATCGAGCTAGAAACTGAGCCAATTAGCCTCGATTTGCGGCGATTACAGCAAAAAAACAGCAGTTTAGCCGCCGCACTGCGCCGACCGGCTGCGGGAGCATTGCATCTTGTCCTCACGGAAACTAATGTTAATCAAGCTTTACAATCGGCAGCGGTCAAAGAACAAATTCAGACCCTGATTAATCATCTGATTCCCTCTAGGGAAGAATTTGGTGGCACAAAATATCAACTTAGTCAAGCAAATTTTAATTTTCTTAATAATAATCGAGTCGCTCTCAGCCTGCAGCTAGAGACCCAACGGCCAGACGAACCGGCAGCCAGCCTCAATCTGAGCTTAGAAGTGGGATTTAAGCTAGTGCAGGGGCGAAAAATCGAGCTTATTGACCCCACAGCCACTCTTAATGGTCGTCGCATCTCCTCGCGCCTTCTCAAGGGGTTTGCCGAGGGTATATCCACCCAGTTAGATTTAAAAAACTTCGAGAAACAAGGAATTATCGCCCGCCTTCTCCAATTGCAGATTGACGATGATAAGCTGAGTATAGCCGCCTTTGGCAGAATTGAACCTCGATCGGGGAACCCCAATTAAATTTAACGGTCAGAAAACAGGAGACATTTCAGTGATCAGTAATCAGTAATCAGTGAAAAGAAAACGGCAATTTCTCTTTCAGTGATCGGTAAAAAGTGAAAAGACACTGGGAAACTGCTATTTAATACTGCTCACTTAATACATACCAATAACTGATAACTAATAACTAATAACTGATAACTGATAACTGATAACTGATAACTGATAACTGATAACTGATAACTGATAACTGATAACTGATAACTGAATTATGCCTAGTTCTCGCTCTAGTGATAAAATCTCTTTGCCTTGGATAATTGGTATTGGCCTCGCTTTATTTACTGCTGGTGGGGCCACTGCTTGGTTTGCCGTCCATCACCTATCTTCTTCCCAAAAAATCAGCGAAAACCCGATTGAATCTCCCAGTCCGGCGCCGATAAGTCAATCACCAATTGTTGAACCGGTTTCTCCGGGTCCAGTGGAGAAAAGTCCAACAGCAACTCCTGCAGCTATTCCTGTTAGGGAAACTCGACAGGTTTATTGGTTAAAAGTGACTGATACGGGTAATCAATTAGTCAGCCAAGAAATTACCGTTCAAAAAGCAGATAGCGACGACCGAGAGTTAACAGCAGTATTGAAAACTCTACTAGCTGGTCCAAGTAATCCTCAGGATATGACTACTATTCCCCCCGGGACTAAATTACTTGATTTAAAAGTAGATAAAACGGGAATTAAGATTAATCTCTCCCGCGAGTTTGGCACTGATGATGGTCCTGATATGTTAATCGGTCGTTTGGCACAAATCATCTATACTACTACTACCGAGAATCCCAATGCCAAAGTCTGGATTCAAGTGGAAGGAAAACCCCTAGAATTATTAGGAGAAGGCCACGGTATTGAAGTTGTCCAACCGATGACTCGTAAGTTTTTTGAGGAGAATTATCAATTGTAAGTTGTCCGCGCATTTCAATTGTTTGTTGCGATAGCAAATTGAGGTTAACTAGGGGGATTACTGGGGGGATAGGGAAAAAGAATTGGATAGGGAAGTTTAATTCCTTCTTGCTGATAGCGTCGGTGTAGGAGTTTAATAAATTCGTGTTTAATGGTGAGATGTTGAAAAAATTCTTCTTCTACCACCTTGAGATAAACCGTCAGCAGGATACTATAGTAATCGAATTTACTATAAAGAATTAAGGGTTGATAGTCACCGAGGTGAGGTTGCAAGAACTGGGCGATTTCTTGCATAACTTCTAGGGTAACTTTTTCGACTTTTTCTAAGTCACTATCGTAACTAATGCCCACTTCCACGGGAACCAGTAGGGAGTTATCCGGTAAACTATAGTTACGGAAACTAGAAGAAATGATCTGAGCATTGGGAATAACTAAAAGATTATTGGTAATTTCTTCGATTACTGTGCATCTTAAATCCACATCTCGCACATAACCAGCTTCTCCTGTTCTCAGTTCAATATAATCTCCCGGTCTAACTTTTTTAGAAGTGATAATATTAATCCCTGACATTAAATTAGCTAGGGTATTTTGCAGAGCTAAACCGAGGGAAACACCCCCAATACCAAAGGCAGTAAGCATCGGAGTTATCGAAATGCCAATCGAGCTTAAAATCAGCAAAAAACCGCAGCTAAAAATCAGAACTTTGGCGAGAAATTCAAATAGGGAAGTTAGGGAAGAAATGCCATCATCTCCCGTGGTATAAACTCGTAATATTTCCACGGATAATTGAGCAACAACCCAAGTAGCCGAAGCTAAAAAAGCCACTAGCAGCAATTTTTGGCTCAGGAGAATCAGGGAGGGAAAGAGGGGAAGATTGGGAAGGGAGAGGGCAATATTTAACCCCAAAAGTCCGAACCAAAGTATGCTTAATCCACGCAGGGAGCGTAAAACCCCTTCCGAGAAACGCAGGTTTTTTTCCCTAGCAATCGATAAAAGTTGACTGACAACGCGCTTTTCTACGAACCATCCCAACAGCAGGAAACTGAGGACGATGGTGATAGGTAAGATAATATAGGGCCAATCTTCCAGTCTGGTTAATAGATTCATTGCTAGAGGGTTAGAAAAAGTTGCACTTTTGTCTTATATTATTCTCCATTTGTACATCTCTAGCAGGGGCGGTGGAATTTTCGGGCAAAAAGTTGCAAAATGTAAAGAGAAACTCATCTTTCCTTCGGCAGCTTGCGTGAATAGTCAGTTAGTTAAACCAAAATTCGGGCTTTATCGATTCTTAATGGTTATAATCGGGGTTTTCTTACTGATTAGCACCTTTTTAATCGCTTTTCATCTGGCTAAGATGTCGGATCCCTACATTAAAGAGGTGTTATCCCGACAAGGTAATGTCAGTCGCGGTTACGAAATCTTTCAGATTAACTGTGCTGCTTGTCACGGTCAGTTTGCTGATGGCATCGTCGGACCAAGTTTAGAGGACATTTCCCATCGCAAATCGAGAATTAGTCTGATTGAACAGGTAATTAGTGGAAAAACCCCGCCAATGCCGAAATTTCAGCCCGATACTCAAGCTATGGCCGATTTATTGGTTTATTTAGAAAATCTTTCAAAAAACTGACTCTTGGCTAACATTGATGATAAGCTAGGACTCGTTGAAACTGGGTGGAGAGTGACAGGTGGGGAATGGAGAGGTGGGGGAGTGGGGAATTTCGGCTAAAACCCCAACACCCCCCTCGCAACGCGCACGCAGCAACCACCCCAAAACCCAACCCCTGACCGATTGATAAATTTTACTTATATAGAAAAAATTTTGCTTCTATTTGGGTACGCTAGTAGAGATACTTAACGATAAATACTTATGTCTTGGCATTCCCAAGTTGAACCGGCAATTATCCAAGGAGATTTCTGGCAAGTTAGCCAGTTTTATGAGGAAATTACGGAGAAAGAACCCTTAGAAATTAGTCATTATTGGTATTTAGGATTGGCCTATCTTTTGGAAGCTAGGGAAGAAGAAGCACAAGCTACTTGGTTATTCGTCCTCAGTCAAGGGGATGAACAGGAAGTGATGGGGTGGACAGCAGATTTAGTCAATATTTTAGATGGGGAAGCGCGAAGACAATTAGAGTTAGGCAATTTAGAAACCAGTTGGTTAATTCGAGGACATATTCGCGAGATTAGTCCCGATAATATTGATAATTTACTGCGGTTTATTTTATTAGCAATTAATTTGAATTATTTCGAGAAAGAGCAGTTAAAAGCTTGGTTATTCGTTGATGTGTTAAAAACAAATAATTGCCAGAGTCTAGAATCAAGTTTATTAGCAGAAGTTTTAGAAAAATTTATCGATTATCAGATACCAGAAACCGTCCCTTACTTAGAGGCAATATTTCAATCTCACTGTCAGCGACAAAGTTTTCTCAAAGTAGTAGAAGCTAAAGTATTTTATTTAGCCATGAATAATAAACCATTGGCTATTGATATTATTAATACTTGTTTGGCAGTAGAACCAGAGCAAATTTATCTGTTAGCTGAACTTTATGGATGTTATTTTGATAATCGAGATTTTCCCGCTGCTATCCAAGTAGCTAGTCAATTAAAAGCAATTTGCCAAGGGTTGCCTTCTCAAGCTGTAGCTGATTTTATTGCTCTTTTTGTCAAATTATTTAGTGGTAATTGGGTCGATATTAAGGCAGATATTGAAGAATATAGAGAATCTTTGCAAAAAAGTATCGCTAATCAAGAATGTCCCAGATTATTGGATAAACCATCCCTAACAATTTTATCCCCTCTAGCTTATCTAGAAGATAACCCAAGAAAAAACCGTTACATTAATAATTGTATTGGTCAAATTTTTCAGGAATATGTTCGCAATAAGTCTAACTGTAATTACTGGGAAAAATCGACTATTAAAGATACTAAAAAAGTTCTTAAAATTGGCTATATTGCCCATACTTTATATAATCATTCTATCGGATTAATCTCTAGATGGTTAGTGAAGTATCATGACTATAATGAGTTTCACGTCTCGTTATACCTAGTATCTCAAAAAGAAGACCTTATCACTGAAAATTGTTTTAAAAATCAGGTAAATGCTTGCTATAATTTACCTGTTGCTCCTCTGCTAATCGCTGAAAAAATTAGTCAAGATAATATTGATATTTTGGTAGATTTAGACAGCATCACTAATAATACCACCTGTCAAGTCATGGCACTAAAACCCGCACCAATACAAGTGACTTGGTTAGGTTTTGATGCGTCAGGAATTCCAGCAATTGATTACTATCTCGCTGATAATTACGTTTTACCAGCAGCTGCACAGGAATATTATCGAGAAAAAATTTGGCGTTTACCTAATTCCTATATCTGTGTGGATGGTGTCGAGGTTGCTTACCCCTCTCTCCGAAGGGATGATTTAGGGATTCCAGAGGATGCAATTAATTACTTAACCGTACAAACGGGGGTTAAACGTAACCCTGAAACTATTCGACTTCAGCTACAAGTTTTAAAGGCAGTTCCTAATAGTTATTTGAGTATTCAAGGGTTGAGTGATGCTAAATCAGTGGAAAAATTATTTTTCAAAGTTGCCGAGGAAGAAGGAATTAATTATGAGAGATTAAAAATCTTCCCCCTCTATCCCACAGGAATTTATCGAGCAAATTTAAGAATAGCTGATGTGGTTTTAGATACCTATCCTTTCACGGGAGGAATGACAACTTTAGATGTGCTGTGGATGGGGATACCTTTGGTGACAAAAGTTGGTCAACAATGGTCATCGAGAAATAGTTATACTTTAATGGTAAATGCGGGAATTAGTGAAGGTATTGCTTGGAGTGATGAGGAGTATATCGATTGGGGAATTAAGTTAGGTAAGGATGAACAATTGAGACGCAAAGTTATCGCTAAATTAGATGAATCTAGAAAAACTTCACCGATTTGGAATGCACGTCAGTTTACTAAAAATGTGGAAAATGCCTATCGTCAAATGTGGCAAATCTATTGTGAAAGTTAATCAGGGAGAATTAAATCATGTCTTGGCAAAATGAAGTTAAAACCGCTTTAGAAAACAATCAATACGATATTGTTAGTCAGTTTTACGAAGAACTGATAGAAAGAGAAACCACAGAAATTAGTTATTATTGGTATTTAGGATTATCTTATCTTTTGCAAGGAAGAGAAGAAGAAGCGCAAACTACTTGGTTATTTGTGTTCACCCAAGGAGATGAACAGGAAACCGAGTCATGGCTGCTAGAATTAAGTAATATTTTAACTACCGAAGCTAACCGACAATTAGAGTTAGAAAATCTAGAAATTTCTTGGTTAATTCGTAAACATCTACAGGAAATTAATCCCGGTTATCTCGATAATTTACTACATTTAACCCTCATTGAAATTAAATTAAATAGATTTCATCCTCAACAACTGCAAGAATGGCAAATACTAGAATTAATTACTCAGGGTTCAGTTAACTCTCAATTATTGGAACAGGTGGTAGACCTCCTGCAAAAATAGGAACTGATTATGTACAATAAAGTAAAACACTCAGAAAAACCATGACTTACGAAAAAGTAAAAAATTTGAATCCAGAAGAGTTTAAACGCTTTTGTGGA
>SFAU01000182.1 GCA_007096045.1 Microcystis novacekii Mn_MB_F_20050700_S1 | reverse complement strand
TGATAATTGACCACTGTTACATTTGGTAAATCGAGGAGTTGATCAAAATTTATCCACATAACCCACCTCCTGTTCTGTGTTACTATTATACCATGCTCACACAGAACCTAGAAGAGCCACTTTTTTAATTGCTGAATTAGAAATTGCTTTATTCTGTACGGGTAATGCTAATTTATCAGCCTTAAAAAATTCTGGTGCTTTAAGCTGTTGACTATCTCAGTCTTTCTCCTAAAGATGAGGTCTAACTCCCCAAAACGAAAACCTCATAACTCACCATTAAGATGACTGCTGTATCTAAGATTTTATCTCACCACGCAGGAGCGTTTCAGCAGTAAACATTTTTTAGTAAAGTCACTACCAGTTGGATAATTGAGAGGCTTTTTAGTTTTATCTGACTCTTTTGTTGTTAAAGTAATACCAATTTTCAATAGTCGTGACTAACGTCTAAAAGTGCAATTCCTGTCCGAGAGCGGAATTGCGCTTTGGAATAATCAACTAAGTCTGTCATCACTTTTGAAAAATGATATAATTAATCTCTTCTTAACTAAGTAGGTAGGTGTTAAAAATTGTCAGCTCCCCCCGCCCATCGGGGGGAGCGAAGGCAATATCTATCTTCTATTTAATTAGAACCACTTACTTAATAGAAGGTTTTTGCGTCATTTTTAACTAATGTAACAAGTAGATGACGTATCCCCAATTACGTGCTAGTCTGACAATAGATATTAGACTACTTAGACTTGCGGTAATTTTCTCAAATGTCAATAGCTAATTAATTACAGCCTTTCTCGTCAAGGTGAAGCACAGACTAATCCTTACCAATTAGGTATTTCAGATGCGAGAAAGAACCTCATGTATCTGGTAAACGCTGTGTATCCACAAGTGAGGAATAGGAAAATGTCCAGTGATAATAAAAACAATAGTTTAATCCTACAGATTATTAGTTCTGTTATCATAGCCCTTCTTGCTGGAGCGACAGCCCCCTGGTGGTGGCAAGAAATTAAATCTTTTTTTGCTCGTAAACCACCGGAACCGACACCAATACCAACCCCTACATATACGCCACAAAAAACCTTAATTAATATAGCTTATGCGGGGGATAATTTTGGATGTGTTCTGCCCATAGCTATCAACATTAGTGGTCAATATTTTTATCCGCAAGGAAATTTTTCTACTATAAATAATATTGACTTAGGACAACAAAGATATCAAATAACTGGACAAATTCGTTGTCAAACTATTGGCAATTGTCAAGTCTATGGGGAAGGGGTAATTAATGTAATACCAAATAATACCTACTATGTGATTTGGCAAAATACAAGTATAGGTCAATGTACTGCACGTTTGCAATAACCTTGCTTGTTGCTTGGCAAAATACCAGTATCTCCTTTTTCCTTTTTCCCTTGAAACTGACCCCCAATTATACTCTATAAGCTAACGACTACTTAGTGATAATTTTTTGAAAATCCCTTTGAATAATAGCAAAATTTTTGTCCGTTAAAAGCGGCACATGAACGAATAAAGCCCTCGGATGATGTTTTAAGACTTGAAAATATAATTCCTCGCCGACAAACTGACCGGCATTATCGCTGATGTAGGCATAGGCAAGCTCTTTGACCAAATCCTGAAGAGGAATTGGTGTCAATAACTTTTTTGTGCTACTCCTAGCCTGAGATTCTAAACTTAAACGATAACGACTTTCTGCCATGCCACAACAAATAACTACATCGGTTTTTTTGTCTTGAATAGCTTTGATAACTCGTTCACTGGCTCGATGAGTATTAACGGGAAGTTGACGCAAAAATAAAAGCTTTTTGGGATAATTATCTTGAATGGATACTAACAAATCATCGGAGGAATTACTCCGGTGATGACATAACCAAGGCGCAAAAGAAGTTAAAAGAATTGTCAAGTTATTTCCTGATAGTTAATTGCGATGATGGAGAAAAAAGCGATCGAAGGGACAAAAATTGCTACAATAACTGACGTGACCTCAATTAAAGACGAGATTGATATCCTATGCAACGCCGTAAATTTTTGCTTCTCAGTGGCAGTTTAGGCGGTTTTAGCTTGGCAGCTTGCGCTCATCAAATTTTACAGCCTGTTACTTCCAAAAATCCCCCTGAGTCGGCTGTTAAACAAGCACAAAAGGCGAAAAAAGTCAAGATAATTGTGATTAGTGACCTTAATAGTCAATACGGTTCCACTACTTACGATCCCGAAATCGATCGAGCTATACCCTTTATTATCAATAATAAACCCGATCTGGTACTCTGTGGTGGGGACATGGTGGCAGGACAAAAAACCAGCTTGACAGAGGCAGCAATTAACGCCATGTGGTCAGCCTTTGATCACCATATCGCCGCGCCGCTGCGAGCTGCTAAAATACCTTTTGGTTTTACCATCGGTAATCATGACGCTTCTGGAGCTTTATCCGCAGGAAAATTTATCTATGCTCAAGAGAGAAAATTAGCCCAGGATTATTGGCAAAATCCCCAACATCATACAAGTTTAAATTTTATCGATAAAACCGGCTTTCCTTTTTATTATACTTTCACTCAAAATGATATATTCTATCTAGTTTGGGATGCCTCCACTCATTTAATCTCTCGGGAACAACTAAATTGGGCGGCAAAAAACTTGAGTAGTAGTGAGGCTAAAAATGCTAAAATGCGGCTAGTAATTGGTCATTTACCCCTCTACGGTATTGCCGTGGGTAGAAATCGACCGGGGGATTATTTAGCCGCTGCCGAGCAATTAAGAGCGTTTTTAGAGGACCATCAGGTGCATACTTATATTAGCGGCCACGCTCACGCTTACTATCCGGGTAAACGGGGGCAATTACAATTATTACACGCAGGAGCCTTAGGCAGTGGACCGCGACGGTTATTGAACAGTGAACAAGCGCCTAGAAAAACCTTAACAATGGTCGATATTAATCCCCATCAACAGGAAACAGTTTACACCACCTACGACATGAAAACCCAAGAGGCGATCGATATTACCAGTTTACCTCCTTTGATTATGGCTCCCAACGGGCGAGTTTTACGTCGAGATATTCCATCGGTTAACTAGAAAGGAACCCCCATAAT
Organism: Microcystis novacekii Mn_MB_F_20050700_S1; assembly: GCA_007096045.1. Taxonomy (GTDB): domain Bacteria; phylum Cyanobacteriota; class Cyanobacteriia; order Cyanobacteriales; family Microcystaceae; genus Microcystis; species Microcystis novacekii. Next base: position 6,126 of record SFAU01000182.1, on the reverse strand, counting down.
GGCCACTGTCATCAGCACCGTTAATATGAAAGGAGGAGTAGGAAAAACTACCCTGACCGTCAACCTTGCCACCTGTTTAGCTAAATTTCAGCAAAAACGAGTCCTTGTCCTCGATTTAGACGCTCAAATCAGTGCGACTCTTAGTTTAATGTCCCCCCATGAATTCGCTCAACTGCGTCGCAAAAAACGCACTTTAAGCTATTTATTAGAAGCAATTATCAAACCCAATCCCTACAATAAATTAACTATTGATGATATTATTGTCCCTTCAGTCTGTGAAATTCAAGGCTTAGATTTACTGCCGGGAGACATCGAACTTTATGATGAATATGTCGTCTCAGAAACCCTGCACCATCAAGCAATTTTACAGGAAGATTTAGGCTTTGATCATGCTTGGAATAACTTGGAAAGAGTCTTAATTCAAAAAATCATTGACCCCATTCAAGACCGTTACGATTATATTATCATGGACTGCGCTCCAGGGTATAATCTTTTAACTCGTAGTGGTCTATGTAGCAGTCATTTTTATTTACTACCTGCCCGTCCAGAACCTTTATCAATTGTCGGCATTCAGCTATTAGAAAGAAGAATAGTTAAACTGAAAGCTAGTCATCAAGAAACCGACCCGATTAACCCCGGTTTACTCGGTATAGTTTTTATTCTTTCCGGTGGTGGCCTACTCAGTCGTTACTATAATCAAGTCATGCGCCGGGTACAACAGGATTTTCAACCCCATCAAATTTTTGCTAATGCGATTCCTATGGATGTTAATGTAGCTAAAGCTGTGGATATGTTTGTGCCTGTGGTGGCAGCCATGCCCTCTTCTAGTGGTTCCAAAGCTTTTATGAAACTCACAGAAGAATTCTTGATGAAAACCAAAAAATAGGAGATAATTACTATGGTCATTGAGTGGTTAGAATTTCAAGTTAACCCCGAAGCGAGGGAAAAATTTATCGAAAAAGATCAAGAAATTTGGACAAAGTTTTTAGCAAAACAACCTGGTTTTTTAGGTAAGGAGCTTTGGATTAATCCCGCCATCCAGGAGGAATTAATTATCGTTGTCCATTGGCAAACGCAAGAACAGTGGAAAGCTATCTCCAAAAATTTACTTGATGAGACCGAAGCCAAATTTTCCCTAGCCATGGGAAAAGATAATTATCAATTACTCAAAGTCAAGGAATTTCAAGTCAGAAAATTCCGAGAAAATTGTCAGAACCATTTAGAATCTATGCAGCCCGGATAAAAAATCAATTCATCTTTTTGTCCCCGGTCAACCTAGCCAAACTTGTCATGAGGGGCTAAAGTGTGCTATAAGCAGTCAGACCCTGCCCTGGTCTTTATTCTTTCCCATTAGGTAAATTACTGATGACTCAACCGAAACGCGCCCTAATTACCGGCATCACCGGTCAAGATGGTTCCTATCTGAGCGAATTATTATTAGAAAAAGGCTATGAAGTCCACGGTATCATCCGTCGTACCTCAACTTTTAACACCGATCGCATCGATCATATCTACACTGACCCCCACCAGCCCGATACTAAATTATTTCTTCATTATGGCGACCTCACCGACGGCACTACCCTGCGGCGTATCCTCGAACAAGTGCAACCATTAGAAGTGTATAATTTAGGCGCACAATCCCATGTGCGAGTTAGTTTCGATGCTCCAGAATACACCGTCGATGCTGTCGGTGTGGGTGTCTTAAGATTACTAGAAGCAATTCGGGATTACCAAAAAAGAACCGGCATCGAAGTCCGTTTCTATCAAGCAGGTTCCTCGGAAATGTTCGGGAAAGTCATGGAAGTTCCCCAAAAAGAAACCACGCCATTTTATCCCCGCAGTCCCTACGCTTGTGCGAAAGTTTACGGTCACTGGCAAACGGTCAACTATCGGGAATCCTACGACTTATTTGCCTGTAACGGCATTTTATTTAACCATGAATCCCCCCGGCGTGGAGAAACTTTTGTCACGCGCAAAATTACCCGCGCTTTGGCCCGAATTATTGCCGGACAACAGAAAAAACTCTATTTAGGAAATCTCGATTCTAAAAGGGATTGGGGTTATGCTAAGGACTATGTGCGGGCGATGTGGTTAATGTTACAACAGCAAGAACCGGATGATTATGTAGTGGCGACCAATGAAACCTATTCTATCCGGGAGTTTCTAGATATTTCTTTCCAATACGTTAATTTAAATTGGCAGGATTATGTGGAGTTTGATCAACGTTATTTGCGTCCAGCGGAAGTGGATTTATTAATAGGAGATTCCACAAAGGCCAGGGAGAAATTAGGCTGGCAGCCTTCGGTGACGTTCGAGGGACTGGTAAAATTAATGGTAGATGCGGATTTAGCGGCTTTGGGGATTAATCTTAATAACGGTGGTGATAGCGAACAGTTATTAAAAGATTTGGCTTATCTTCGCAATCGTTCGATGACAACTGTGGATTAAAGAGGTGAAAATATGCTGAATTTAAGCGAACAGAGAATCGTCGTCACCGGGGGGGCTGGATTTTTAGGTCGGCAAGTAGTTAATCAGTTAATTGCAGCGGGGGCAAATCCAGAAAAAATTACAATTCCTCGGTCCAAAGATTGTGATTTAAGAGTTTGGGAAAACTGTCAACGTTTAGCCGACCAAGAAGATTTAATTATCCATTTGGCTGCCCATGTGGGAGGCATCGGTCTCAATCGGGAAAAACCCGCCGAATTATTCTATGATAATTTGATGATGGGAACCCAATTAATTCACGCTGCCTATCTAGCAGGAGTGCAAAAATTTGTCTGTGTAGGGACAATTTGTGCCTATCCAAAATTTACTCCAGTACCTTTCCGTGAAGACGATTTATGGTCAGGATATCCCGAAGAAACCAATGCGCCTTATGGTATCGCTAAAAAGGCTTTATTGGTACAATTAGAGTCCTATCGTTTGCAGTATGGTTTCAACGGAATTTATCTTTTACCGGTGAATTTATACGGGCCAGAGGATAATTTTGATCCGGGTAGTTCCCATGTAATTCCTGCTTTAATTCGCAAGGTTTATGAGGCACAACAACGGGGGGATAAACAACTTCCTGTCTGGGGAGATGGTAGTCCAACCCGGGAGTTTCTCTACTCCACCGATGCAGCGCAAGGCATTGTCATGGCCAGTCAATTCTATAATGAGTCAGACCCGGTTAATCTTGGTACAAATTATGAGATTTCTATCAAAGATTTAGTCGAATTAATCTGTGATTTAATGGGTTTTGATGGCGAAATTGTTTGGGAAATAGATAAACCGAATGGTCAACCACGACGCTGTTTAGATACAAACCGCGCCAAGGAAAAATTCGGTTTTGTTGCCCAAATGGAATTTAAAGAAGGTTTGCGAAAAACTATTGAATGGTATCGGCAAAACGCCGCTTAGTCTCGATAGCTGGTGTGTTAGATTAATAACTAACACACCTGATTTTTTTAAGGTTACTGACCGGTAAAATCAGAACGAAGGGTTAATTTTAAATCTTCCTTGGGGTTAATTGACAATAATTCTACCGATTCTCCTCGTAATAACCAACCAGCTAATACTTCTAATCCTCCTCCTCGTAATAATCCCTCGCTAACCGGTTGGTCAGAAGTCAAGGAAGCGAGGACAGAAGCGGCAGATTTTCCTAATACTGCACCCTGAATAATTTTATCGGGGTTAACTCCTTTAATTAGCCTTTCTAGACGAGTGAAAACTGCCGAAATAGCATCAATAGATTTTTCTTGGGGTTGACGGGTTTTTAAAAAGATTTTTTGGGATAAAAAACGCGAACCTTGACCATCGGGTTTAATTTCTCCAGTAATCTGACTACCATCGGGAATAATTGTCTGTCCTTGGGAATTTTTGATATTATCAGTTACGGTCAAAGATAAAGAAAAAGTTTCTTCTTTGGTTAAAAGAATTTTTTCCCCTTGCTCGTATTTTACAGGGATATCTGTCCCAGCAGGAATTAATTGATAATTCCCCAAAGGAATCGGTTTAATCGGGGCGAATTGACGTGCGATCGCAGGAGTCAAGGAAAGGGAGACCACAACGAAAGAAGCACTTAAAAGCATTGTTAATAGAGTCCGAGGATGATGACGACCCTGCTTTTGAAAATTTAGCATCTTACCCTTGATTTTCCTAGTGGGAGCGAATTAAAGATAGAGACGAAAGCGGAAAAAAGTTGGTTTCCCAGCCAGAAAATGTGGGAAAAATGAGAATTATAGCCAACTAATTGTCAGTTATTAGTTTAGTTGGTCTATTAAAACGCCAAAACTCTTGATTTGTCCGCAGTGCTTAGTTTTGAATGGTTAGGAGAACAACAACTATTTCTGGGAGAATTATAGGTTCAATCCTATCAAAAAAAATCACCCGATCGAATTAAAGTCTGTGAAAAAATGTAACAATTGTGACAAAAAACTGAAGAAACCTCAGTTAGGGTGATCGTCACCATCGATCTGGAGCGTAGACGCAATCAAGTCTAGAGAGGTTATCTTAATCGTGAGGTAGGGAGTTTTCCTTTTGGAGAGTCGGTCTAACTTTAATTTTTGCTGTAGAGATTGCCGTCAGTACAAGTCCCCAATCCTTTAAACCGAGAATATTCTCCTTCAACACCAGTGAAGATGATGCTGTTAAAGCTAAAATAATCTTCATAGTCCCCAAGCTGCCGAAACGAGCAAAGAGAGAACCGCCACTTTATCAATTAATCAATTATGGATTTACTCGAATACCAGGCCAAGGAAATATTTGCTCAGGTAGGAATCCCTATTTTACCTTCCCAACCGATCCACGAACCAGGGGGACTAAAAAGATTAAACATTCCCTATCCTATCGTGCTAAAGTCCCAGGTACGCACGGGAGGCCGGGGAAAAGCAGGAGGAGTGAGATTTGTCGCTAATACCATCGATGCGATCGCCGCTGCTCATACTATCTTTAATTTACCGATCGCTGGAGAATATCCAGAGGTAATCCTAGCAGAAGCCCGGTATAATCCGCAACAGGAGATATTTTTAGCAATTTTACTCGATTATCATCTGCAAAGACCGGTTTTACTGGGTGCGAGTCAAGGGGGGATGGATGTGGACAGTTTGCTGGCAACCATGGAAAAAGTGGTCATTGAAGAGAGATTTTCCCCCTATCTCTGTCGGCAATTAGCCGTATCTATGGGTTTAAGAGGCTCTTTGATCGAGTCTATCAGTCAAATTCTCGAAAAAATGTATAGTCTCTTTGTCAGCAAAGATCTCGATATTATCGAGATTAATCCCCTGGGTATCAACGAAGTTGGGGAAGTGATGGCCCTAGATGGCAAAATAAGTGTTAATGATGCCGCTTTAGCTAGACATCTCGATCTTCTGGCCTTGACCCCTCCCCAATTACAATCCCCTTGGTCGATAATTGAGCAAACTGGCCAAATAGCCGTGATCAGTAATGGCCAGGGTTTGATGTCCCCTGTCTGGGATGCCTTAGCCAGCAAAGGTGCAAAACTGGCAGCATGGCTTATACTGGAGGAAAGACTAGAATTAGAGCAATTAAACGAGCAAATAGAGGAAGGTCTGCAACAATTCCAACTATTACCTAATTTAAAAGTGGTTATCGTTGATATTATCAGTTATCCCGACTTTGGCCAAAAAGCGATCAAAAGTATTAGCAATTACTACCGCAGTTATAGCCCATTATCACCCAGCCGGGGCAGCGGCGAACGAACTATCCGGGCTACCCGACAGGAAAGACAAACCTTGCAACCCCGATCTTTTCTCAATCCCACCCCACCACAAATAATTTTTCGCGTCCTCGCTGACAGCAAAGCGATCGATCTTAGCCAGAGTTTAACCGATGTTAACTTTCATTGGTTAGAGTCTTTAGAAGAGGTAATCACTGCAGCAATTAAATTAGCCTAGAATCAGTGATCAGTTCACTTGAAAAAATGGCGTTTTGGGTTTGTTATGTTCTTAAATCCGACATTCCGCACATCTTCATATATTTTTATAAATTTTTACATTCCTCAAGATGTTTTTACCCAAAATGTCGGCTTGAAGGCTCTCGGTTTTACCTCGGAGATGAAAAGCCGACCAGTATAGAACGGCGAAGCACGATTAATATTCTGGGGAGTCTTGGCTCTCCACATATTTT
>SFAU01000181.1 GCA_007096045.1 Microcystis novacekii Mn_MB_F_20050700_S1 | reverse complement strand
TGCTCGACCCAATAAACGCTTGGGGAGAGAATACCTCTACTTTTTCAGAAGCAATTCTGTCTAAGCAAGTAATCTCTGTGAACCAAGAATCCCCGTCTCTTTAGAGCGGGGAGTGTCAATCCCGAAAGCGGTTAACAGATGTGAACAAAATCACCTCTCTGGCCAAGCCTAAATCACTATCTAGAAGATTTTTTTGGTCTATCCTGCATTTAGTATTGAAGTTGGTTAATAATATAGCGTTTCCCAATCTCATGAGGTACACCAAAATCTTAACTCCTGACTCCTGACTCCTCAAAACCTAAGACTTTGTACCTCACAACTATGGGAATTGCTATATATAAGACAAGGCATTCTTGATCAGCGTTTTTCTGGGGGAGTTGTGAAGTAGGTGGTGGTGAATTTTTAGTGGTTTCCGAAAACACCTTTGCACTTGATTGACCGATGGTTTAATAAAATCTCTAGGATTGCAATAGATGCTAAATGTGTAGGAAGTATATAAAATGGGAATTGGGGGGTTAAAGCCATGTCTTTTTGTTTAGGGTACATCAATCACTTAGGTCTTTTAAAGAAAAAATCCGCCCATCGTCTTCTGCTTCTGCAAGCGGGTTTCACAATTACAGAACTTTTACTGGCAGGTGTAATGATGCTGATTGCCGTCTTGGTGTCGGGAATTGGCGTGATTACCCTGCTCAGAAGCAATTATCGAGCTAATGCCGATAGTGAAATCCGAAATAATCTTAATCGTACTCTAGAGTTTGTTTCAGATGACGTGAGACGGGCAAAAACTATCGCTACTTCTGAAACTGCGATCAGGAGTAGTGGTCGAGTACCCCCAGGAGCGCGAGCCGTTCTTGCTTTCCAAATTCCCAACCCCCGCAATCCGGGTGAAGAGATCGCCGATCAGATCGTTTACTATACCAAAGGCCCTGAAAATAGCTTGTTGACCGGTCCACGAGTCTTGTGGCGCTTCGGTCCGGACTTGGACGCTAATGGCAACTACATCACCCCCCAAAATATTGATACTTGGAAACATTCCCCCGTCACCGATAGGTTAGCCGATGCCACTAATAATCAGCGTCGATACAACTGCGATCCTTTCCAAACCGTCGAAGTCCCGACGGGTTGGCAGAGAATCCCCGCCGCTCGTGACCAGGTAGAAGGTTTTTATTCCTGTGTTCGTGGTGGTCAAGTGATTTTGAATGCCAACGCTCAGCTAGAGATGACTACTCTGACTGCTGGAACAAGGGATAAAGTTGACTACGCTGCCAGTACCAGAGTTGCCACCAGAGCCATCAATGATCTATTTTTCCTCACAGCCGCTCCTTTTAATCTGCGTCAAGGTACGGGGGAGGCCCGACCAAATCCCACACTACCCATTGTTACCCAGCCAGCAACTGTTATAGCTGAAATTATTCAAGGAGAAACTTGTCCATTGAGTTCTTGCGGTGTTCTTGCTGCACCTGACAGACTTTTGCCTGGGCAACCGACAGTAGCTATGGGTTCACCTGTTCAGGCAAATATTGGAGATGGCATTGTGGTTTCTGTGTATAGGTTGCGTAATGTCTATGTGAATGATCAACTTCAAACCGGAGTAGAGGCATACACCCGTGATAATTTACCTCAAAACATCAATATCTCTCTTAATAATAACCAAGTTTTATTTGTGTTAACGAGTCGAACCAACCAATCCTATCAGGTTTTAGTAACTTTTACCCCTCGCTAAACTTATGGCGATAAGCTGAAACCTTGATGTTCTACCCCTTAGTTAACCCTATTCTTTCTCGGAAATCACGGCAAAATCCCCTTAACTGAAATGAGGTTAAATAGAGAAAGATGATCGCAGACCAAAAAATCTAACTTAAACAGCGAATCGCTTCCAATAAACCCCTGGCTTTGTTGAGGGTTTCTTCATACTCTTTCTCCGGCTCAGAATCAGCTACTAACCCTGCTCCCGCTTGCACAGAAACCAGATAATTTTGATTACCCTGGGGACGAACAATCATAGTGCGAATTGTGATCGCACTATTTAACTGTCCCTCGAAATCGTAGTAACCATAAACCCCTGAATAGGGACCACGACGACAGGGTTCTAATTCATGGATAATTTCCATAGCGCGAATTTTCGGGGCCCCACTGACGGTTCCCGCCGGAAAACAGGCTTTTAATAAATCCCAAGCACTTTTATTGGTTGCTAAATCCCCCACCACATTACTAACAATGTGCATAACGTGGGAATAACGTTCAATGATCATTAATTCATCCACTTTGACCGTACCTCGATCGCAGACTCGACCTAGATCATTTCTCCCCAAATCCACTAACATAATATGCTCGGCAATTTCTTTGGGATCTTGCAATAAATCCGTTGCTAAAGCTTGATCTTCACCGAAGTTTTGTCCCCGGCGACGGGTTCCAGCAATTGGTCTGACCGTAGCCTTTATTTTACCTAATTCGTCCCGTTCTGCCTTAACCATCACTTCAGGACTAGAGCCAATAATTTGCCAATCCTTAAAGTTATAAAAAGCCATGTAGGGAGAAGGATTAATCAGACGCAAGGAACGATATAAATCGAAGGGATGACCCTGATAATTGGCATTTAAACGCTGGGAAATAACCACCTGAAAAATATCCCCCGCTTTGATGTAATCCTTAGCTTTTAGGACATTTTGACAGAATTTTTCCTGAGTTGTATTGCTTTCATAGACTAATTCTTTTCCCTGACCAACGGGTAATAATTCCAGGGTTTTGGCATTAGTTGGTAGGGGTAATCGTAACTTCAGAACTAACTGTGTCACTCGATCGCAGGCCGCTTGATAAGCGGCCGCTAAATCGGGATTTTTACCCTGGATATCGGCATAAGCGATCACCCAGATTTTCCGTTTAACTTGATCGAAAATAATTAGATTATCCACCTGCATCCAAATACCATCCGGTAGATCGGCATCCGTAGCCGGATAAATAGGCACTCGCGGTTCGATCCAATTAATTAATTCATAACCCCAAAAACCGAATAAACCCCCTATTCCTGCGGGTAATTGGGGCAATTTAACTGGCACGATCGGGGTTAAACATTGGGTTAAAATCTCGAAAGGATCCCCCGAAAAAATCTCTTGAGAACCATCGCGAAAAGTTTGGGTGGTGGTGTTTCCCTTCGCTTCCAATACCCAGACGGGATCGCCTCCTAAAAAGCTGTAGCGTCCCAAAGTTTCACCCCCTTCCACCGACTCTAATAAAAAATTGTAGGCTTGATCGGCACAAACTTTATACCAGGCGGAAACGGGTGTTTCTAGGTCAGCGATCCATTCTTGATAGACAGGAATAAAGTTACCTTGGCCAGCCAGTTGACGAAAGCGATCGAAGTCGGGGAAGATCATATTTTGATGGTTCAAGAAACGGATAGCACAACACTTGCAGGGAAAAAAAGGAATTATGAAATATGAATTATGAAGGAGTGGGGAGCAGGGGAGATGGGAGCGCCGGAGCGCCGGAGCGCCGGAGCGCCGGAGAATAAATAAAAACAATCTCCTGAATACTGACTCCTAACCCCACGAAGACTTTTTCAGCAAACCCTAACTAGCAATTGATTGCCGATTGCGATCAGAGAAATCGAGAGTCGGAAGTTAAATCTTGGGGCTAAATAGCTTCTAAATCTAACTCCCCACTCTCGATTTTAGGGTTTATTTATGCTTCGTAGGGAGTGACACCAGAGAACTTAATTGTCGCCGGTTCGGGGTTTTTGCCGATATTGCGGTCTTTTTTGCCGAAAAATTCACGACCAGCGTTAACTTTTTCGGGGAAGACACCATCAGCAGGGTGGAGATACTGCACTTCACCACTGGGGTAAATCCGATAGATTTTGTAATCTTCGATTTTGGGCTTAAATTTCGTCCGGAATTGGGTACCAAGAGCGAGCGCGTGTTCTTTGCGGGCCAAATAGAGGAGATTTTCGCCTTCGTTCATGATAGCGGCGCCACCGGTGGGCATTTCAAAGACTTGTTCTTTGCTGCTTGTCCAAGTGATGGCGTATTTTTCTTCCAGATCGGCTTTGGTTAGTAAACCGCCCGTGCTGCCACCGAACTTAGGAGCTTTTCCAGAAAGTTCTGTCATAGGATTTTGTTCTCTCTACAAAAATAAAGAAAAGGGGTTTTAGGGAATCCTATCACTGACACCCCCCCTCTCCAGTAGTTTTGTCAAGAACTGTAACATTATTTTGTACTAGACTATAGAACTAAGCTGCTGGCTGATCGCCAACTTGTCTAGGAATCGGCCACCACTTTAATCGATCGCCCGTCGGGAAATTTGCCAACTTAAAAAAATTACCGGAATTAATCCTACTAAGACAATGGCCAGGGCCGGTGCCGCCGCTTCCACCAAACGTTCATCACTGGCGTATTGATAAACGCGCACCGCTAGGGTATCAAAATTAAAAGGTCTGAGGACCAAAGTAGCGGGTAATTCCTTCATCACATCGACAAAAACTAACATAGCCGCCGTCAATAATCCCCCCGACAAAAGAGGAATATGCACTTTAATTAAAGTGGCAGCAGTGCCATAGCCAAGGCTGCGGGAAGCATCATCTAAACTAGGTTTGATTTTACTTAAACTCGATTCTAACGTGGAAAAAGCCACGGCTAAAAAGCGGACAATATAGGCAAAAATCAAACAGAAAATTGTGCCGCTCAGAATTAAATTGATATTTAATCCTTGATTGAAAAAGTTATCTAATTTGCCGATAGGAATTAAAACCCCTACAGCGATAACGATGCCGGGGATAGCGTAACCAGCGGCCGCAATCCGCACAGAACCCTTAAGAGTTTTATTCGGATTAAGTCTTTCCCCGTAGGCGAGAATTAAAGCTAAAAATACCGCAATAATTGCGCTTAAACTAGCCAGAAACAAACTGTTACCCGATAAACTAATAAAGTCATTATTAAAAGTTTCTTGGGCATGATTAAAAGCTAGATAGGACAGATAAAAAGCAGGGGCAATAAACCCAAGAAATACCGGCACAAAACAGACGATCATTGCTAAGAAACTCCGAAAAAATCCTAGTTCGTACTTAGTCGGTGACTGGAAACGATTGGTCATTTCATAGTAACGAGCTTGACGACGGGAGGATTGTTCAAGGAAAACTAAAACGAGGATAAATACCATTAAAACTGTGGATAATTGGCCTGCCGCTATGCGATCGCCCATCCCGAACCAAGTATTATAAATCCCCGTGGTAAAAGCATTAATGCCGAAATACTGCACCGTACCAAAATCGTTCAGAGTTTCCATTAAAGCTAGGGACAATCCCGCTATAATTGCCGGTCTTGCTAGGGGTAAAGCAACAGTAAAAAAACTGCGCCAAGGATTACATCCCAAGGAGCGACTTGCCTCCACCGTGCAGACAGATTGTTCTAAAAAACCCACCCTTGCTAACAGATAAACGTAGGGATAAAGGACAAGAATTAACATCAGAATCCCCCCCCAAAGAGAACGGATATTAGGAAACCAATAATCTTCGACACTATTCCAACCGAAAAGACTTCTTAACAACGTCTGCACCGGACCAAAATAGTCCATCATATTGGTATAAGTATAGGCCAAGAGATAGGCAGGAGCGGCAAGGGGCAGTAATAATAACCATTGAAATTGTTGACGACCGGGAAATTGACACATCGTTATTAACCAAGCAGTGCCGACACCGATGATTAAAACGCCGCTGCCCACCCCACCCATCAACCAAAAAGAATTAACTAGATAATCCCAGAGAACAGTTTCGAGCAGATGTTGCCAGACTTGACTGGAATTAGTTAATAAACTACTGGCCACCGATAAAATCGGCAGCGAAACAAGCAGGGCAATTAGTAAAACTGCAATTGTCCATCCCTGTCTAAAAAAAGAGCGAGATTCTTTCAGCAAAAACATTTTTAATAAGATTGTTAAAGCAATTTTTGGAGAACGGTCTAGTTATGCTTTCTTCGCTTGTGAGGTCAACTTACAGCCAGCAGTTGATTCAGCTTGTTTTTTAGATTTGGCGATGTCATCAGCGGGTTGTAAACTTCTGCTGCTTAAGGTTGCCAAACATAACTAGGGCTAAATGTTGAACAAATTTATCGGCCTTGCTCTGATCAGAACCAGATTCTGCGGACAAACTAAATATCCATGCCATTTTCATAGACTCCTATTGTGTGTATGCCACTAATCCACCTTTTCCCAATATTTTTGGGTCTTTGCCAATGGCGCTTCGTCCCTTTCTAGAGCCATTGTAACTCTTGGTATGATGCTAACGTGGGTTGGGCTATCTTGGACAGCCTGTAAATCTCCTGTAATAATGCTGTCATCAATCTGCCACAAAGTATCTTTGCCCATGCCGCCAAATTTTGGCTGTAACTGCTCACTTTTCACTCCTCACCCCCTCACGAACCAAAAAGCCTGTAAACTGGATTTTATCAGGTGGATTTGCTATTATTCGGCTCTTCCAAGCGATGCAAGCACTCCTGAACTGATAACACAGGTACGGATGAATTCAAAAACCCTTGACTATCGCGGGTCAAGATAGCATCAAGTCCTTGATCTACAGCACAAGCGACCTGAATCGCATCCTCATAATCAGCCAAACCTGAACTAAACGCTACCTCTAGAACCTCCCGGTTTACAGGGCAGATTTCCATTGCTGTCAACGTCTCTGAAACTGCTTGCCGTGCTTGCTCAATACTGCGCTTGTGTCTTCGAGCAATATAAAAAATGTCCGTGAGCGTTGTAGCTGTGACATACCCGACGATCTGACCAGAATCGATCGCCTGAAATAGTCGTTCCGCGTCTTGGAAAAATAGCTCTCTCTGCAATAGAAAATCTAGGATAACATTAGTATCAATTAAAACTCTCACTAAAGATATTTCTCCACCCGACGCTCTTCCAACATGGCAGCTACTTCTTGGTCGGTTGGTGCAAGTTGGTCTGTTTTGAGTAAGCCACGCATCCGTTGAATTGCACCAGAACGATCAGGTCTAGCAATTGGGGTACTCTGCAAGGACTCAATAATGGCGCTAACCAGCGCCAGTCGCTCGCTCGGGGATAGCTTAACCGCTTCTTCCTTTAGGTCTTGTAGTAACATAGACGTTCCTTGGGGCTGAATATTCTGGAATTTATTAAAAATAATTATAACCCTGATTTATGATCAGGGCTGTAGGGTGAGTTAGCAACAACGTAACTCAGGGAATATCAGGAAATTGATGGTGCGTTACAAGAGAAAAAATTAGTTAATCAATAGGCCCAGGTCATTGGCTCCTCAAAATTAGGATTTCTGTAACAGATTGCGGTAGTCAAACACGCGAATGAGCGTCCCTTTTTTCGGTAAATCGGCGGCACGAATCCGTAATTTATTGTCCTCGATTAAACGGATATTTTTATCCTTGACTAACTTGAGAAACTCATCTACAGAGACCAATTCACAGGCCTTTTTATCAGCGGCACTGGTGAAGTATTGCGTCGGGACAGCAATTCGCGGCTGTAAAACTTTGATCGCCTGTTTTGCTTCTTGGGGATTATAATTTTTGGGACCACCTCCCACGGGAATAAAAGCTAAATCCGGCGAACCTAGGAGAATTCTTTGTTCTAATTCAAGCGGGGCCGCTGCCCCCCCTAAATGGACAATACTAATCCCTGCTTGGGTCCAACGCCAGGCCACATTCATACCGAAACGTTGCCCACCCATGCGATCATGGGCGATACTAATACCCTGTAATTTTAATTTACCCAGATCATAGGCCCCTGGCTCAAACAAAATTTTCGGATTACCAGGTAAACCCTCGGCGGCCCCCTCATCCCAGAGTTGACTACTAATTAAAACGATATCTGCTTCTACTTTTGGCAAAGGAAAACCCGCCGTACAACCAATGGCCCGGAAGGGATTAACGAGGACTCTTTGCCCTCCTCCAGTGAACAAAAAGCAACTATGACCCAACCATTGAACTAAAAGGGAATCATCGGGTTTTTGGGGGGCAGTGGGTTTCGGTTTAGTTTCCGCTAAAACTGAGCCTAATCCCACGGTTAAGAAACTTGCCCCCGCCGATAAGATAAAATCTCGCCTTTTCATAGATATAGATACAGAATTAATCAAGTTAAGGTTAATTTCAGGGGTTGGGGATTAGTGAACACTAGAGGGATCGGAGAAAGTTTCTTAAAAGTTCCTTGCCAGCAGTGGTTAAAATACTTTCGGGATGGAATTGTACTCCTTGAATGTGGGGGTAATCCCGATGACGGACTCCCATCACCGTACCATCTTCCACCCAGGCCGTGATCTCTAAATTATCCGGCATGGTGGAGCGATCGATCACTAAACTATGGTAACGGGTGGCAGTAAAGGGATTTTCTAAGCCTTGAAATACCCCTTCACTGTTGTGATAGATGGGGGAAGTTTTGCCGTGCATTAAGACCGGGGCCGAGACCACATCCCCCCCGAATACCTGACCGATACTTTGATGACCGAGACAGACCCCCAAAATCGGCAAATGGGGGCCAAATTTGGCGATTAATTCCAGAGATATGCCCGCCTCGACCGGACGGCCAGGACCGGGGGAAATGACAATTCCATCCGGCCGCATTTGTTCGATCGTGGCCAGATCGATTTTATCATTACGATAGACCTCGATCGGCAAGGCGATCGGGAACTCAGCCGCTAATTCTCCCAAATACTGGACCAAATTGTAGGTAAAACTATCATAGTTATCGATGACGATTATCAAGAGTCCCTCTCCTTTCTCTAGCCTCGCTCAGTATTTTTATTCTACATCCCTACTGTCTCGATCGAGATAGCAGCGCCATAGGAGGTAAGCTATTTTTGTGCCGTCAGCTAGAATCTGCCCGGAATTGCTAATTACAGCCTAAACTATCCCTTGTGGCCACTCCCGTGACTGGATTAATGCCATCGGCCCGTTCACACATTAACTTGACCTGATAGTGATCAATTACCGCGTTAGTGAAATCGGCCCCGGTAATAATTGTGTCATAAAAACGGCTGCGAGTAGCGATCGCATCGGTAAAAATAGTATTAGTTAAATCGGCAAAATCGAGGGTAACTCTATCTACCAAAGATGCGGTTAAATCAGCCCCTTTTAAGTTAGCTTTTAAGAGGACAGCCTCGGTGAGAATGCTATAGGATAAATCGGCTCCTTCTAGGTTAACTCCCCGCATCGCGGCAGCTGCGAAAACTCCTCCGCGCAAATCCTGATGGGAAAAATCCCGATCTTGCAGCTGGGCAAAACTATAGTTAATCGTTTTATCTTGGGCCAAAGCCACCGGACGGGCCGCGAAAAGTAGCCAAAGAATTGCCAGCAAAATAATTAAAACCAGACTGAAAAAATTTTTCAACATTGTTACTGTTGAGCGTCGAGAAACTGGGCCACATCATCACCCACCCGAATAGTGAGGTCTGAGTCTAAAGCACCAGTGGAGGATGATTCTACTTTACCGATTCGCAATTGATTTTTCAAGAGGTTAGCGGACTGAATATCACCTTTTTGGGCAATAATTGCGGTGGTTTCTAGCTTTTGGGAGGAGTCATCGCTAATATAAACATTTGTGTAGCCCCGTTTGGCCAGATAATTACGAGTACGACGGGCTAAACCTTTGGTATGGGTGGCATTTTGAATGGCAATCCGCAGACTATAAACGGAGGTTTCTCCCCCCGCGTGGTTATCGGTAAAATTATTAGCCACAATGGTTCTAATTTCGCGACGGTTCAAAATCCAATAACTGCGACCATCGTATTCATCTAGGCTATTAAACCGGCCGGGGAGTAGGATCATTCTTAAGTCATCCTGTTTAATTTCCCGGCCAAAATTAGCGATAGCCAGCATTTCCTCGACGCTTAAGTTCGTATCGATATATTGTTGTAAAACCTGTACTGCTTTCGGGAGACTGGGGAGAATTGTCGGACTAAAAATCTTTTGTTGGAGTGCTTTTAATAAAATTTGTTGTCTTTGTACGCGACCAATATCGCCGTATTGCGGGTTACGAAAACGGGCAAATTGTTCTGCTTGGTCGCCGTTGAGATTTTGCCAACCCTCTTGTAAATCAATTTCTAATTTTTGGGTGACATCTTTATGATACATTCGTTCGGGTACATAAACCTCTACACCCCCGACTA
This sequence comes from Microcystis novacekii Mn_MB_F_20050700_S1, assembly GCA_007096045.1. Taxonomy (GTDB): domain Bacteria; phylum Cyanobacteriota; class Cyanobacteriia; order Cyanobacteriales; family Microcystaceae; genus Microcystis; species Microcystis novacekii. The sequence goes on along the minus strand of SFAU01000181.1, from coordinate 8,717 downwards.
AATCAACTAATTCCTTAAAGGCATCGGTAGTCACCCGCACATAGCGATCAACGGTGACATCCCCTAAAGTATTAGTGACCACTTCCGCCGCTAGAGTCGGTCCACCGTGAACGTTAGCATCGTTGATTTTAGTGAAACCGTGGCCGGGGATTCTGACGCGGCTATCGCGAGGGATAGACAACATTCTCACGGTTTTATCGCTGGGATCGAAGCGCACTAGGAGCATGGTATCGCTGCGACCTTTAAATACATCGTCGCTGTTTTTGGCATCTAAAACTCGATCGATGCCCATAACTAAAATATTAACAGGACGAGAAAGCTGCTGATTGATTAAGCTATTCCAAGCTTGATCCTCAAGGATGTCTGTTTGGGTGGGAAAAGATGTTTTTTGGAAGATAGCCCCAATTGGTGCGGGTAAGGGACTAATTAAAGCGACAGCAGCCCCAACAGTGGCGGAAACTAGGGCGGTAAAACTGAGGGTTATTCCCCAAAATAAGCCCTTTTGCAGGGGAGATGCTTTTTTTAAACCGGACATGACCGAACTGACCACCGCGACGGTATTTTCTGAGTTTTGGCTGTATTCTTGCTTTTCAAACCGCCCCGAAACATTGGCCATGGACTAACCTCAACATCTGATTAAAAGCTTACTCTAGGATGTGACTGCTGATCGATAGAATCTATCTCTAGCCCAAAAGTTCCAGATATCGGTCACTCCCCTCTCGTCAGTTATTGTAACATATTGTTAAGGAACTGGCTATCATAGACTTCTTGTAAAAACCCAAAATTGTTGTTAGGGTTAGGAGTCGGTAGTCAGGAGAATTAAGAATGAATAATAGTCAATTAAATGCTCTATTCACAGATTTTATGCCATTTAATCCTTGTTTTTGCCGTTTTTTGAAGCCTGAAAAGTTAATTATGCCAGAGGTTTAATAATTTTGGGGGGATTCAGTTGGGTTATAGAAAGAATTAAGAGAGGTGTCAACTTGAAGATAACAAAATTAAGGTTATGATCCTTATTTATTTTCTGATTAAATCCTCGACTTAATCCCTTATATTTTGGCTATTAGGACATTTTTTCTGTCAATAAATTCTGATCTATTTTGTATGCAAATCATCTCCCTTCCCCCATCTTCCACCCAGGAATATCTCTGTCTAAGAGACTTAAATCTCTACAATTCTCCCAGTTGTCAAGAGTTAGCCACCCAAGCACAACGGGGAAGAAAATTAAAATTTATTTCCCCAGAAATTACCGAAAAAGGGCTACAAATTCAGCTAAGAGAAGATAATTATTTAGCTTGGTTATCCCTAGAAGATTTAAATGCGATCGCCGCAGCTGCCACAGCTTATCAAAAAATTCCGCTAACTCGTTCAGACATAGAAAAACATATTCCTGAGATTATCACTTTTACTCAGGAAGCAATGAACCGTACCAATCATTATCTCTGGGGTGGAACCCTTGCACCTAATTACGATTGTTCAGGATTAATCCAGGCAACTTTTGCCACTTTTGGCATTTGGTTGCCCAGGGATTCCTATCAACAGGAGGCTTTTTGTCAAAAAATAAACCGAGAGGAATTACTCCCAGGAGATTTAATTTTCTTTGGTGATAAAAGAGTTAATCATGTGGCTTTATATCTAGGTAATAATCAATATATTCACAGTTCAGGAAAAGAAACAGGTAATAATGGTATCGCTATCAATCTACTCACCGATGATAAGGATAGCGTCAGTCGTTATTATTATCAAAAATTATGGAGTTTCGGTCGAGTTATGCACAATTAATCAGTGATCAGGGAAATGGGGAAATGGGGAAATTTCAACTAAAACCCTAAAACCCCAACCCCTAACCCCTAACTCCTCACTCTCCCCCATAGATAATCATGTCAGAAAACATCTCCCTAAGCGGTCTATCAATTCGTCGTCACATAGGAGTATTGATGTTAACTATAGCAGTTATCATCATCGGTCTTTTTTTTCTAAATCGTTTACAAGTAGATTTGCTTCCTTCTATCACTTATCCCCGCATTAGTTTAAGGATGAATGTACCGGGAGTTTCCCCGGAAGTTATTCTCGAAGAAGTAACTAAACCCCTGGAAGAAGGAATGAGTGCCACCGAGGGAGTAGTGCAAGTTTATTCAGAAACTCGCGAGGGAAGGATGCGAGTAGATTTATTTTTTCAACCGGGGGGAGATTTAAATGTTGCTTTAAATGAAGCTACCGAAAGTTTTAATCGTGTCCGACAAAATTTACCCGATATTATTGAAGAACCGCGCTTAAACAAATTTGAACCCTCTCGTTTACCCGTCTATGAATTTGCTCTTGTTTCTGATACCCTACCCCTAAAAGATTTAAGATTATTTGCTGATGAAGAATTGGGTAGAGAATTAGGGTTTGTGGAAGGAGTGGCAGTAGTAGATGTGATTGGGGGAGTTAGAGAAGAAATTCAAGTTAATATTGACCGGCAGCGACTAGAATCTTTAGGGGTGGGATTAAATCAGGTTTTAGACACCCTAAAAAGACGTAATCAGGACATCTCTGGGGGCCGACTAGAGGGAGAAAGCGGGGAACCTTTAACCCGCGCAGTGGGGAAATTTAACAACGTAGCGGATATCCAAGATTTAGCACTGACCGATAGTAATAATCCCGAAGAAAAAATCTATCTGCGGGATGTGGCCAGAGTTATCGATGGGACAGAAGAACAAAGAATTTTTGTCACCCTAAATGGAAAAAATGCCGTGCGGGTTAGCGTCCAAAAACAACCGAATGCGAACACGATTGCTGTGGTAGAAGGGGTGAAAAAACGCATTGCCGAATTAGAAAAATCCGGGTTAATCACTGAGGGGATGCAAGTCGTCCCCACTACCGATGAGTCTGTATTTATCCAAAATGCGGTTAATAACGTGGTTTCGTCGGGACTAGCAGGGACAATTCTAGCAGGATTGACTGTATTCGTCTTTCTCGGTTCCCTGCGACAGACTTTTATCATTACCCTAGCGATTCCTCTTTCTACCCTGGTCGCAATCATCTGTATGAAGTTATTCGGGTTATCGATAAATGTGTTTAGTTTGGGAGGATTGGCCCTAGGGGTGGGTATCGTGGTGGATAATTCCATTGTCATGCTGGAAAATATTGCCCTCAAAGTTAATCAAAACCAAAATAAGCGAGATTTTTTAGAAATTGCCCGGAATAGCAGCCAAGAGGTAGAATCTGCTTTAGTGGCCTCCACTGCGACTAATCTCGTCTCTATCCTGCCATTTTTATTACTGGGTGGTTTTATTTCCCTGCTGTTTAACGAGATTATCCTCACTATCAGTTTTGCTGTGGCTGCTTCTCTCCTCTGTGCGTTAACCGTTGTTCCTATGTTGGCCAGTCGTTTGTTAAATATGCGGGTTGACCGTGGTATCCATCGATTTTGGCTCTTAAGAGTCTTTAGTCAACGTCTAGAAGGTTTAACCATTCTCTACGGTCGTTTTTTAGCTAAAATCATCCACTACAGAATACCTGTTATCCTACTGGCCTTTTTAATTTTAGGGGGAAGTAGTTTCTATCTCTGGCAATATATCCCTCAAGAAGTCTTTAGTCGTATTCAAACCGGACAGGTGAACCTTTTTGCTCAATTTCCCCCGGGTACCAATTTAAATGCTAACCGTCAGGTGATGCGGGAAGTAGAAAAGATTTTATTATCACAACCGGAAACTGAGTATGTTTTTACTACCAGTGGCGGTTCTCTTTTTGGCACAACTACCAATGAAAATATTTTGCGTGCTTCTAGTACGATTAATCTCAAACAAGGCACTAATACAGAAGCATATATCGAACGCATGAGCAAAGCACTAGAGCAATTAAACCTCGTTAACGTGCGTTTGCGTCTCACCCCCGGTCAAGTGCGCGGTATTATTCTTAATAACTCTCCCTCCGTCGGTGCTGACGTGGATGTGATGTTACAGGGACGCGATGGGAAAACTTTAGAGCAAGCTGGTGAAGAAATCCTCAGTATTCTCGATGAAAAAGTTCCTAGTGTGCGTTTTCGTGCCGATGCTGACCCCAGACAACCAGAAATCCAGATTAAACCCGATTGGACGCGCTTAAATAGTTTGGGGTTGAGTACCCTGGAAGTGGGACAAACGGTAAGGACCGCTATTCAAGGATCAATCCCCACCCAACTGCAACGGGGAGAAAGATTAATCGATATCCGGGTGCAATTGGACCCCAACTCACGGCAAAAAATTAGTGACATCTCACAAATACCTATTTTTGTCAATAGACAAGAAGACTTAAAATTAGCAGATATCGCCAGGATTGAAGGGGGAAAAACCCCAGCAGTCATCCAGAGAATTAATCAGCGTCAAGTTTTTATTATTATCGGCAGTTTAGTCGAGGGTGCGAAATTAAGTGACGCACTCGCAGGGGTACAATCGGTTTTAAATTCCACTCCCTTACCCGATGGTATCAGCATTTTACCCAGTGCTGCTGCCATGTCTAATCAAGAAATTCAGGGTTCTTTGGGTTTATTAGCGGGTTTATCGGTATTTTTAGTCTTTGTAGTCATGGCCGTCCAGTATAACTCGCTCATAGACCCTTTGGTGATTATGTTAACCGTTCCTTTGGCTCTAGCGGGGGGAATTTTTGGACTATATTTGACCAAAACCCCGATTAATGCCATTGTCATCGTCGGGGTGGTGTTATTGGTGGGCATTGTGGTTAATAACGGGATTATTATGGTGGAATTAGCCAATCAATTGCGGCAAGAATTCGGTTTTACTCGACTACAAGCCATTTTAAAGGCCGCTCCCCAACGTTTACGACCGATTTTGATGACTACCGTGACCACGGTTTTAGGTTTATTTCCCCTCGCTTTAGGATTGGGAGAGGGGGGAGAATTCCTGCAACCTTTAGGAATTGTCGTTTTTTCGGGTTTGTCTTTAGCAACTCTGTTAACTCTGTTTATTATTCCCTGTTTTTACGTTTTATTCTCCAGAAAATAATCTTCTTGCACAGTGGGGTGTAGGGTGTGGGGTGTGACCCCCCCAACCCCCCCGACATCGGGGGGGGCAGGTGGGGAAGTGGGGAAGTGGAGAAGTGGGGAAGTGGAGAAGTGGGGAGGTGGGGAAGTGGGGAAGTGGGGGAATTTCAACTAAAACCCTAACACCCCAAAACCCCAAAACCCTATCACCCTATCTCCCGACTCCTGACTCCTAACCCAATGTTGGTCAAAGATAAGCAAAAATTATCTACTGACTCCAAAAACTTGAGAATATTTAAATTAACATTTCGCAATATTTATAAATTCTTAAGAATTAATTGAGAAAGATTTTTATTTAACGACGATGTTCCAATGGTAACAGCGATTTGATAGAATTTCATAATGGGTTATTTTGTGCTTTTTTGGGCAGCAACAGTTGAAACCCTTGCCACACCTAGAAGGTAATCCTCATGAAGACGGGTAAATGAGTCAATTTCACCCATAACGATGATCTTTTTTTTGTGTAGTTTTATTGCAAAAAAAAAGTTTTTTTGACAAAAAGCACTTTGGGCGTTATCCTGTCCACAGCGGCTGTGCATCTGCCGTTGATGTTCCACAAATGACTCACACTGCATGAAGAAGACTGAAAAAGCGGCCAGCACCGCTTTTGTTTACTTTAGCACTTGATCACAGCAGTTATTTCCTAGGCGACTAGGGTAAAATCACTGGCGGTTAGCGCTGGACTCCCCACTAAAACTGCGAATTCGGCTCCTGTTCCCAATCCGATCGCACTCCCGTTTTGATTGTAGAAGAGGCTGCCGCTGTTACTGCTATAGACGATAAAAGCGGCGCTGGTTTCGACGAGGGCATCATCTTCTACGATGGCGAAATTCGTGGCTTGACTAAAGCCATTGCCGACGGTGCTGGTTAGGGCGCTAAAGGTGGTTTTGCTCAGGCTCAATTTATCGGCGTTAGGGGTAAAGTCGGTCAGGGTATCGAGTCCGATATCGCTGGCCATAAAGACTCTTCCCGTCAGATAATTAAATCCGTCATTACCCACGCCTCCAACAAGAATATCATCTGCCTGATTACCTGTCAGGATATCATTGCCTGCACCCCCACTCAGGGTATCATTGCCCGCGCCCCCGTTAAGAGCGTTACTGAGACTATTACCCGTAATCCGGTCATTACCACTGCCACCAAACGCATTTTCAATGACATTGACAGCGGATAATTTCAGGGTTAGATTGCCGGTAACAACAGTTTGGTTGGTGATGCTGCCCAAATTAAGGCGAATTGGATTGTTCGTACCAGAAAGGTCGAGGGTATCGATGCCTCCTGTTGTAGTTTCGCTGATAGTGTCCAGACCTAAAGGGCTATTGGCAGTAAAGACATAAGTATCATTTCCTGCTAACCCAGCCAGGGTATTATTGGCGCTATTGCCCGTGAGAACGTTATTGCCTGCGTTACCTGTGCCATTGATGGGGTTATTACCGATCAGTCGCAGGTTTTCTACTCCACTGGGTAACGTGCGAGTTATATTACTTTGCCAAGTATCGGTGATGATAACTTCGCCTACTGAGTCAGCACTGAGGGTCGCATTGATGGGATTGGAAAGGGTGACAGTAAAGGCCTCATCGACTTCGTTGAGGTTGTCATTGAGGATAGGAATGAAGATAGTCCCTATACTGGAATTGGCAGCAATAGTGAGAGTCCCTGTTTGGGAAGTGTAATCACTGTTTGCAGTTGCGTTAATCGGAGCAGTGGTGTAGTTGACGCTGATGGATTTACTGCTAAGACTGCTGAGGCTGACGGTGAGGATCGCCTGGGCATCTTTGCCCTCAATCACGGTGATGTCGTTGATAGAAAGGGCGGTAGCAGGTGCGGGGTCATCATTCAGAATGGTTCCCGTAACGGCGGTGGTTGTCCCAATTCTATATCCTGTTCCAGGCGCTAGGGTTAAGGCGACCGTTTCATCACTTTCTACTGTGGCATCCGCCGTAGGGTCAACAGTCACAGTAGCTGTGGCTGAATTGGCGGCAAAAGTAACGCTTGTGCCGATATTGCCATAATCTGTCCCGTTAGTTGCTGTCCCACCGATGGTGTAGTTAACGGTTAAAGGATTGGCGAAGGAACCCGTGCGAGTGAAGGTGTAAATGAGGTTGGTGGTTCCGTCTTCGTTGACGCTGGCAGGGTTAACCGCGAGGGTAATACTGGGAAAATCATCGTTGAGGATGGTTCCTGTGACGGCGGTGGTTGTACCAATGGTGTATCCTGTGCCACTCGCTAGGGTTATGTCAACGGTTTCATCACTTTCTATTGTGGTATCCGCCGTAGGGTCAACAGTCACAGTAGCTGTGGCTGAATTGACGGCAAAAGTAACGCTTGTGCCGATATTGCCATAATCTGTCCCGTTAGTTGCCGTTCCCCCGATACTGTAATTAACGGTTAAGGGATTGGTCAGGGAACCATCCCGGGTGAAGGTGTAAATTAGGTTAGTGGTTCCGTCTTCGTTGACGCTGGCAGGGTTAACCGCGAGGGTAATGTTGGGAAGAGCGGAAAAATAATTAAAGTAACTAGCCGTTAGACTTAATCCTGTTCGGTTTTGGAGAATCGCGATGAGTTCATCGGGTTCTGTGCCGGGTTTGTCGAGGTAAAGTTGAGTATCAGTCCCCGATACCGTCAGCAGATAGTTACTACTCGTTCCCCGTAGCTGAATAATGTCATCTGTGGGGTTGAAGTCGGTTATTTGGGCGTAATCGTTGTTACCCGCTAGGGTGCTATCGCCATCATCGTAACCGAGCCAAGTGACATCTCCCAGGATAAAGCGATCGCGCCCTAACCCGCCGGTGAAAGAATCGATTTCTCCCCGTCCTGGGTTACTGCTATTGGGATCAACCCCAATGAGGATGTCATTGCCATTCCTGGCATTAAGGGTGTCATTCCCCATCCCCCCTGTTATGATGTCGTCCCCATCGCCTGTATTGATGGAATCATTAAAATTAGTCCCCGTGATTTGGAAACGTTCGATATTGGTGAAGTCAACTCGGTCATAGTCACCATCGTTTCTGGTGTAGGCAGCAAACGCGCCATTCCATCCGCCAAAACCGTTAGGATTGATAAAACTCCCAATTCCTCCAGGATAAGTAGGGGTTCCTTCATAGAGGTTACTGGAATAGTCAACGATTAAATATTTTCGTAATTGCGTAAGCTCACGGAATAGTTGATGGTATCGTTTCCCGTTCCCGTCCCTAGGTTAGCGAACACCTCCACATTTTTGACCACATTGCCGTTAGCTTGAGTTAAGGTGATGCCACTGTTATCAACGGTTAAACCCGTAGTCTCACTACTAAAGTCAGCAACCCCCATCAATGTTAAAGACTCCATAACCCCCTCGGTCAAAGGTGTCATTAAAGTTAGTCCCCTTGATTTGGAAACGTTCGATATTGCTGAAGTTAACAAAGTCATGGTCACTATCGCTTCTGGTGTAGGCACCATAGCGACCATTCCATCCTCCAGCACCGTTAGGATTGATAGCATCACCCAAAAAACCACTAGGGATAGTAGGGGTTCCTTCATAGAGGTTACTGGAATAGTCAACGATTAAGAGGTCATTTCCTTCTCCCCCATCGACTGTATCTCTTCCACGTCCAGGGTTGATGGTATCGTTTCCCGCACCCGTGTTAATATTTTCGTAATTGCGTAAGCTCACGGAATAGTTGATGGTATCGTTTCCCGTTCCCGTCCCTAGGTT
>SFAU01000180.1 GCA_007096045.1 Microcystis novacekii Mn_MB_F_20050700_S1 | reverse complement strand
TAAGTCGATCCTTGTACAGCAACATTTTTGAAGATTATCAACTACTAATAAATAATTAACTGAAAGTCCCTCCCATTATTGTTTCTATCGTTTGTTTTCGGATTTATGCAAGAGGTCTTTTGAAGAGGAATCTCTGATTAAATTTGGGTATAGTAAAGATAAAAGACCTGATTTAAGACAATACCGCCAAATGTTGGCAACGTTAGACCCGTTAGGAATGCCTTTATTGGGAGCAACTTTAGCGGGAAATGGAGGGGAGGAAGCAGAATATGTACCAACGTGGAGAAAAATGTCCGCAATCCTCGGTCACAGAGAATTCCTCTATTTAGCCGATTCTAAAGCCTCAACCTGGGAAAATCGAGCCAAAATCCAAGCCGAAGGAGGAATCTATTGTTTCCCCTTAGCGATGACTCAACCTCGTCCCCAAATCTTAGCAGATTGGGTAAATAATCCCCCAACAGAAGTGGTTAAAATCGTAGAAAAAGATGAACAAGAATCCAAGTCAGAAGAAATCGGATGGGGTTTTGAAGTTCCCTTGGGAAGTATTTGGATTGCTCCGGAAACTGAGGAAAAATATCAATGGGAAGAAAGATGGTTGGCCATCAAATCGAATGCCTTAGCAGGGCGTCAAATCAAGAACTTAGAAACTCGTTTAGCTAAAGGAGAACAAGCCTTAATCTCCTGACAAAAAAGGTCAGGCAAAGATGAAAAAGTATTAGAACAAAAAATAAAAGAAGTTTTCACAAATTATCGTTTAACGAAATATATTGAATACTCAATTGAGACAAAGATTACTTATAATAAGGTCTATAAAGGTCGTGGAAGTCGCAGTGAAGAATCATCCTATCGCCGAGTTCGTCAAACCCATTTAATTCTCAACTATGCACTTTTATCGGCTGAAATCGAGTCTTTTAAAACACTAGCTGGTTGGCGCTTATATGTAACCAAGGCCCAAAAAGAACGATTATCTTTGATAGAAGCTGTGTCAGCTTACAAAGAACAATGGCAACCTGAAAGGGGATTTCATCGCTTTAAAAAAGGGCGTTTATCTGCCTTACCCATCTATTTCAAAGATGAGGAAAAAATTAAGGGTTTAATGTTTTTATTAACCATTGCTTTGAGACTTTTTACTTTAATGGAATTTGTGGTTCGTCGTCAATTACATCAATCTCAATCTAGTTTAGCTGGACTCTATGACGGAAACCCTAAACGCGCAACTGACCATCCTACTGCCGAAAAGATGTTAAAGGCTTTTAGAAACATCACTTTATACATCCATCGAGATGGAGAAAGGGAAGTCTCTTGTCTTAATAATATACAACAGCAAATCTTGAGGTTAATGAATATCCCAGAAGCCATTTATACGACTGACTACTTTGCTTCGGGATAAAACCTCGTCAGTCCGAGTCGCTCAATCCTTTGCTGGGTAAGCTTTTCAATATCTTTGACCCCATCTTACTCCCAAAAATGAGCGAACGGTGAGTTTATAGACTTACCGCTCATGTAGTCTTTGTCATCAAATACCGGCGAAAAGCTATTAACAATGAAATCTTAGACCGACTTAAAGAAATCGGGAGCGTCAACGCTCACGAAATGGGAAAGCGCGTTGCTTGATTTCAACGGTGAATCGGATCACGTTCACCTAATTATCGATTACAAGCCTGACATCGCTTTATCCAAACTAATCGCTAACCTTAAAACAGTTAGTAGTCGCTTAATTAGGGTCTGCTGAATAAATCTAAAAACCTTGTTGGGTAAGACTTTTAGACTTTTTGTCAATCTAAAAGTCCCGGATCCCGCAGTGAAGTGATCAGGGGGAAAATTCAGGGACTTTTTCCCTGAAAATTAGGTAATTGACCACCTGAAAATGGGTAAAACCCTACACCCCACACCCTACACCCCACACCCTGCCCCGAGGAAAAACTTTTTGCCGCAAACCCTACTTAGCGGCAAAGTATTTCGACAACAAACCCTATTTTTGGACGGGAGCTTATTTTGTGGCTAGTTGTGGCGACGTTACCATCGAACAACTAAAAAAATACGTCGAGAACCAAAACTCCCCGAAAGTGGCAACGCTACCGCGTTAGTTTCATTCTGGTCGCGATTCATCTCCCGTTAACTGATACGCGGTTTAACGGGAGATGAATCGCGACCTTGAGATAGACAAGAGCTTATCTCATAGCAAGGAGAGAGTGAAAAGGCTTTCTCCTTAATTATTGCTATTCGTCGTCGTCGCTGGCGCCAACTTGCTTGAGATGAATATGTTTTCTCCCCAAAGTAATTTCAAATTCATCTCCCGGTTTAAGTCCCATTTTTTTGGTGTAGGCCGAACCGATCAGGAGATTATTATTAGATTGGACACTGATCCGGTAGCTGGCCGAGCGCCCACCTCGTCCGTGACCATTGGCACTGCTATCTAAGTCAATTCCCTCGGCATCGATCAAAGCATTGAGAAATTTCATCATATTAACGCGTTCAATACCATTTTTTGTCATGGTATAGTAGCCGCATTCCCGGGCTTTTTCCTCTTTGCTGAGGTTGCCTAGCTGTTTAACTTTCTCAATTAGTTCGAGGCCGGTCAGGGGTTCTGGATTAGTAGTTTTGTTCATTTAAGTTCGCGGTAGATAAGTAAAGGTTAGGGTCATCAAGGCCAGTCGAGGAGAATTGCTCCCCCTGACCAGAAACAATCGGGTTACGATTGCTCTCTACACTCATCTTACACGGTATAAACTAAAAATTATCACTTGCTTGAGGAAATTGATTGTAATGGATTACACTCTATCTCTCGATCGAAATCTTAACAGAATTTATCAATGTTGATCGAGATGCCGGGGTAAGGGAGGTTAGCCTTTCTCTCATCAATGAGAGCAGGGGGTAGGATAGAGATCAAGAGGTAAAAATGAGGGATAATGAAGCTAACAACTAGGGGTCACTATAGTGTTAAAGCCTTGCTGGATCTTAGTTTACAACCGAGGGGAACTCCCGTATCGGTAAAATCGATCGCCCTGCGTCAAGATATCCCGGCTGCTTATCTAGAGAAATTGCTGATAGAAATGCGCCGAGCGGGGTTAGTTCGTTCCTTTCGGGGATCGCAAGGGGGTTATCAGTTGGCTAGGCCGGCAAATCGTATCTCGTTGGGGCAAATTTTGGAGGCAGTGGGAGAGACGATCGAGCCATTATCAGGTTATCATCCCAGGGACGAACAGGCAGAAGATTGGGTGACATTTACTATCTGGAAACACCTACACGAGAAATTAAAAGAGGCCCTGGGGAAGATTACCTTAGCCGATTTATACTACGATGCCCGTAGCTGGATCGCCGCTAGGGGAGAGGAAACCAGCTTTATCGTTTAGTAGTTTAGAGGTTATGACAGGAACAACTCAAGCAAAGATTTATGGGGGAGGTTGTCACTGTGGAGCGATCCGTTTTCAAGTGGCGATCAAACATGATCAAGCTCTAGACTGTAATTGTTCGATTTGTCAGAAAAAAGGCTTTTTGCATCTGATTGTTCCCTCAGCACAATTTACCCTCCTAAGCGGTGAAGATTTCTTAAGTACCTATACATTTAATACCCACACAGCCCAACATTATTTTTGTCGTGTTTGTGGTATTCATCCTTTCTATCGTCCCCGCTCCCATCCTGACGCTATAGATATAAACCTGCGCTGTTTGGATGGCAATGTCTTGGAAGATTTTCAGATCCAGTTCTTTGATGGAGCTAACTGGGAAGACAATATTGAGAAAATTCGGGATATCGATGGTAAAAGGGAGTAATTGTGAAGGAAACGGCAACGGCGATCATTTTAGTATTAGGGGCGGTTTTAGATTATCTGGTGGGCGATCCTTGGGGATGGATTCATCCAGTGCAGGTGATGGGGGCGATTATTGCTGTTGCCAGCAAAGTTATCCTGAATTGGACGCAGGAAAAAATTCGGCAACGTTTAGCGGGCATAATTCTGGGACTAGGTTTAATTATCTTGGCTGGGGTCTTAACTTGGCTAGGAATCCAATGGTTAGGTCAGGTCAATTTGCTGCTGAGTTGCCTAGTACAAGTGATTCTCTTGGCTAGTTGTTTAGCCGGTAGAAGTTTACGCAGGGCTGCCGAAACAGTCATCGCACCTTTACAAGCTGAAAATATCACCTTAGCTCGTTGCCAACTAAGTTTATACGTTGGTCGCGACACAGATAATCTCGGACGGGAAGAAATCCTCCGCGCCCTCTTAGAAACCGTCAGTGAAAATGGTGTGGATGGAGTTACCGCGCCGCTTTTTTATGCCCTTCTCGGTGCTTTTCTGGGGGTGGGGCCAGTCCCCCTCGCTTGCGCTTATAAAGCTGCTAGTACCCTCGATTCGATGATTGGCTATCGTCGGCCACCCTACACCCATATTGGCTGGTTTAGTGCCAAAAGCGAGGATATTTTGACATGGCTACCCTGTCGTTTGACAGTCTTAACTCTCGCCCTAATTTCAGGCCGGCCGGGGCGGGTTTTAAGCATTTGTTGGCGCGATGCCCGTCGGGATCCTAGTCCTAATTCCGGTTGGAGTGAATGCGTCTATGGGGCGATTTTGGGGGTGCAATTGGGGGGGAAAAATCAATACCTGGGCCAGATTGTCGAAAAACCTTTATTGGGCGATAACCTCAACCCGATTACTGTCAAAACCGTCGAACAGGCTTGGCATTTAACTCGTACTTGTGTATTACTTTGGTTGGCGATCGCTGTTAGCTGCTTAGTTGCTAGAGATTTTGCTCAATTTTAGCGACCACAGGCGACGGCGTTGACGGGATTGACGCTGCCAGTAACGGATAATTAGGGAGAAGGTCAAGAATAGGGATTGCAGTATCTGTATCTGTCCGCAGAGACGTTGATAGTTTTGTCTGAGATGATAGGTTTTCGCCCCGGCGATGATAATATATCCTGGAGCGGGGTAAAAAATGTGGTATAAACGTCGTTCCACCCGGTTTAAAATTTTGGTCACTCGCCCTAAAATCCGCCGCAATTGCCACAATTTCCAGACTAAAAAGCAATTAAATAAAGTTAAGCCTAGATTGAAGCCGAGGACAAAAAAGAACATGATCGAGGCGATGGTCGAGTTATGCCAATTTTAGCCTAGATTCCTGACTTGAAAGTGTCGGGGAAAGAAATCTAAGACTAAATCCGTTGAGTAACGCACAGAAAACGGGTTTCTCCGAGAAACCCGTTTTCTACTAAGATTTAGCGTCCGAGGGCGTGTAATCCGTTAATAATTTCGGCACAGCGCTCGGTAACTGCCTGTAAAGCTTCTCTTTTGCTAGAAATCGGTGGCGGCAGCACTTCCCCGATGCGGATAGTTAAGGGGATACTATGGGGAAAAGAAGAGCCTTTTTGAAAAATCTTTTCTGTCCCCCACAAACTGACGGGTAACAGGGGAACTCCCGCTTTAGCGGCAATCATCGCCGCGCCCAGTTTTGGTTGATGGATCAATCCGTCCTCGGTGCGGGTTCCCTCCAGAAACAATCCCACTGCCCAGCCCGCTGCTAAGGCTGCCATCGCCGCCCGAATTGCCCCGCGATCACCACTGCCGCGTTTGACGGGATAGGCCCCATAAACAGCGATCGCCTGTTTTAAAATCGGAATGGTAAATAATTCTTCTTTAGCCATATAAGCTACGGGACGACGCACGGCACAGGATAATAGAGGTGGATCGAAGTAACTGGCGTGATTGCAGACGATAATCAGAGGATGACGCCGGGGGACATTTTCCACTCCGTAAACGCGACCGCGAAAATAGCCGTGTAGGGTTGGGCTAACGATCGACCATTTAAAGAGATGATATAAAACTAAACTGGCAAAAGGTTCTCGCTCTTGAGGCTGGTTCATGACTGACAACTGTTCCCTAGACATGGAAAAGCCCTTGGGAGTCTTGCCGTGTTTCGACCCCAAGGACTTTGCTTTCTTCTCACTCCTCACACAATTAAAATATATGACAATTTATGGGTTAGGGGGGGGTCAAACGTGCCGCTTTCTTAACTGGCATAATTACTTACCTAGGGTTGAGAGCGGCAAAAGGATTAAGTGAGTGGTTCTAATTAAATAGAAGATCGATTTTGCTTTCGATCCCCCCTGCCCCTTATACTTTGTTAATGCACCCAACCAGAAAAGCGATCGCACTACAAGCCTTATCCTAAAGAGCAATCTCAGTGTACTATTTGTTAATAGACTTTACAATATAAATGTGCTGCTATGCAGTGTCTCTAGTATCGCACTAAAATTATCTAAAATTACCCCCTTTCTACGGGGGGTTAGGGGGGATCAAATGCTATTAAATAAATCAGATTTTCACTTACCTTATAATCAAAAATTAGTTGCCAGAGCGAAAGAATTACGCAAAAATACAACAATCCCAGAGAAAAAACTTTGGCAAGAGTATTTACGTTTTCTTAAACCTCGTTTCTTGAGACAAAGACAAATTGATAACTTTATTGTTGATTTTTATTGTGCTTCTTGTCGGTTAGTAATTGAGATTGATGGTGATAGTCATTTTACCGACGAAGGTCAAGAATATGACCTTGAAAGAACTAAAATTCTAGAGGTTTATGGTTTGACGGTTGTTCGCTTTACTAATGAGCGGTCGATGAATCATTTTGAGGGGGTTTGTGCTGAAATTGAAAGGTTGTTGATCCCCCCACCCCCCTTGAAAAGGGTGGCTAATTCCTCTGCGATGACTGGGTTAAAATTAATCATTAAATCAATTTATAACAAGCAATTGAGGGTTTTACTCTCACGTTAATGTACCTTAAAAAACTAGCTATTACTTTATTTTAGCTCTTGAAAATAAAATTAAAATAGAGCGTACTAGGATAGCTATCTTCTTGGTTTTAACAAACGGATTCAAGGACTTATTTTAATAAATGTTCTATTTCTTCATCTGTAAAACCAAATTGTCTAAAAATTCGTAAAACATAAGCAGGGGACATTTCTTTTGCACCTATATCGATAGGAACGATTCGACGTTGATTATACAATGCTCTACAATATAAACGATGATCACCTTTTCCTTCTCGATCAAATTGACAGCCTCCTTTTTCAAGAATTTTGATTAGTGCTTTGGGTTGAAGAGAAGGAATATTTTTAGGCATAAACTTTTCTGAGTTCGTAAGTTTCGGGAGTTTCAGAATTTCCCACAGTTAAAAACTCATGAAGTTCGTCTATAGGAATAGGACTGGTATAGATATTGGCTTGATCATGATAAATCTCCCCAAAAGATTCAATCGCCTCTTTTAGTTTCTCAATAGCTTTTTCCTGAGTTTCTCCCTGTCCAACTAATCCATTTTCAAGACATAATGAAACCCAATAATCTGCACTTTTTCTCAGAATAACGGTATAAAAGTTCATGGTGATTGTTCTGTTGAAATTTTAATCGGGGATTAGAATTTACTCCAGCTTAATTTTAACACAAGACCAACCCAACAAACTGCCTCACGTCAATCTTTTAAATTAACGTCTTTGGATCATTTTATCAATAGACAACAAATAAAGCGCATTATACTTTGTTAATGCAGCCGATCAGAAAAGCGATCGCCCTTCCAATATTCTGCCAAATGCGATCGCAACTTGCCATTTTTACAGAAAAAATGATAATATAAAACTCAAATTTGAACTATTGTTGTGGAAAGATACTAAGATGACAAAGTTACAATTAATTCAAGCGGAAATTGAAAGCCTTACTTCTGATGAATTTTTGTATTTAAGAAATTGGATCAATAATTTAGACGATCAACAATGGGAAAAACAAATTGAGGAAGATTCCATAGCTGGAAAACTTGATTTTCTAATTGAAGAAGCATTATTTGAAAAAAGCAAAAATCAATAACCATAACAATATGTAAACGAATAATTTTAGGTCGATTTTCCCTATCATCATAATGACAATTAACGGCATCTTTTACCATTTCTCGTAAAGATTGTAAATCATCGGCTTCGCTAAAAATAGACTCGCCTAATGCCCTTGCTGTATATCCCCCTTCTGGTGCATCTTCCACTAAAAAAACTATTTCTGTCATATTTCCTTCTTTACTCTCTAAATTTTTGCAGTAATTTTAATTATAGTTTGTTTAGTTTTTTAGATAGCACTTTTTAAAGCTTACAAGATTAGCGTTCGCCGTTTATCAACCCTAATCGCCTCTTTATTGCCAAAATGTAGTTAAACAAAGTGCAACCCAACACCAACCAAATAAATTAATAGTTGATCATGTTGGGTTTCGTGCCTCAACCCAACCTAGAAGATCGGCGTACTGCTACGCAGTGCCTTCGGCATCGCACTAATGTTTTTCTGTTTCTCTAGGATTTAAGAGATTTCCTGTTGCTTTTCAATAGCACGGGCAATGAGAGGAGCTTTTCTTGCTAATCCCTCTAGGGTGATTTCACCTTGTTCATACATTCTAAACCATTCTTCCCGTTGGCGTAGTATTCTTTCATCGTAATTTAAGCCTAGACGTTGCAGAGTAAATTCAGCTTTTTGGCGTTGATTATCAGGGACGCTATCGGTTAACACTAATTGTAACGATGGTAACAAAATTTCAAACCAATTATCTTCAACTTCAAAGGGATCAAGTAGGCAATCATCTAGGTTTTTTTTGCTACTATTAATCCAATTTGCTACATAGCGATAATTAGACCATTCATAGCTTAAATGACGGTAATTATGAAAAGATAAAAAGTGATCAACAGTGGCGGTAGGGTCATACATAACGGAATAGCCACATAAGTTATTAAATCCTTGTGCTCAATCTGCCCTAAAAGGAGACCAGTAATCTCTGGGGCGTTTTGCAGCAGGATTTTCGGCTAACCAAGTATTTCCTCTTTGACGACATCTTTGATCAAACTCGGTAGGTTCAGGAATCGGAATAAATTTCTGCATTTAATCATCAGCCTCCATTCTGACTATCCAACGGGGGAAAAAGGGATCATGACCAGGTAAGAGTTTAAGTAATTGTTGATGAATTTTTTCTTTGGTTCTTAAGTTTTCTGGAAATTGGGTCATATCGTCTTTTCTCATCCAAGCTTGGGCGGCTTCTATTGCTTGTTCTGCTTCTTGAGAACGGGCTTGTTTAAGTCCAAAAACCTCTGAAGTTAACCAACCAATCACATCACCTTGTTTTGCCCAGGTAATTTCATTTAAGGTTACTTGATTGTCATTAAGTTCAAATAGAAATAATTTATCTTTTTCTTGATCAAATAAGGGTTCAACTGAAGCCAAGACCAGAGGAGAATGGGTAGTAATAAAGAGTTGAATATCAATAATCGGTTCTAATTCTTTTAAGACAGTCAAAATTGCGGGTAGGATTGATCGTTGCCAACGAGGGTGTAAATGCGCTTCGGTTTCATCCATTAAAAAAATCAGTTGACGGGCTGGAATTCTTCCAAATAGTTGAGCAGTAATTAAATTTTCTGACTGCATCCAAACTAACATATAAGCTAGGCTTAGAATCCGTTGAATTCCCGCCGATGCTTCAGTAACAGGAATTGTTTCATAAGGAAGTTCTATCGTTGGAATACCTCGAATATCATCTAAAGACATTCGTGTGGGTTCACCAATTTTTATCTGCTCATTTTTTGCAGAAAGTTTTTGAATAATTTCAGCTAATAATTTAATATTTGATTGGTTGGGTTGATTTTGCCACTTAATCCAATCTTCAAGCAAACCATAGGAAATAATTTTATTTTTGACTTTTCGACCATACCAAACTTCTGTTGAAGAAAGTTTAAAAGCTTTTTCTTTGTAGGGTACATAGATAGAAAAGCCCCCATCAACACGACAATAAATATTTAAACTATTGTTTCTGTCTGAAATATGAGGGTCTATTTCTATTGTTCGATTTCTTTTTTGATAACTACTAACAGGGTTTTGTCCTTGTTTATTGTTAATACACCACCAAATAATATCCAGCAAAAAAGTTTTACCGAGGCCGTTGTCTCCTGTTAATATATTAAGTCGAGAGGCGCATTCTAGGTCAATCTCTGAGGCAGGGCTAACATTTTTAAGATGGATTTCTTGAAGCATTTTCAGTTATTTAGAATTTTTTGTTTCGTGCGTTTTTGTTTACTGGTAGAGAGTAAAGGAGAAGAATTAAAAACAATTTTCATAGAGATTAACAATTTTTTCTCTATCTATGTCTTCCCTAATAAGATAAGAAAAATCGATTCCGATTAATTCTAAAATTTTCAAGAATATTTCTGGAGCCATTTCTATGACTTCTGCGGCTTTATGAAGACTGATGATACGAGAAACTAAAGCACCCACTACAAAAATAAATTGTTCTTTTTGTTCAATATTATCAAATAATTGAATTTCGGCGGCGATTTCTTGAAAAGTGGTCGAAGTATTCATTGTCTTGTTAAGTTTTATTAATTAAGACACACCTGACCCGATTTTAACACAAAACCAACCCAACCAACTCCCCTGACCTCAATTTTTTAAATTAACGTCTTTGGATAACTTGATCAATAGACAACAAATAAGGCCTATTATACACTCGTTAATACAGCCTGCAAGATGGGGTGGCGACTAGCGAAGATGTTTCAGGATTAGCAACAGACTTATAAAGTCAATGTCTGATAACTGTTAACTGATCGCTGAATTTAACTTCTTAAAGAAACTTGGAACTGTTTAACTAAAGCTTCTCGCACTTTTGTCATTAAGGGTTCCACCTCTTCATCGGTTAAAGTTCGATCGCTGGCACGATAGACTAAACTAAAGGCCAAACTACAATGATTTTCTGGTACATTCTGCCCCTGATAGCGATCGAATAATTCGACTTTTTCTAAGAGATTCCCCCCAGCATTTTTGATAGTTTTTGTCAATCTATCTACGGGTATATCTGTGGAAACAAAGAAGGCGATATCTCTCGCTGCCCCCGGATAGGTAGAATAGACCTGTAAACGCGGGGTAATTTTGGCACTATCGCTAAGAGTTGCTAACAGGATCGGGAACTGGATTTCAAAGGCATAAACTGCCTCAATTAATCCCTTTTGCTGACGCAATTGCGGGTGTAGTTGACCGAATATACCTAGGCGTTGTTTGCCAATCCATAAAGATGCTGTTCGTCCGGGATGAAAACGTGCATCTTCGGCATCTTTTTCGTAGCTTACTGTCAGCGAAAGGCGATCAAATACTGCTTCTAAAATCCCTTTTGCTTCGTACCAAGTCATGGCTACCTCTTTACCCGATCGCAGCCAACGTCCAGCAGGGAAGAAATCACCGCCGAAAATACCGGCAATTGCATCGTATTCGTTGATATTATCCGATTCTAGGCGGAAAACTCGCCCGATCTCGAAGCCATTTAAGGAACCGTTACCCTGAGACTGATTATACTCAAACGCTTCGATTAAACCGTCGAGGAGATTAGTCCGCAAAGCAGAATACTCGACAAAAAGGGGATTAGCGAGGACAACTTCCGCTAATTCTGGTTTAACTAAGGAATACTGGACTAATTCCGTCAAACCCACTGCGCGAAAAGCTTCCCGCAGCCGACGCTGGATAGTTTCCTCAAAGGATAATCCTCCGGCTGCGGTTTTTGCTGGCAAAGTATCGACAAAGCGATCGTATCCGTACAGTCGCGCCACTTCTTCAATTAAGTCAATTTCTCGTTCTAAATCCCGATAACGGTAGTCTGGCACTGTCACAGTCCACAGAACAGGGTTTTTCGAGGTTAACTGCAATTCACAGCCCAAATTGCCTAAAATCCGCTCCACATCTTCGGCGAGAATTTCACCGATCGCACCATTATCTAGGGTAACTTGACCCAGTATTTGCTGTAAACGTTGCAAACGCAATTCGATCGAACCACTGGACTGATCAGCACGATAATCCGCTTTAACCTGACTGCTGACAGTTCCCCCAGCTAACTCTAGAATCAAATCGATCGCCCTTTGACAAGCATATTCCAAAGCGGCGGGATTAACACCCCGTTCATAGCGTCCGGAAGATTCGCTGCGTAAACCCTGCGCTTTTGAGGAACGACGGATGGCGATCGGATCGAATAAAGCCGACTCTAGCACAAGATTAACGGTTTCCTCGTTAACTTCCGTATCTTGACCTCCCATCACCCCTGCTAAAGCTACTGGCTTATTATTGGCAGTAATTAACAAATTAAGCTCTTTTAAGCTTCTTTCCTGACCATCAAGGGTAATGATTTTTTCCCCTTCCTCGGCAAAACGGACCCCAATAGTAACGGGTTTACCTCCAGCAAAACTCTGTAAACGATCGCGATCGAAAGCGTGTAAGGGTTGTCCCCACTCCAAGAGGACATAATTAGTAATATCGACCACATTATTGATCGATCTCAATCCGGCAGCCTGTAAACGCTGTTGCAACCATAGCGGAGATGGGCTAATTTTTACCCCCTCGATCACCGTACCAATATAAGCAGGACAGGCTTTATTTTCTGATATTTCCAGCGTTAAATCTTTTTTAGGGGAAAATTCCCCTAATTTCACTTTTGGTAGGCTTAATTCTCCTCCTGTCAAAGCCGCCACTTCTCGCGCAACTCCGATCATACTCAAAGCATCGGCACGGTTAGCGGTGGGAGAAATATCTAAAATCACCTCATCGAGTCCTAAAAGGGGACGAACATCTGTACCTAAAGGGAGATTTTCTTCAGTAAAAATGTGGATTCCTTCAGAATCCTTGGTTAATCCTAATTCTGCGAGGGAACAGATCATCCCTTCCGATTTTACCCCCCGCAATTTAGCCGGTTTAATCGTTAAATTGATTTTGGGTAAATAGGTTCCCAAAGTAGCCACGGGAACTAGAATATCAGCCCTAGCATTGGGCGCACCACAGACAATTGTACTAGGGTTTTCCTGACCGATATCCACCTGACAGACACTTAGTTTATCTGCATTGGGATGGGGTTGGCGATCGATAATTTTACCAATAACCACACCCTTTGCCCATTCTCGGCGATCCTCGATCTCTTCCACTTCTATTCCCGCAATTGTCAATAATTCCGCTAATTCTTGGGGAGATTGGACGATTTTGACTAATTCTCGTAACCAGTTGCTCGAAATCCGCATCGTTAATTCTTGCTTGCCGTTAGTTCTTAACTATTGTAAACCGTGGGTAGTCAATGATTTAGAGATTAGGGCCGATCGGCTGTTAAAATGTTAGGGGGAGGATGGAAGAACTGTGTAAATAACCGATCATTTTCCTTGGCCAGGGGTGATATTATCTTTGAACAGATTACCGATAATTTTGGGAGATAATCAGTAGTTAGCTATCTATATCAAAAAGGATTATTGATGCCACCCGATCAAATAGAAAACCTCCTCAAGGGAATTTTGAGACAATACCAAAGTTCTTTTAGTGACAAAATCTATGGAGAAGAAAATGATGATTATGATTCGCTTATGAGGGTATTTGGAATTACTCCTAGTTTAAAAAGGGAAAATCGTCAGTATTGGGGCAGGGAACTAGGAATGTGTTGGTAACGTCTGGTGACAGAAGTTTTAAAGGCTAATTGTTTAGATTATCAACCGGCTTTAAAGATGGCAGATGATCAACCTTGTGACTGCATTTTAGGTAGAGATGCCATTGATACTAAATATAGAATTGGTTCGGGAGATTATGGCACACTTAAAAAGTTTAAACAGTATGGAAAACTATTACAGGAAAGAGGACTTAGACCTATTTTACTGATTGTGCGAGAGGATAACTTACCAGCAGCGATTAAAGCTTGTCATCTGGGTGGCTGGACTGTTTTGCAGGGCCAACAAAGTTTTGATTATATACTTGATCGCAGTGGGTTCGATTTGCTAAAAGCTTTTGATAAATTTTCTGAAACACAGGAGTTTTATATTGCCCGATGAATATCTCAAAAAGATGGCAACTTCTGCACGGTGATTGTAGAGAACTTCTCACTTTACTAGAAGAATCTAGTATATCTTGTGTGATCACATATCCACCCTATAATTATGAGTTCATTGGCAGAAATTGGGATCATGATGAAATCCAAAGACGCAGAGAACGTATTCAAAACAGTTCCACACTGGTAAAAAATATTCCCTATGGAAGTGGGTTATCTGGTGGGGTTCGTAATCAGCGTTGGTATCAACGCAATCGTGAAAATGTGGTCAATTATATTGAATGGGCAACAGATTGGTCGAAGGAACTAATGCGTGTTTGTAAAAGCGGGGCTGTTGTCGCTGTTTTTAGTAGTACAAGAACACTGGCTCATATTCAGATTGCTCTTGAAAATGCCGGTTTTTATGCTAGAGATGTGCTGGTTTATAGACGACATTCAGGCATTCCTAAAGGATTAAATATTGAGAAAAAACTTGACAAAATTGGTGATACTAATGCTCAACAATGGCAAGGTTGGCATACTTGCTTGAGAAATGAATGGGAAGCTATAGTTATTGTGCAGAAGCCTCTAAAAAACAATTATATTGAAACTATACAAATGACTGGATTGGGTCCTTTCAAAGCTATACTAAGTGACGGCTCTTTTCAATCCAATATTTTAGAGGGCTTTTCTAAAGGACGGGATGAAAATTTTGATGAGCATTGTACGATTAAACCTTTATCATTGATTAGAAAACTGCTCGAGTTATTTCTACCACAGGATAACAGTCATATAGTTCTCGATCCTTTTGCAGGAACGGGTACAACTCTAATTGCCGCTCTAGAATTAGGTTATCAGACTATTGGTATTGAAATTGAAGCTCAGTATATTAATATCATTCAACAACGTTTGGGGGAATATTTTGGCAAGATCGGCCAGGAATTTGAGGTATTTGATTAGTCAATCAAAAAGTTAACAATAACAACCACTACGGTAGAAAATCGGCTCGACAATAAATCCCTCGGAGAATTAAGGAGAGTTAGTCAAGCTGAGGACATAATTAGTAATATCGACCAGATTATTTAGCGATCGCCATCCAGCAGCCTGTAAACGCTGTTGCAACCATAGCGGAGATGGGCTAATTTTTACCCCCTCGATCACCGTACCAATATAAGCAGGGCAAGCTTTATTTTCTGATATTTCCAGAGATAAATCTTTTTTAGGGGAAAATTCCCGTAATTTCACTTTTGGTAGGCTTAATCCTCCCCCCAGTTGATCGAAATCCCCATCGTTAATTCTTGCTTGCCGTTGGTTCTTAACTATTGTAAACCGTGGGTTGTCACCGCGACCGGGTTGGCAGGAAAGCTCGCTTTCAGGTTTGCTGGGGATACTCATTTTTAAAAGTTGCCTTCAGCCAATTGTTATTATAGACTAATAAGTTACATGGAGTAAGAAAATCGATGAGGAAAGCAATCAGTCTATTTGCCTGTGGTGGAATTGGAGATATGGCTCTTCGCTCTGGGGGATTTGAAGTTGTAGTGGCGAATGAATTATTGAAAGATCGTGCAGAAGTATTTAAATTTAACCACCCAGAATCATTAATGATTATTGGGGATATATGGGATAAAAAAAATGAGATAGTTGCAGAAACAAAGCAGCGACTCTCTGGACAAAATTTAGACATTGTTTTTGCGACTCCTCCCTGCCAAGGTATGTCCAGAAATGGCAGAGGTAAGCTGCTTAATTCTATTCGTAAAGGCTCAAAAAATGAAATCGACCAGAGAAATTTATTAATCATTCCCACCCTAGAAGTTTTTCTGGCTAGTGGAGCAGAAACACTGGTCATGGAAAATGTGCCAGAAATGCAAAATACTTATATACCCTTGACCGAGAAAGACGATTATTTAGTAAATATTTTATGTTATATAAAACAGCGTATTGGTGATAAATTTTTGAGTTCGATTAGCATTATAGATTTTGCTGATTATGGAGTCCCGCAGAATCGTCAACGACTTATTTCAATATTTACTAAAAATGAGAAACTGAAGAATTATTTAAAAAAGAACAATTCTCTTTTTCCTAAACCAACTCATAGTAAAGAAGGATTAGAACTTCCTAAATGG
The DNA here is from genome assembly GCA_007096045.1 of Microcystis novacekii Mn_MB_F_20050700_S1. Classification (GTDB taxonomy): domain Bacteria; phylum Cyanobacteriota; class Cyanobacteriia; order Cyanobacteriales; family Microcystaceae; genus Microcystis; species Microcystis novacekii. The sequence continues at coordinate 11,994 of SFAU01000180.1, read as the reverse complement.
AAAACTGTTCGAGACGCAATATATCATTTACCACCACTTGACTCTCAACGAACAGAAACTGCTAAATCCGATGATATACCATATCACTATGTACCCCTATTAGATGAAGAAAAATATTTTTGGATCAGTAATACACCAGAAGAAAAAAGTTCATTTGATAATCAATGTATTAATCCTGTTTGTAGATATAATGGTAATCCAACACACAGCGCACGCAAAAATAATGAAGGAATTAATAGAGCTAGTACAGAAACCCCCCTTTACTGCCTTAAATGTGGACACATTCTTCCTCGTCCATGGGTTAAAGAAGATGGAAAATACAGGTTGATGAAAGGTTATACCAGTGCCTATAAAAGAATGAGTTGGGATGCACCAGCCAGTACAATTACACGAAATCTCTCCTATGCTTGTAGTGACAATAAACTACATCCTATTCAAAATAGAGTATTATCTCTGTATGAAGCAATGATTCTTCATACAATTACCGAATACCCATTTTCATGGAAACGGGCAGATGACAAAAGAGTTAGTGATAAACTAATTAGAGAGTTAATTGGCGAAAGTATCCCACCTGCTGGATTACAAAAAATATTTGATCATTTAGTATCCATCCTCAATGATGATTGTTCTCTTGAGGAGCAAATCAAGGAAAAATATCAGCAGCTCTGTCTATTTTGAAATTAAATTGTCTTTGTTATATTTGTTGACAAAATTAATATATCTATCGTCATTCTTGATCATAATCCAGTTTTTATACATTTTCTTAACGCCTTGTCGTGACATAATTGAGACGCTAGTTGTTCTTCCACCGCCTTCTTTTGGCTGAACAATTTTACCCCAATCATTGTCAGTTAAGTTGTTGCCAAAAAATACAGCAACTATTTGAGGTATAGTATTCTCAAAATCCCAGAGAATGCCAATAAGATTGTTAGTTTCTCTATGGTGAGCCTTCCAATCATAGCTTTTCATTACCTCGATTCTTGTGTCTCCCATATCGGGTTTTTCTTTTCCAGTCTTCTTTAATTCTCTTGGTGTAGGAACACTGCCACAAGTGGCTTTAACCTCTACTCCCCCATTAGCAAATGGACTAAATGGAGACTTATCTCGCATTCGTCTTTCTTGGGAAAGTTGTTCAAAAAAAACTTTGCCATTTTTATCCATTAACAGCAAATCTGGATAGCCGTCTTGATGCGGATTGTTGATAAATAATCCCTGGGATTTATTGGCAAATTCTATGGCAAATAGCTCACCAATAAATGCGGAAAGATTCCTCATACCTAGAATTCTAAATATATCTACTGGTATATCTTGGACGATTTTTTTAACAACAGAATGACATTCAACTAATGAATGCTCAAATATGACTTGATCGATAGTTATTTTCTGACCTTGTTTTGAGAAAAAGCTGGTATCAGAATGTTTATTTATGATATAACTCATTAATTTCTTCCGCAACAGTATTGACAAAAGTAACAATATCCATGTCCAGAGCTGAAATAATTTGTTCTAAGGAGTCTAAAGTAATGTTTCTTACTCCCCTTTCAACTCCAGATATGTAGGTTCTGTCAAGATTAGCCCTATACCCTAAAGCTTCTTGACTCAGATTACGTTTCTTACGCAATTTTCTTACAGTCACAGCAACAGCAGTGACTAGCTTTCCTGCCATATATAAACTACCAAAGAAGATATTGAAATTCTCCACAGTCCATTTTCCTTCTATGATGACTATTAATCTACGGACTATAAGTCACAAAAGCTGATTCTGAATAAACCTATATTCGGGAGCGGCAAAAACTCTGATTTTGTGTTTGACTAAAAACAAGCTATCCTAAAGATTGCCATCCCGTTGCGATTCTATCCGTGCCTTACTATTTCCAATATCCCGACGCTTTCACTCCCAGTTATCTGAGCGAACTACAAGGACAGATCCTCGCTTGTCCCCACTTCACAGTTAACAATTTAAATCGAGATTTCGTTAAAACCAAAGGCTTTTCCATCGCTTTTCGACGCACACAAATCAGCGAAGTCGAACGAATTTTTCCCTATTTTAAACCCTATCTCGTTCGCAGTTTACAAGCTGACTGCAACGCTTTTTATCTTAACCCCTTACTCCTACAAACCAGTTCACGCGTCGATCCCCATATCGATCGCTCCCTGCGCTCCTATTGTAAAACGATCGATCCCCCGCTCCTAGTTAGCGTCCTTTATGTACAGGTTCCTAGGGATATTCAAGGGGGAGAACTGGTACTAGCAAACCGTAATCGTTCCGTGGCCCAGATTCGTCCTTGTGCTAACACCCTGATCCTCTTTCAAGGAGATCTCACCCATTCAGTTAATCCCGTTAGCTGTTCTGGTATTCGTCTCAGTCTTGTCTGCGAACAATATCGCTTAGATGCTGAAGAATTGCGAGATATTCCCGAAATGCAGATAGAATCGCGAACCATAAAACCAGAAAAGAAAAAAGGTAACTACCGAGGTCTTAACAAATTAGGAAAAAACCAGAACTTCCCCCTTGAGAACTTGAGTTAAAACTTGTAGAATGTTTTGACCTTGTTTTCTGAAGGAACATCTTGACGTTCCAGAACCCCTATTGTACTGGGGCTTTGACTTGAGCGGGGAATTCTCCTTGATTAGTCTGATCACATTTTGGGCATTTCTTGACCACTACTTGATGTTCGGTTACTTCCATCTTCAAGACGGGTAGGTCAAATACTTGCCGTTTCATCACTCTTGCTGCTTCTACACCTGTTAGGTTACATCCACATTGACAAGACTGATTTGAGGGTTCGTGTCTGACTATCTTCTCCGGTTGACTCACCCTTTCTAAGGCTCTTTCCGAACCGACGGTGAGCAATTGCTTATGAAATAAGAGTTTCAGAACTTAGAGTTGACAGGGGTTTTCCGAAAGTGACACAAGAGTGCTAAGGTGTACCCTTGATGTCCTTTTTGTCCCCCCGACTTTTTCCCACTTGCTTTCCTTCTTTTTTCTCTACCTCGGTAGTTACATTAATTTTGCCTAGGTACTTAATACCAATAACTAGAACTTTGTTGGGGTTCAGGGGCGAAAGCTAACCAGTAGGGGAATTGTAAAAGAGCGAAATTCAGCCGTTCTTCGGTATCATCGATGATAATGAGCGGTGAATACTTATCATCGATTAAACGTTCCGCTTTTTGAATTAAAGCTTCGGGAGACTCAAAGAGAACGATGCCGCGGTCTGGTCCAAAATCGGCGCGGGAAATGCCGAGACAATCTTGGAGGCCGCGCCGCCATTCGCCTAAACGTTCGGGACTATTAGCTAGAACTAGAGAACGGAAGCGATCGCCCTGTAATTCCGCCATAATCGAGATAATTGCCGAAGCGACCAGAATATTCTGGAGACGGCTGCCCATACCGCGAACAGTACCCCGGCCTCCCTGTTTAAAGAACCACTGTTGCACCCGTTCGGCGTGAATTGGTTCAAAAGTGCGCCGTAATTGCCAAGGCGGACCGTAATAGTCAGGACGACTGCGATAACGGTCTAAAAGAGTTTGGATGCGCTGATTTTGGTCAGAAAAGCCCTGTCTGGGGGTAGATTGTCCCATCGGTTCCGATTCATAACCCGAACGGTTAGAACGACGGGGTTCTTGCCAATTATCCCGGCCTTGGTTACTGGTACGGGAGGGACGGGGACTTTCTTCGCGATCATCCCGGCCTTGACTGCCACGGGATGGACGGGGGTTTTCCTCCCTTTCTGTTCGCAGGGGAGGTTCCACGGGTCGGGGGGATTTTTCGGGGGTTTCAAAACGGGGTAATTCCAACTGTTCGGCAGCCGCGGCCAAATCCTGTAAACTGCCCACCAGATAGTCTTTAAATCCCTGAACCCGCACGGCCAACTCCTGGGAGACTCCGGCGAAATTACTCCGCATTTCCTGCCGAATCCGCTCACGACGGCGTTCTAACTGTTCGATCGCCACTTCTAAAGCCTGTTTGCGTTGTTCTAGGTCTTTTACGCCTTCCTCGAGCATTCTTTCGATTTGAGCTTTGATATCCCCCAATTCCTCGGCGATCAAGCGTTCTTTTTCCGCTTTTAATGCCGAGATTTCTGCCTCTAGGCTTTGTTTTTGCCGTTCTAGAGCCTCGATTTCTGCCCGTAGGGGTTGCGCTTGCGCTGCGGGAACCAATTCGCCTTCGGGGGGGGTTTCCGGTGGCTGGGGATTCTCTACTGGGCGATCGTCCCAGAGATCGTCAAAACTAAATTCTTCGACAGATTCATTGGGTAAGTCTGTCATTTTGTCAAGGGGTAAAACATTAAAATCTTCTGAATTCATCGGCTTTAGAAATGCAGAGCGACAGTCAAGACGCTATTAGCTGGATTTTATTTTATCTCAATCTTAGTTCGCTTCTGAGTCGATCGCTGGCGATGCTGCTAAAGGACAGTATTTTTCGAGGCAAAGTCTCAGGGTTGCGCTGTCAAAGATAATGGGCAAAAAATGAATGCTGTTAATTTCTTTGAAATAAAATAGGATCGGGACTTTATTCCAGAAAATCCGCCAATTTTGCCATTCTTGGTAGGGAAAGGAGCGAATTTGTTGTCCAGATAGATAGACATCTAAGGAGGTGGGGGTAAACTGGAGACGAATGCGGGTAGTCTGGAACATCAAGAATAGGCCTAAGAGGGAGAAAATTATTCCTAGCCAGACCTGTAAAAAGAGTAAAGGCAGCGATAAAATTACCAAAAACAAGGGTATTCGATGGTTAGGAGCCAGTTCGATCGTTCCTGTTACTTCTTGCGGGGAAATAGTTTTCATCGGTGTCTCTATCGGCAGTCAGCCAAAATATCTTCACTTCTAGTTTATCCCATTGTTTTTCGACAGGCGATCGAGTTAACGGGCCGCTGGATAATCGAGACTCGATCGGCGATGATCTGATGCTGTCATGGCATCATAGAAGGAGACTTTACCCCCATAGGCGCGCCGGAGATTAAAATCAGTTAAGACCTGAGATCGTTGACTGGCGAGAATCAATTCTTTATTTAAGAGGATTAAATCAGTAAAATGGGTGATAGATTCGCCTAAATCATGGTTAACCACCATGACAATTTTATTTTCTTCGGCTAACTCACCAAAGATATTAAAAAGGATGCCCTCGGTTTTTTGATCTACCCCAACGAAAGGTTCATCAAAACAGAAAATCTCCGCTTCTTGGGCCAAAGATCTGGCTAAAAAGACTCTTTGTTGTTGTCCTCCCGACAACTGACCGAGGGGACGATGGCGTAAATCAGCCATTTCCACCCGTTCTAGGGCATTTAAAGCCTTTTGACGACTAATATGGGAAAAAGGACGAAACCAACCTGTTTTTCTGACTCTCCCCATCATTACCACATCCCAAGCGGTGACGGGATAGGTCCAGTCGATTTGAGTTCTTTGGGGAACATAAGCGACTTTATCCAGTTGTTGCTGTAGAGATTGCCCTTGATAGTTAACGCTTCCCTGTTGTACGGGAATTAATCCTAGCATGGCTTTGATCAGGGTACTTTTGCCCGCACCGTTGGGACCGATAATACCAGTTAATCGTCCTGGATGAATTTTCAGGGTGATATCCCGTAGGGCTTCCACGCCGCGATAATATACTCCTAGATGACTAACTGTAATTGTCCTTTGCATAGTTGTTACCCTGAGTCTCCATTTCTAGCATAACTAAAAATGAGACAATTATGAAGCAACCATGAAAAGATTATGAAAGATAGCTAGGGTGAGATCAATCGCCACTCAGTAAAGCTTCCACGAATTCGTAACTGGAAAAGGGCCGCAGATCCTCGATTCCTTCCCCAGCACCGACAAAGCGAATCGGGAGGTTAAGCTGACGCGCTACGGCAAGGGCAACACCCCCTTTCGCTGTACCATCGATTTTAGTCAGGATTACGCCGCTTAATTGGGCAGCTTCCGAGAAAACTTCTGCTTGTCGCAGCCCGTTTTGTCCTAAAGTGGCATCGAGAACTAGAAGGGATTCCACCACGGCACTCTCGGCTTTTTTGTCGATAATGCGGCGAATTTTGCTTAATTCTGCCATTAAGTTCTTTTTATTCTGTAATCTTCCCGCCGTATCCACTAAGAGTAATTCTATCTCCCTGGATTTAGCGGCTTCGATACCATCGTACACCACGGCGGCTGGGTCGGTGTTTTTGCCCGGGTTGGCAATTACTTCGACTTGCGATCGCTCTCCCCAAACTTTCACCTGTTCCACGGCAGCAGCGCGAAAGGTGTCGGCAGCGGCAATTATACAGCTATAGCCAGATTGTTTAGATAAATGAGCTAATTTGCCGATAGTCGTCGTTTTACCGACTCCGTTAACTCCTGTGAGCATCCAGATGTTTAATTTGCCTTTTTCTGGCTCAAAACCAGGGTTGCTATAATTAGCTAAAGGTGCATCTAAAATCTCGCGGATAATTTCTTTGAGATATTCGATCGCTTTTTCGGGGGGCAAAGCTTCCTGTTTTAGCTTATTTTGGAGGGTAGTGATAATATAATCGGTGGCATCTACCCCCACATCGGCCTGAAGCAATAAAGCTTCGATTTCCTCCACCGCATCTTGATTGAGGGGACCCTGACCGACCACGGCCTTCAGCTGATTGACCAAGCTGCGGCGCGTTTTGCCCAAACCCTGACGCAATTTTTTTAACCAGGTGATTTCTTCTTCCGAAACGTCCTCTGCTTGTCGTCCCTGATTGGCTAAAACTTTGGCCGACCAGATAAAATCTTCATCCGGTTCTGTGGGGGTTTCGATGGCGGTTTCTTTGAGAATTTCGAGGCGATCGGATTTTTTCAGCCATGCGGGGGTATTATCCTCGGTTTCTTCTTCTTTAACTGGTTCTTCCTCTTGCAGAGTTTCTGTTTCAGCTATAGATGTTTCAGGGATTTCGCTAACGACGGCCTCGGCCGTGGCTTTTTTCTCTTGAATATTTTTAAAGGCTTTTTTGGCCCAATCTAAATAGTCTTCCTGACTGGTTGCCTCGCTAGGGGTTTCCTCTACGGGTGCGGGGGGTGCTTGTTCTTGTTCGGGTTGGACTTTCTGACGACGGAACCAGTTAAACATAGGAGAAACTAAACATAAAACTATTTATCTAGTTTATCTTAACCCTTGGCGTGAGCAATTTTGATAGTTAGATTTTTAATTATGGATTTCTCCGCCTTTTTTGCCAGAGATTAAGGTAACTCAATCGATAACCTTGCTCAAGGATAACTTTATCTCTTTTTAGGTAAATGCTGTATCCTAGAAAATAGAATAGGAAGGAGAGTCAAAAATGTTAAGCGCTACCGACACTAAATATTATACTCCCGAAGAATATCTCGCCCTAGAGGAAACGTCCGAGGATAAAAATGAATATCGTCAAGGAGAAATTATCCCCATGGTAGGAGCCACCACTAATCATAATCAGATTTGTCTAAATTTTTGCCGTAATTTTCCTTTAAATATCAATAATCAAGATTATTATACCTATATGGAAACGGTGCGTTTATGGCTATCAGATTATAGCATTTACACCTATCCCGATGTGATGGTGATTAAAGGTAAACCTCTCTATCAAGGGAATAGTCAATCTAACGTGATTAACCCCTTAATTATTGTCGAAGTTCTCTCTAATTCTACCAAAGCTTATGATCGAGGGGATAAGTTTAAATTCTATCGTTCCTTGCCAACTTTTCAGGAATATATTCTGATCGAACAATCTAGTTATAGTGTGGAACGTTATTATAAACAAAAGGATGAACAATGGTTAATTGATTTCCTTACGGGAGAAAATGCGGTTTTACAATTGCTGTCGGTAGATTGGCAGATTTCTTTGCAAGATTTATATCAAAGAGTAAATTTTGACCTAGCAGAAACCTAAAATTAAGAGAAAGGTGAAAGAGAGTCGCTGTCAATAAAATCGTCATCTCAAAATAGCTAATCTTTTTTGGTATAATAGACGGACTACTATATGTTAAATCTATGGACGCTCTAGATTTTTCCGATCAACTACAATGGACCGCAGAAGCAAAAGCAAAACTGAAAAATATTCCCTATTTTGTTCGTTCCCAAGCGCGTCAAAGGATAGAAGAATTAGCTCGTCATGCCGGTTCCGATCGAGTTACCGTGGAAATGGTAGAACAGGCTAGAATAGAATTCGGACAGTAGATTTTTAGCCGCCAATTTGGGACATAGTACGGGTATAAATGCCGCTTGATGTGCCAGAATCACGCAGTTTAAAGTTTATTTCTGCCTTCAGTTCCATTAATTTCCCGACTTTTTCCCTGATTTCTGCTGGCGAAATTCCTTGACGGAGGGCAGTTTTTAGGTCAATTTGTCCAGTTTCGTTGAGGAGACAGGGACGCAACCAACCATCGGCCGAGAGACGTAGGCGGTTACAGCGATCGCAAAAACATTCCGACATCTGACTGATAAAGCCAATTGTACCCTTAGCCCCCGGAATTTGAAAAACATCGGCTGGACCATTTCCTAGCACTTGACCCTCATTTAAGCCCCATTTCGCCCGAATTCGCCCCCTTAATTCCTCGTTCGCAATCCAAGCTTTTTCTTGAAATAAATCACCGTTACCGATGGGCATAAACTCGATAAAACGGACGTGCCAACGCCTCTCGATGGTCAAAGCCGCTAAATCTTCCACTTCTGCGTCATTTATCCCCGGAATCACCACTACATTCAATTTTAAGGGGTCAAAACCCACCCGCTGCGCCGCTTGAATACCTGCCCAAGTTTTTTGCCAACGACTTCGGCCGCGATTACCGATAATTTTATCGAAAGTGTCGGGGTCGAGGGAGTCTAAACTGATATTAATCCGTCTGAGTCCGGCTTCATACAACATTTCGGCTAAATTGTCAAGTAAATAGCCATTAGTGGTCAAGGCTAAATCGCTAGTGGCAGATAAAGAGGCGATATCGCGCACAATCTCCACTACTTCGGGATGTAAGAGAGGTTCCCCACCAGTAAGACGAAATTTGCGGAAACCGAGGGGAATAAAGACATTTTTGACTAAAGTAAGAATTTCCTCCCGGGTGAGTAAGTCTTGCGGTCGAACATAGGCCAATTCTGCATCTTCAGGCAGACAATACTGACAGCGAAAGTTACAGCGATCGATTAAACTAATCCTGAGATAGTCGATTTGGTTCATGTTCACGGGGAAATACTGTCATAAAACTTCATGAATTGATCATAACAATTTCGGCTCGATCGATATCTAGACATCGGGCCAAGTTTCCAGAAAACCACGGTAACATCTAGATTTTAGTCTATGATGACAATAGATTTGCTCAATGGCAAGAGCTAATAACGATTGGTAAATTTGATAATTTTTCTTGATTGTACTTAAGTAGGTAGGCGTTAAAAATTATCAGACACCCCCCTTATCAAGGGTAGGGTTGATTCATGAATCAACCCTACCTTATCAAGGGGGGCAGGGGGGATCGAACCTAAAATCGATTTTTAATTTAATTATAACCAACTACTTAACTAAAAAGGTCAGCTAACACCCCAAAGAAATATTAAACAATCCTCTAGATATGGACAAACAGAATACTATCTAATACTCAATCCGTTGAGGCGTTGGGTTTCATGCTTCAACCCAACCTACGTTCATCTTATATTTAATTCCACCCACCTACTTATCTAAATTGAGCGAGCCAGTAATGCTATGATCAAAAATTAATGATCTTGAGATGGTAATTTGTGTGATCTGGCCTGTTTTGCTCCCCATTGCCCAAACCCCCCCTATTGTAGAAATAATTCGACCGGTGCAGGTGCGTCCTTTACCGAATCAACTAGATCAAGTTCCCGTTTTTAATAGCAATAGTCCCGAATTATTGCTAGGAGAAGGGATTTTGCTTTCGACTTTTCCCCCCCAAGAGAAAAGTTTTCCCTCGGCCCATTTAAATTATGCTTTTCAGGGACGCTTTGATATCTTTGCCCACCATGTAGCGAGGGGGAGTTTTCCCGATAATTTACGCACCCTTTATCTGGGTATATTACTCCACAATCCCAGTCCTAATCCCGTGACTGTTAAAATTTTGCAGGGGGCCAGTTATTTGAGTCAACCGGATGCCCCTTTTATCGATTTACCCGCACAAGTGGAAAATAATCAGGGGACGGTTTTTGCTGGGCCGGGAAGTCGGGTAATGACAGATATTTTAACAGGGCAGCGTCAGGATATTTTTCCCGATCGGATTATTATTCCGGCGGGGGAGAGTTTTATGGTCTTAAATGCGGCGATTCCCGTGCGCGATTTGACTCCACCTTTAAACGGTAGATCCACTTATCTCCGTCTGGAAAGTGACGGTCTTCTCTACGCTGCTAGTTTAGCCCTTTATGCACCCCTAGACGAAAATGGGCAGGAAAGACCACCAAATCTGACAGAATGGCAAAATTTGCTGGAAAAAGGCGATTTATCGACTCCGCGCGATCAAGCGCCCACTCCTCCCAATAGTCAAGGACAGATAATTTATGGACGGGTAGCGGGGGTGTCCCAAGGTTCAGCCTGGCTGGCCCGATTGGTCGATCGAGCTTCTTTATGGTTAAATATTCCTGATTCTGGTCAATCTATAGCCTATGGGATTAGCACCCTACCCGGGGGCCAACTGGGAACAGAACAAAATCAAAGTGCTAGTATGTTAGTTCGCTATCCCGATACGGCCTATCAAGCTCATGGTAATTACGGTGTGGAATATAAGTTAAGTTTACCTCTATTTAATCGAGGTGATAAGGCGAAAACGGTGACTATTGCGCTAGAAACACCGATTAAAGAGGATATTATTCGGCAGGGTTTGCGTTTTCTCGATCCGGCTGCCCCACAAGTGTTTTTTCGAGGAACGGTAGCCGTCAATTATAACGATGACCAGGGACAGGCACAAAGCAGATTTTTCCATCTCGTCCAAAGACGCGGACAAGAGGGGCAATCTTTAGTGACTCTGACTATTCCTCCGGGGGATTGGCGTGTAGTACAGGTAAATTTTTTATATCCACCAGATGCGACTCCTCCACAGGTTTTAACGATTAAGACCGAGTAAGCTAAAACGCACTCAAACCACCTAAAATAGAAATAGTAATCTTAGAAAAATCCTACTTATGCCAGCCAAAGATTTCCTAGATTTAGAAGAAAAGAAAAGGCAGCATCTCACTTGTGCAATGAGTATTAATGCTTAAGCAGTTAAAAAATCTTGAACTTGGTCACAAAGAGAAATGAGATTAATAGTTATAACTTACGATTCAGAATATATCTCGATGGGAGGAACAGTCCAATGTTATCAGAAAATGAAAAAAGAATTCAAGAGTTATCCCGATAGTTGGGAGCGTGTCTCTATGAACAATCCCAAATTAAGAAATTTAATAACTTGGGAGAGATAGAGGAGACGGTCAGAGATTTAATGATTGGTGTATGTTAACCCAGAAATCGGTATTTTTTTATCAAAAAAAGTACAGAAGAAACCGCCAGTCGGACGAGAAAAGTGAAAAGTATTTTGGGCGAATTACCAATTACAGAAAAACAAGCGAAAAAATTAGAAATAAAGCCTCGGACTCAAATGAGTCCAATGTTAGAGAAGAACTGTTGGCTATTAAGTGGCGATGAATACTAGGAGAAATCGGCGCAGAAAATCAAATCATTGACAGGAATTGCTGTTTCTCACAGTACCCAACAAAGCCTCGTACATCGCTATCATTTTGATTAATTACCGTCTAACCCAGAAGTGGAAGAAATTAGCATAGATGGCGGTAAGGTACGACGACAAGAAGGGAGGGGGAACGGATGAGATGGACAGATGAGATGCTAGATAAATTAGCAGACTCGGTATCGGAAGTCAGAGACTCAGTTTCGGAATTGCGAGAATCGGTATCGGAAGTCAGAGGCTCAGTTTCGGAATTGCGAGAATCGGTATCGGAAGTCAGAGAATCAGTAGATGGGGTAAGAATAACTGCACAAGCACTGCTACAAATAGCTGCTCAACAACAGCGAGAAAATGAAACTC
>SFAU01000018.1 GCA_007096045.1 Microcystis novacekii Mn_MB_F_20050700_S1 | reverse complement strand
TTCTGAATTGTGAGTTATAACTATTATAATCTCATTTCTCTTTGTGCTCAAGTTGAAGATTTTCTAGTTTTTGACTGCTATAAGTATTAATACTCATTGCATAAGTGAGATGCTCCCTCCTTTAGTTCCCTATAATCATCTTCCTTTTAAAGCCAACCCATGCAAGCCGCAAACTTTCTTACTTCTTCCTGTCGATACTGCCGATACTATCAAACCCAAGGTCGGCGCGGTGGCACTTGTCAACAACTAGATGTTCCCGTCGAAGCTCATTGGAAAGCCTGCGCTCTAGCGATGCCTCCTTTTAGCACTGAATGGCAACAACTCAATCGGGTGGTTAGTTTAGAACAGTCTCTAGAATTAACCTGTACAGTGTCGCCAACTCCCGTCGTGGTTTCCCCTAGTCGTCATGCTCCCCGACAACCGATCTCGGTTTAGAATATCTGGGGCCTAAACAGGAGCAAAAAATTGGCGTTGCCTATTTAAAATATGAATTCACCCTCCCACATCTTTTAGGGCGCTATTTTTGAGATAATAGATGAGTTAATTGCCAAGATAAAGCTAGGAAAGGCAAGAGGCAGTCGGCAGGAGTCAGGAGTCAGGAGTTGAGAGTTGGGGTTTTAGTTGAAATTCCCCTGTCTCCCCACACCCCACACCCCACTTCCCGATAATTAATGTCGCCAGAATGCGCCTGATGACTTCTAATCGTCCCCTAAAAATTGGTATAGTTGGCACAGGGTTCGCCGCTCAACGTCGCGCTGAAAGTTTGCAAGCGGACGATCGCACCCAGCTTCTGTATGTTAGCGGTAATAGTACCGAATCGATCGCTAATTTCTCGCAAAAATACCAAATTTCTGCCCTAGATTCCGCAGTAACCCTTGCCACCCATCCCGATCTCGATCTGATTGTCATTGCCAACGCTAATCAGGCTCATGCCTCGATCGCCCGTACTGCCTTAAAATCAGGTAAGCACGTTATCGTCGAGTATCCCGTGGCTTTTCACCCGGCAGAGGCGGAAGAATTAATCACCCTAGCCGAAACCGAGAAGAAATTACTGCACGTCGAACATATTGAACTTTTGGGGGGACTCCATCAAACCCAACAGCAGTATTTAGCCACCCTTGGCAATATCCACCTAGCCCGTTATACCACGATCGCCCCCGGCAGACCAGCACCCCGGCGCTGGACATTTCATCGGGATTTATTCGGTTTTCCCTTGATTGCGGCCCTTTCTCGTATCCATCGCTTTACTAATTTATTTGGGGAAGTGGAGTCCGTATCCTGTCATTGTCGTTATTGGAATGCTCCAGAATCCGATTATTTCCTTGCCTGTTTGTGTGAGGCGCAGTTATTATTTAAAAATGGCTTAATTGCCGAAGTTACCTACGGCAAAGGCGAAGTTTTTTGGCAAAATGAGCGAAATTTCACTATTCATGGCGAGGCGGGCAGCTTAATTTTTGAAGGGGAAAAAGGGCAGTTAATTAATAGTGAAGGTAGCCAAGCTTTAGAAGCGGAAACCCGTCGCGGTCTTTTTGCCAAAGATACCGCCATGGTGCTAGATTATCTGTTCGATCGGGTTCCTCTCTATGTTACTCCCCAAGCCAGTCTTTATGCCCTAGAAGTGGCCTATGCTGCCTATCAATCTTCTTTGTCGGGAAAAACAGTTTTTCTGGGGGCTAATTAAACCGACTTAGACTTTTTGAATTAACTTTCTGCCGAATAAACCCTGGGGACGAACTAACAACATAATAAAGAGAATAGCAAAAGCGATCGCTTCTCGATAACCAGAATATTCTGCGGGAACAAAAGCTTCGGCAATACCCAATAATAAACCACCGATGACCGCTCCGGGGATACTTCCCAATCCCCCTAAAACGATCACTCCTAAACCTTTTAATCCGAAAGCAATACCGAAATAGGGACCGGCGATACTAACACTGGAACCGACTAAAGTTCCTGCTAAACCTGCCAAGGCACCACTAATAAAAAAGGTAATCACGATAAATTTTTCGGGATTGATCCCCAACAAACTGGCAGTGGTGACATCTTCAGCTACCGCTTGTAAAGCTTTGCCCATTTTGGTAAAATTAACCCAATAAGTTAGCAAAGCCACCATAACTGCTGAAACCAGAAAAATAATCATCTGAATTGTGCGAATTGCCACGGGGCGATCGGCTGTACCAAAATTAATTGCGGGGGGAAGATTGCCATAAATATCATCGGGAAAAGTATAAATTTCTGCCCCGACTAAGTATTGAATGAGATTGACAATCACCACGGCTGCTCCTAGGCTAGAAACCAGAGTTAAGAGAGAATCGGAACCCCTTACCCGGAGGGGTTTAAAGGCCAATCTTTCCAGAAGAACCGAGGTAAAACCTGAAAGGATACAGCCTAGCAAAAGTGCCAAAAAAAAGGGTAAGGAAAAGGGTAATTTGGCATTAGCTAATAAACCATTAAAACCGAAAACTCCCCCTGCTAGAGCGTAGGTAAAATAGGCACCGAGGGTAAAAATTGCGCCATGGGCAAAATTGATAATCCCTAAAATGGAAAAAATCAAAGTATAACCGAGGGCAAAAATAGCATAGACACTACCGATCGATAAACCGTTTAAAACCTGTTGAAAAACTGTTACTAGATCCATTGTCGGGGTTAGCTAGGGTAACTTTTGATTATAACTGACGGTCGCCACCACATCCGGTAAAGGACGCTGCAGTTTATATAACCAGAATAAACCGAAAAGACCGACGGCAATCGCTCCTAAACTAATTATTTGTGCCATTTTCATCGGTCCAAACATTAAACTATCGGTGCGTAGTCCCTCGATCCAGAATCTACCTAGACTGTAGGCGATAAAATAGACTAGGGTAAGGGTGCCAATTTTTAATTTACTGGGGTGTTTTAAACCCCAGAAAAATAGATAGATGAGTAGGGCAAAAACTGCCAGATTCCAGAGAGATTCGTAGAGAAAGGTGGGGTGAAAATAATCGACGGTGATATATTTTAAAGGACGACTAGCCGGAGGAATAAACAACTTCCAAGGTAAATTAGTCGGACTGCCAAAAGCTTCCGAATTAAAAAAGTTACCCCAACGTCCAATCGCTTGACCGAGAATAACTGAAGGGGCCACCAGATCGAGTAATTGCCAAAGAGAAACCCGGTTAATGCGGGCAAAGATTAGGGCTGCCAGTAAACCCCCGATAATAGCCCCGTGAATAGCGATACCTCCCTTCCAAATGGCGATAATATCAGCAGGATTTTGCGCGTATTCTTGCCACTGAAAGAGAACATAGTACAGACGGGCCGCAGGTATGGCCCCCACTACTAACCAAATGGCCAAATCAGCGATTAAATCGGGATCGATCGCTCTTTTTTGGGCGAGGTACTGGGAGAGGGTGACACCCAATAATACCGCCATAGCGATCAGAAATCCATACCAGCGCACCGAAAGCGATCCGATCTCCCAGAGGATCGGACCGGGAGACTGAAAAACAAAACCTAAGAGCATAAAATTATTAAGAATAAAAAATTTTATCTTTCCTATAGTATCTTATGCTATGATTGAATACGGTAATACATTTGCGGATGTGGCGGAATTGGTAGACGCGCTAGATTTAGGTTCTAGTGTCTTTGATGTGTGGGTTCGAGTCCCTCCATCCGCATTAAGGTGTTTGAGGGCGTTGTCTGGTCAAGATGAGGTGTAACCTGATTTGGTATTGACGACCGACGACCCAAAAGGAAAACTTGTTAATTTCCATTTTTGAGACTCCGACTCAGGAGAGAGGAGATTTTTCGGGTTAGCAAATTCAGGCATTTTGGGCTCTTCGTTACTTGGTCTTAATTGATTAGTTCGCTCTAGACAAAAATAATTGACAAAAATCGCTAAATGCCTTTCTATACAAGGGTTACATCCTCTATAACCCCCGTTCATTGCATAACATAAACCGAAGAGCCGCATTTTGTTCGATCAATAAGGATTCTTTCAGTTCAAAAACTCTTTGGTTTGTATTTTTTCCTTTTGACGGCTGACTCGGAAATGCTGACTCAACCAGAGGTTTTTAAATTTTTTACAGGAAATCTAATATCATTTTGCAAAAGTAATGACAGACTTAGTTGGTCATTACTTTTGCATAATTAATTTTTGATGGTTCAAAAATGAGAAAAATAGGCATAAAATTGCATAAAATCACTAAATAGAGCATTTAATTGCTTATTATTCATTCTTAATTCTCCTGACTACTGACGACCGGCTACTGACTCCTAACCCTCACAACAATTTTTGATTTTTGCAAGAGGTCTATTCTAAGGCGCAATGGCTCTTCGGGACTTGTTATGGTAATTGATTAGTTCGCTCTAGAACAAAAATAATTGACAAAAATCGCTAAATGCCTTTCTCTATAAGGGTTCCATCTCTTATAACCTCCGTCTATTGCATAACACAAACCGAAGAGCCGGCGCAATTTCGCTCTGAGAGAAGAATTGCGCTGGCAGATGTCAGTCACGACTATTGAAAATTACTAAAACGTCCCTTAAATGAGTTACACCAAATAAGTGACCTAGATCGTGTGACTGGTAAGAGGGAGAGGAACAATCTATCCTAAACAGTAATAGAGAGCTAGATAGCAAAATACTCCTTAGCAAAATCCCGCTCTAGCTCTTGATCTCAAACCAAGTGAAATACGAGAAGACAGACAAGGTTAGGTCTGACCTAATGCTGTCGAAATTGTTCTTAATTTTATCGACATTTTAGCGACTACTTGCGCTCAGGAAGGTACTTATATGGATCAGCCTTTTGAAAGTGATGTTATGGAGGATTTAGCCGCTAATTCCTCCTTTGCCGATGAGGGAGCCTTTGATGCCTGGGACGGGATGGAAGGCGAGGGTTTTGAAGGATTCGAGACCGAAGATAGTTTTGGCGAAGAGCAATTAGGATGGGAAGATCTGGGAGAAGAGGGCTTTCTGGGGGAAGACGAATACGAGGCGGAATTAGGGGAAGATTTCGGCGATGATTACCTCATCGATAGCGGAGCCAATGATTGGGATGCCCTAGAAGAGGCAGTTGCCGATGCCCTAGACGCAGAAGACAGCGACGAATTTTTCCGACAATTATTAGGAGGAATTAGCCGGGTGGCGGGGGCAGCCCGACGGGGAGCCACCACTGCCGGCCGGGTAGCCCGGGGGGTGGGACGGGCGGTCCAAACTGCCGGACGAGTAGCTGGACAGGTGCAGCGAGTGGCGGGCCAAGTGCAGCGAGTGGCGGGACGTGCCGGCCGGGCTGCCAATCCCTTAGCCGGCATTTTGGGGCAAATAGCGCCGCTGCTGCAACAGTATGCCGCCCAGGGCTTTGATGAATTGGATGCCCTAGAAGACTTAGCTGATTTATTTGCCGATGAGGAGCTAGATGAGGCTTTACCCGTACTAGCTGGTATGGCAGCCCGGACTATGGTTAG
This sequence comes from Microcystis novacekii Mn_MB_F_20050700_S1, assembly GCA_007096045.1. Taxonomy (GTDB): domain Bacteria; phylum Cyanobacteriota; class Cyanobacteriia; order Cyanobacteriales; family Microcystaceae; genus Microcystis; species Microcystis novacekii. The sequence continues at coordinate 40,751 of SFAU01000018.1, read as the reverse complement.
ACCGGCGCTGCGCCGTGCCGCCCTTAGTAGCCCTCTCCGCCGTCAGATCGTTCGCAGTACCACCCAAGTGGCTCAAAATCTAGTCCGCCGTCAGGGACCAGCTGCCCTGCGAGCTTTGCCGAGGATAGCTCAGAGTGTCGGACAAACCGCCGCTCGTCGTCGTTTATCCCCCAGTCGCTTACCGCAAGCTATCCGACAAACCGGGGCGAGAGTGGCGGCGCAACCCCGTTTAGTACGGCAGTTATCCCGTCCCGCCCCGGGGATGAGAAGAACTTCTGTTCGCCCCGGTCCCGGTCGCGGTGGTCTGCCCCAGCGCCTAAGACTACAGGGACCGGTGGAAATTATGATCACGCGCCTATAGCTATTTCTGCCCTTGCAATTAGGAGAAAAAAATCATGTACCAAGCCTTTGAAACCGATGTTATGGATGACTTGTTTTACGATCAAGTGGAAGGCCCCGCCCAAAGGGGCGACCATTACAATCGCTACGATGCCGGGGATGAATTCGGGGAATACGATCTGGCCGAAGCCGATGATGATGCCTTTATTGGTGGTTTAATCCGCACTGGTCAGGGATTTGACGAGATGGAAGACTGGGGAGAACAGGGCTACGATTCGGGTTTCGATGCCCTGGAGGATGCCCTGGCCGATGCCCTGGCCGAGGAGGACACGGACGAGTTTTTCCGACGCTTGGGACGCATCGCTCGCAGCGTGGGACGCAGAGTCGGACAAGTTGCTGGAAGAGTGGGCCGGGGAATTGGTTCCGTAGCCCGCGTGGTCGGGCCGATCGCCAGTATGATCCCCATACCGCAAGCGCAATTAATCGGACGTATTGCCAACGTGGCCGGAAGACTTTTGGCCGATGAGGCCGATGAGTTTGAGGCTTTGGAGGACTTATTTGACCTGGCCGAGACCGAAGATGCGATCGATGCGGCCGCTCCCTTTGTTTCCGCCGTTGCCCTGCGGACCGCCATGCCCAATATCTCGCGACTACCCCGGCAAACTCGCCGGCAATTGGTCAGTAGTGTCAGCCAAGCTACACGCACCCTCGCCCATCGTCAAGGGCCGGCCGCCGCTAGAGCCGTGCCTCGCATTGTGCGCGGTGTTAGTCGTACCGTTGCCCAAAGAGGTTTACCCGCCCGATCTGTGGCTGCTGCCGTGGGTCGTGCCGCCGCCCGAGTCGCCCAAAGTCCTCGCACCGTGAGCCGTTTAGCCCGTCCGCTCACGACCACATCCCGCCCTGGTTCGCGATCGATGTCCAGGGGACGACCCTGTCCCACCTGTGGCCGCAGCCATAGCTATCGTCTGCGCGGACCGGTGACGATTCGGATTCAAGGCAGTTAGGCAACCAGCCACAATGGGGGCAGTATGGGAACGAGAGCTTTTCTAGACAATAAAATTTTAGATCTAACGGCCCGAGCGCGTCGTCTAGTCAGGGTAAATTATGCTTCCGTGGGGATTCGCCCCCAAGATTTACCCTACGCTCCCTCTCCTGACCATTTTCGGGCAGCTAATCAACGTCTGGCTAAGATCGATCGGCAAATTCAACGTCGTCTTCAGCATCTACAAGGGACGTGGAACGAGTCACCGATAGAGCGAGTTTTGATTGATATAGCACTGGTAGAACGAGAAATTGACCGCGCTCGCCGTAGTTTTGGCCTATTTTTTGAAATTTTTAGTCAAAGGGGTTCCTCTTTTGCCGCCGCTCTCGCCGCCCATGATCTGATCGCGATCGATTGTTATCGGGCTATTCGCGAGTCCTCCCCGGGATTATTTCGCGCACCGATGCTCAAACCCTTGTGTTATATGGAACACGGTTTCTCGCCCGCTACCATGCGTCGTGGAGTTTTGCTGACTCGTCTTTTGGGAGAACCTAATCCCTTCCCGATTATCCGCATCCCTTGGGATCGAGATAATCCCTGGCAACCGGTCTTTATCCACGAAGTAGCCCATAATCTGCAAGCGGATCTGGGTATCTGGCAGGAAAATCGTCAAGCGGTGATCCGTCGCATTCTCGGTACCAGTGGCGACCCCGGCATTACTCGCATCTACGGACGCTGGCATAAGGAAGTTTTTGCCGATTTAGCGGCGATTTTATTAGCCGGTCCAGCTGCGGCCTGGGGAATGGCACTTTTTCTGGCTCATCCCGCTCCCCGTACCCTTACCTATCGTCCCGGAGGAGCGCACCCGACGGCATATCTGAGGATTTTGATCTTAGCGGAAATGTTGCGACGGATGGGATTTGGTCAAGAAGGCGATCGCTTACGGCGCGTCTGGCAGCAAATCTATAACCCTAATCGTTTTCACCGTCTGCCGGCACGTCTGTTAACCACCTCGGAATTATTGATTCCCCATCTGGTGGATGAAATTGCCTATCAAACCCGTCGCAATCTCGCCCAACAGGCCCTGGCCGATATTATCCCTTTTTCTGAAGATGATGAAAAAGCGATTCAAGCCGGTGCTAGACAATTAGTCCACGGAGAGGTTCCCCCCGATTTACCGCCGCGATTTCTGGTCAGCGCCGCTAGTTATGCCCTCGCTACCGGTCAAATTCCCGCCCGTCAGTTATCCAATCGGGTTATTAACCATCTTACCTCCCCTATTCCCCCATCTTCACCCAGTTTTAAAGAAATACAAGCCGCTTTGCTCTGAAAACTTAGGAATATAGGGGATAACTGATCACTGAAAAAACCCCAACACCTTTTTTCCTTGCCCTGATAAATTATGAACACTTCATCTGGCAATCCGTTTAATTATAGTAGTGCCATGGCCAAAAATAATGGCCTGATGCCGAACAGTAGTTCTCGTATGGCGTTGGATAATCTTCTGCGGCGAGAATTAAAAGTCAGCGATCCTAATGATGCCAAACAGATAGCAGAGGCATTACTAAACCGCTATAAAAACAATCCTAGAGCAGTAGCTATCAACAAGGAGGCGGAGGGAGTTCCCTTTCTTTTGGCTTCTGGTACACCGATGCCCCTGCAGCAAGCTCCCACATCCTCCGATGCAGAAATGCAGCAAGCGATCAATGATGTGGAGCGGGATTTGCGGGAACTGACCACCAACTCCATCCTCAAGGACGTGACCCCAGAATTGGAAGGCTGGGCGATGGCAGTTCGTTCTGCCATTCAGGAAGGGGTGAATTCGGCTCGTTTTGCCCTTGATCCCAGACAGCGGGATAAAACCTTCGGCATCCGTCGCACCTTGGGGGATTATGCTCGCCTGGCGCGGCTGGTTGGGGCGCTGACTCCCACTATGAGCCTCATCTATCGCAAGTTCGCTCAGAGTTTGGATGAAGTGGCTTCCGTCCTCTTAGTGATGATGGGTGAGGCACTGGCTAATGTCGGCTTCAGTGGCGGCAAGTATTTGCTCCAGGCTCCCTACAGTGAGTTGCAGGTGCGCCGGGATACGGTCATTTATTCCCTGCGGAATTTGGTGGGCGCGACTCAGGAGGCTTACGGTCCCAATGAATGGCCTAGAGGACTGGAAGCTTACCGCGAGATCTTTTTAGCCCTAGAACAACAGGGACAGGGAGATCTGCGCGTCCTGTTAGTAGAAAACGAACTGTCCCGGATTATGGATGCCGTCATCCAACGGGCAGGTCAAGGTAGCGTAGAGGGATTGCGCCAACTGGGTGCAACCGCTCAACTGGATCTCGAACGCCTCCACCGCCTCGTCACCGTCGGTACTAACGCAGTATCCCCATCTCCACCTCTAACCGCTTTTCTGCAAGCCTTGTCCCTGTTTGTGGAAGCCTTCAAACCTTCTGGTGGTTTCCGGCTGCTGCGACTCGCCCGACCGCCGATTTTGTTCTATGGTCTCTATGGGATGTCAGTTCTCGGCAAAGCAGAAGAACGAATGTTAAACCTCGTCCTCAAGCGCAACCTGCTGGCTGACAAGCTAGATTGCTATATGCAGTGTGGCTGCACACCTGACCAGGTTATCTGCCAGATCAAGCTGGATAAAGTCCTCTACGATCTTGACAGGGCGATCGATCTTTACGCAGTGGGAAAAGACGATGAAGGAAAAGGCGAACCTGAATACCGAGCAGTTGCCTATAGCTATATTGTCGATGTTGTCCTTTTCCCCGATATCGCACATCCTAACATCCTCGGTTGTCTCCAGAAAAAAGCAACTCCTAATGTTCCTTCTACATTAGCAACAGACAACCAGTTGCGACAATTCTTAGAAGAGGTTGTCAGCCTGCTTCCCACTCAAGAAAATGCTCGCAATCCACTCAACGAAGAAATTCTCGCTTATTTGTGGGAGGTTCGTAAGCTACTTTATGCACCAGTTCAGGATTTAACTCATCAAACATCACTACCGCCAATACCACTTCCAGAGGATGAAAACGCTCTAAACTATCCACAACAATTAGCAATTATCAAGTTAGTGAATCAAGAGTTGGACATCCAAAAACTCATGGAGGAACAGTGGGAAAACTTAGTGAAAACAATGGCTCCATCTTGCATACAGTTCAATACAAAAGAGTTGACAGACATGATCGACAAAGCGAAGAAGCGAACAACTACAAAACCACAAGAACTTAAAACTGTTGCTCTACCACCTAACTACGAAGAAAGCCTGCGTGACATTGCTGATAAGATGCCTCCGCAACTAGAGGATATTTCTGAGGCAGTAGACACTATTGCTTACAATCTCGGCGATCCTCGACAGCAGCCCCCTAGCATACCTTAAATAACAGGGGAAAAGCCATGATCAAGCCATGAGGAACTTGATACTTAAATTACTTGTCTTGATGTAGAAAACAACAATCATTTAGGGGATGATTTCTATGAATACGACTTCTCAGAAGAGATTGATAGATTTCGTTGAAGATCTCTCGAAAATAACTCAAATGAAAAATCATCCTACTGATAATCAAAAAGTAGGATTGGAAGAAATTCAGACGGGACTCTCTAATATCAATGAGACACTGACAAGGATTATTCATTGGCCTTCAGGCAGGACGGCAGATGTTTTCACCGTAGTACACGTCCTTCTCTGGTTGCGATCGCTACTGACGGAATGTGAATGTGGCATTGGGGAGGCGGTCAAGCGATTTAACAATCAGGTAACAGCGAAGGAGATTAAACAGTATAACTGGTACACCCAATGTCAGAACTACCTCAATGGCAAGAACGGCCTGATAGACGCGCAAGATAAGAACCTGAAGGATTTTTTTATCAACCCAATTTGCCAACCTTTAGTCCCTGAGACAGCCGGCCCAGAACAACTCGAAAGATGGCGCGATCTAAGAGTCTACGATATTGACAGCCTACATACGGCTCTGATCGCCTACTTTCCCGAAACTAAAACTATAGCTTCCACTGGAGAGCCAACTGGCGAACAGGACTTGAAAGCAATGGAGGAAAAGATCGCGCAGTTAGAAACAAAAGTTGAGCAAATGGTGACAAGCAATCAGAAAATCCTAGATTCTCTCACCAATAAAATTGGAGAAGAGGTCAAGAAAAATCTCGGACAACTCTCACCCCAAGTTATTCAGGACTTGACACAAAAAGTCGAGCAAATTCAACAGTTAGACCCGTCAGCCTTGAGATTGCTTTCCTACTTATTCCTCAATCACCCTTACCGCCAAAATCCACAACAGCTTTTCTTGCAAGGAGTGTATCAGGATGTTAATGCTTGGGAGCTCTTGAAGCTTTTAGATCAGGGAGATCCACTGTATAAAAACAATTGGGAGATGATCGAAGAGATGTTCGGTGAAAAAGATGAGCAGCTAAAACCGAAAACCCAACGGTTTCAAGAGTTTCTTCAAAAATTCAATGAGTTCCAGAAGCATCAAAGTCCTGCTGCTGGCTGACTAAGGAATTTAGATTTCTCTTTTTCAGAAATTCAGGAAAGTTCGGCTGAACAGGTATCTCAAATCGAGACCGATTCAAAAAACAAAATCTCAAAGTTCTGGCAATCAATTCTAACTGTTTGGAGAAAAATACTGAGAAGCTCAGGATGAAACCCATACCCCTGATTTCACCCCTGATCAAGTAACCTAAAGGAATCCAACCATGACCTACAACACCACAGAAACCATTCAACGCTTGTGGGCAACCTTTTTGAGAGATCAATTAGGAGCGATGCCACCGGAAGAGCGCCAACAGTACGAACAGCAACTCGAAGACCGTTTCGGTGAACTACTCAAGGGGGCTGCCGACGGTTCCAGTAGTCCCGATAGTTTCCTCGATTTAATCGGATTTGGACCCAAAGGACCGATTCCCTTCGAGAACGTTTCCTATCCCTATATCCAGCCGGATTTCGATGATTCCGTCGTTCCTAGTCAACTGCACGCCGCCGCTGAACTGTACTATATCTACCAACACGAACGGATGAAAGTTTTTCAAGTCATCCAAGTGCTGCAGCGTCTGTTTAGAGAGGGACGGATGCGGATTCAACGGGGACCGGGGGCGCGAGGTCTATATTTACTTGACAAATGGAAACCTTTGCGCTATACAATCCGCGACCGGATGATGGCCTACCGTCGCGCCTTTAACTACGGTAATGCCCAACCAGCTTCGGGGGCGATCATTAACCGCAATTTTCATCGGCAATTAGTCGGGTTTATGGTGGCCGTTGCCCAATATTTCCGGGATTTATTGATCGGGGAAGTAATTCGCGGCGGCACTCTCATTGAACAGCGACCCTTTGGCAGTATCGGCACGGTTCAACGCATCGGCTTGGATCTGCGCTATGCTCTCGATCGCTCCACCTACGGTAACATTTTGGCCCTGACGATGGAAACTGGACATTATCTCAATACCGTTCTCAACCTTTTGGATGCAGCCGATATCAAAAAAGCCTTCGATGCTAATACCAAATGGGATGTAATCGAAATCGTCTCCAATCGCTATCTGGGTGGTGTTGCCGAACCCTCCCAACGGGCAAAAATGGCGGAAAGCGGTCGTCGGATTCTGCAATTTGTCGCCGATAACGACTTTAAAACCGCCCTCGACCCGATTTTATTCCAATCGGAACTCAGACCCATGGGTCCCCATTCGGAAGCTTGGTTAGCTGCCTATCGCATGACTCCCGAAGGCCGGGCCTTTCAGGGGGTAACTCCGGCGCTGCGCAGTGTTATCGGTTCGGGGTCTGCTGGGGTGTAACGCTATTTTTTTAGAGGTGTCCCGATGAGTGCCACTCTTTTGCCCGATTTCTCCATTAACCTACATCAACGCCGTTGGTCTTGTGTCCTCGATCCCAACCTGGCCTTATCGGATTATGGTCTGCTCCTGGTCAAACAATTAGGACGATTTCTCGAATTATGGATAGCGCGAGAATTTTGGCATCTAATTGATAATAGCGATGTTTTCGAGCGCTGGCGGCCTTGGCTAGAAGCGTCCCCAGAGAAGGGCAAATCCTCATCCCTTCTTACCCCAGAACTTTCTGCCCAAACCCGTCGCACTTTGCGGGAATGGGAAAGACTGCGACTAGAGACGGATTTAGGTAATCATCATCTATTTTGGATCGGCGATGGGCTTGGTGAATCCCTTTTGCCCAAAGAAACCGACAGCAGTTTAGTCAGTCGTTGGGAATGGTTAGCCCGTAGTTTGGATAGACAAATTCACACCGATCTGCTCGGCTATGCTTTCCGAGATGCGATCGCTTTGAGTGCCGCCTTGGGGTCAGCCTTTATCCTAACCCATCGTTCCCCGGAAGATCGGGCCCGCAACTTACCCCCAGTAATCTGTTCCACCCTAGAGAGTTGGGGCATCAACTGTCAGGAAATTGACCAACAAGATGCGATCGCTGCTTTGGAACGGGAACAATTACGCCAGTTATTCATCCAGTCTGGAGTCTCCAAATTACTCTGGATGGGATTCCACCCAGTGGTTCTGCATTTAGTGGTTCCGGAAGCAATCAGGATCGCCCCTCCTCCCAGTTGGTGCGAAGATATTTCTGCGAGCGAATTGGAGTTAGAAGACTGGTCAGAAACTAGGGGAGAAAAATTTGATTTTTGGCAGGGAGCAAGGGGATTTTGGTATGAGATTTAACTTTTTAGAAAGAGGCATTCACGGTTACTATCCCTTTAATCGCCCCTTAACAGATAGACTGAATTTAGCAGATGATGGCGATGTTATTTATTTGCTCGAAGAAAGCGATCTAGATTGGGCTACTCCTCCGCCATTGACCCAGCGTCAGCAAGGTCTAACTCGAAGATTCCGGCAACTGATCAACACCGCGAATCAACAACTGGCAAGGAATTTATCTGTTCTAACTAGCCAAGGGGCAAGACCATTATTAACCCCAAGAGAGCTAAGAGCAGCTACTTACGTTCCAGCGGCCTTATATGGTAGAGCTTTGGAACGGTTGGTTGCTAGGAGGGTAAGAAATGATCCCATCTTATCTAAACATCTCAGATATACAGGTCAAGGTTCAGGACCGGATTTTCGGGGTAAACGAGGAAGTCATCTACAAGGGGTAAATTTTGAATTAACGACCCGTCGCGCTAGAGCAGATCATGTCCGTCGTCGCTATCCTAATACAAGGATCTATACCTACCGCAGACCCTCTCATCTAGGATTTTAACCCTCATTTTTTCAGCTGACTTCTGACCCAATTCCGAAATGCTTTTACTAACTCTAGGTAATCTGTCTGGCCAGCTTGTTGTAAAAATATAGCAATTTCTAAGATGGGTAAATTAGGAAAAAACTGACTGGTTGGGGAGGTGATATAAGTGCCATTTTGTAATTGTTGGATGACCAGAGACTCCCCATTATAAACCCAAACCTCTGCCACGCCTAAATCTGCATAAACCTGAAGGCGATTTTGAGAACTGCTGGTGACATCAATTTCTATGACTAAATCTGGTGCAGGGTCTTCATTTAAGTCCAGTCGCTTTTTCCCCCGAACCGCCTCAATATTATCAATGTAAAAACATTCATCCGGTTCTGCACCGCTTAATTGAGGGCGTTTAAAGGTAGTAGAACCGAGGGGATAAATTGGGACTGCTGATTCTTCCGCTAGGGTTTCGACAAAGCGACCGATGAGGGTTTTACTAAATTCGTGTTCTGGGGAAGGAGCCATGATTTCTAAATTGCCGCGATTGTAGGTCAGCCGCAGACGGCGATCGCTCATTTCTTCTAGCAGCGTTTCGTAGGTTTCCCAGCTAATCCCGGACAGGTGAATTATTTCAGCCGGCGGTGCGAGCCGTGTTGCAGTCATAGATTCAAGCAAAAATCCCATGCTTCCATTTTAGAATACTGATAACTGATATATGAATAATTCACGACCAGATAGTGCCAATTCTCTGCGTATTAACCAACCAGACTTAGTAATGGTGGCCGTTGCCGGTCAAATTGCCCATCCGGTCGGTCAGACTAATCCCTATCGTATCGGTCATGATGGCATACCCCGAATCCTTCCGGCCACTGGGGGAATTGTCCTCAATCAACGGGTTGGCGATCGCTGTGTGGGTTTAATGGGGGATCATATTGAACCGGGGGTGGCTCTCCATAATAATAGTCGGGAAATTATCGGCAGTCGTCGCGGCCCGAATCTCGCCCTGATTACCTATGCTTGTCTGGGCAATCGCGCTAGGGTGATTACCGGACCTGCCACGGGTCAATCGGGTCTGGTGACGGGAAAACATGGCGGAGTGGACCATGTTTTGGTAGATTTTCCCCCTGCGGTTTTGCGTCGCTTACGGATCGGCGATCGAGTGCAAATCTATAGTTATGGTTTGGGGTTAAAATTATTAGACTATCCAGATCTGCGTTTATTTAACTGTTCCCCCGATTTTCTGCGGCGTTGGGGTTTAATTCCGGGTGATCGCAGTTTACAAGTCCCCGTGACTCATTTTGTCCCTGCTGCCGCTATGGGTTCGGGATTGGGCAAAAATACGGTCTGGCGTGGTGATTACGATATCCAGCTATTCGATCCGCAACTTCGCCGCCGCTATCGTCTTGATACTCTTCGATTCGGCGATTTGGTTGCCATTGGCTCGGCGGATACCCGTCACGGTCCTAGTTACCGTCAAGGTCGGATTACTTTCGGGATTATCGTCCATGGCGATAGTACGGTCAGTGGTCATGGTCCCGGGGTTATGCCTTTATTAACGGGTTGCTGCCAACGTTTACGACCTCTCTACGATAGCAGGGCTAATTTTGCCGCTCTGTTTAATTTGCGATCGCTACCTCCCGCCCAAGTCTATTCTCCTCTGGTCAATTCTTCTGGTATTACCCCTCGGTCTGGGGAAGTTTCTGTTAGTCGCACTTAATTTTTTATGGTTGAGCTAGAAACTCAATTATTGTTAAGTTTTTCTAATTTATTGGCAATTTTTTTCTGTAAACTTTTACAATAATAGGTTATAGCAAATCAAGCTTTGTCTTGATTAAAACCTCGATTTTTCCCCTAATCTATATTCCCAAATTAAATGTTAAGATTAGCCCAATTATTGGCAGAAATATATTAATGTAATCTTGACAAGACCGTCCTGCCCCTACTTTTATTGATTGTTTCCTATTTTTCAGATAGACGCAGCTTTTATTTAGTCAGAAAACAAGTTAGGAAAGAAAAAACAATGAATAACCAGCATCAGCAAAACCTTGGCTCTTTGTTCACCGATGAATCCTATCAAGTAGTTTCAGAAATTTATAAGCACGATCATCACTACTGTATCATCCATCTAAAGACAGATCAGGAAAAAAAATATTTAAAAGAATTAAAAAAATCTTTTGTTGAGGTGGATCAATTTGAAGTCAACGGTCAATATTTTGTTATTCTCGATGTATCTGGTCAAATTAAATCTTCCGCCCAAGAAATCGCCCAACTTCTCTCGGAAAGAGAACTACAAATTGCCACCTTAGTCGCCCTGGGACAAGCTAACAAACAGATAGCCCATCGCTTACATATTAGTGAATGGACTGTTGCTAGCTATTTACGGCGAATTTTTGCCAAATTAGGGGTAGATAGTCGTGCTGCTATGGTCTACCGTTGTGCCGCTCTCATTCAACTGTTGCAATCAGATTTCGATGTTCAGGAATTAGCAACTATAACCTAATATGGTATTGACGAACGACGACCGACTCCACGAAAAACTTTTTCAGTAAACCCGAAATAATCAAAGGGTGAGCATTGCCCACCCTTACTTAATTAAGCAGTTACTACCTGGGAAGCTAACCGTTTAAAAGTCAATCTTTCATCGGCCACATCGACAAAAATCGTGTCTCCCCCTTTGAATTCGCCGCGGAGAATTGCCTTAGCGATCGGAGTTTCCACATATCTTTGTACTGCCCGTTTTAGGGGTCGCGCACCATAGACTGGATCATAACCAATTTCTGCCAGATAATCGAGGGCAATATCGGCAAATTTCAGGGCTAATTTTTGTTCCATCAAGCGATCGCTGAGATTGGCTAACTGTAGTTTGACAATCGATCGCAGTTGTGCTTTTTGTAAACTATGGAAAATGATCGTTTCATCGATGCGATTGAGGAATTCGGGACGGAAACTATTCCGCATTGCTTCCATCACCCGCGCCTGCATTTCCTCGTAACGAGACTCATCACCAGCCACGTCTAAAATGTATTGAGAACCGATATTACTGGTCATAATAATGATGGTATTTTTGAAATCAACCAGATGACCTTGAGAGTCGGTTAAGCGCCCATCGTCAAGGATTTGTAACATAACGTTAAAAACGTCGGGATGGGCTTTTTCAATCTCATCAAAGAGGATGACAGAGTAGGGACGACGCCGGATTGCCTCGGTTAATTGTCCCCCTTCATCGTAGCCGACGTATCCCGGAGGCGCACCCATGAGACGGGAAACGCTGTGTTTTTCCATGTATTCCGACATATCGATGCGAACTAGAGCCTCTTCCGTGTCAAAGAGATTGCGTGCTAAAGCTTTCGCCAATTCTGTCTTACCAACACCCGTCGGACCGAGGAAAATAAAGCTGGCCGTGGGACGGTTGGGATCTGATAAACCAGCGCGGGAACGTTGAATCGCTTCGGCTACGGCTGTGACCGCTTCCTCTTGACCGATGACACTTTCGTGTAATTCGTCTTCCAGATTGAGGAGTTTTTCTTTTTCCGATTCGATTAATTTATTGAGAGGAATTCCCGTCCATTTCGAGATAATTTCGGCGATATCCGATTCGAGAACTTCTTCCCTTAATAAACTTTTACCGGTGGTTTGTTTGTCGGCCAATTGAGTTTCTAGGGCGGACATTTGCCGCTGCAGATCGGTTAATTTTCCGAACTTTAATTCCGCAGCGCGATTATAATCATAATCTCGTTCGGCCTGTTGAATTTCCAGATTAACTTGTTCGATCGCTTCTTTAACCCCACGAACTTGATCAATAATCTCTTTTTCTCCTTGCCATTGGGCATTTAATCCCGATTGTTCTTCCTTGAGGTTAGCTAGTTCTTTTTCTAACTTTTCTAACCGTTCTCGCGAAGCTGGATCGTACTCCCGTTGTAGGGAAAGTCTTTCCATTTCTAGCTGGAGAATTTTGCGATCAATTTCATCGAGTTCTTCCGGTTTAGAGGTGATTTCCATCTTCAATTTGGCCGCCGCTTCATCAACTAAATCAATGGCCTTATCGGGCAAAAAGCGATCGCTAATATAACGATTAGAAAGCAGTGCCGCTGCCACTAAAGCATTATCGGCAATTTTCACCCCATGATGCACCTCATAACGTTCTTTAAGACCGCGAAGAATCGAAATAGTATCGACCACATTCGGTTCATCTACTAAAACCTCTTGGAAGCGTCTTTCTAACGCCGCATCTTTTTCGATATATTTGCGGTATTCATCGAGGGTAGTGGCTCCGATACAACGCAATTCACCCCGGGCTAACATTGGTTTTAATAAATTGCCCGCATCCATTGCCCCTTGAGTGGCTCCCGCACCGACAACGGTATGAATTTCATCAATAAACATGATGATATTGCCTTGGGAATCGGTGACTTCCTTGAGGACAGCTTTTAATCTTTCCTCAAACTCTCCGCGATATTTTGCTCCCGCAATTAAGCCACCTAAATCGAGAGAAATGAGAGTACGATCTAACAGAGATTCTGGCACATCACGGTTAATAATCCGCTGGGCTAATCCTTCGACAATGGCAGTTTTTCCTACTCCCGGTTCCCCGATTAAAACTGGGTTATTTTTAGTTCTGCGAGAGAGAATCTGAATGGTGCGACGGATTTCGTCATCCCGTCCAATTACGGGGTCTAATTTACCTTCCCGTGCCAATTGGGTGAGATCTCGCCCGTATTTTTCTAGGGCCTCGTATTTGCCTTCTGGATTCTGATCGGTCACTTTTTGACTACCTCTAACTTGTTGAATAATTTCTTTGAGTTTGCTTTCGGTAAGTCCGAATTCTTGAAAAATATTTTTACCGAAGCGATCATCTTTAGCGTAACCTAAAATTAAATGCTCGATCGAGATAAAGTCATCTCCAAATTCTCGGCGATAATTTTCCGATCGATCGAGTAAACTATCTAAACTACGACCTAAATAAATCGAGTCGCCAGGGTTAGATATTTTCGGTTGACGACGGATAAAGTCATCGGTTCGATCCCGCAAACGGGCTAGACTAATATTAGCTTTACTAAAAACACTGCCCGCTAATCCCTCCTGTTCAAGAAGGGCTTTCATTAGATGTTCGCTTTCGATTTGTTGCTGGCTGTTCTGTTTGGCAATGTCCGGCGTTTTGACGATTGCCTCCCAAGCTTTTTCTGTAAATTGTTGTGGATTGGTTGGCTGCATTTTCTATAAGAGATTACTTTTATACCCTAGAGACTATTCTAGATTGACCGGTTTGTTGGCTCCTAGGGGCTTACCGTACCTAGTTCAGGGGGATTTCCCCTCAATGGTGCGATTTAAGCGGCTAAAGTTTCAAGTTTATAAGCTGTCAGGGATTTAAACTGCGTCTTGGAAATTTTAGTACAAATGTTCAAACTCTCAACCAAGCTAAAATCTTAATTATTGAAGATGTTGACTGATTACTGATGACTAATACTAAATCCAGTTATTAAAAACTGATTATTTATTCTCCGTTTTGCATGAGTGCGTGAGTAGAAAACGGGTTTCTCAAAGAAACCCGTTTTCTGTGAGTTACTCAACGGATTTGGTATGATTACTACTCACTGATAACTGTTCACTGATTAACGCTCACCCTAAAATACCATCTAAGCGATTAAAGATTTAACTTTACTAATGATACCAACTGGGTCGATACCTTGGTGGGGGAATTGTTCCCATAAACCGCCACAACCTTCATGGTGAGTACCGATATAGGCATATTTAGGAGTTAAACCGCGTTCGAGTAACCAAGAACCATAACGGCTACCTAAACCCGTGCGACGGTTAAATGCTTCTACCACTAAAACAAAGGGAGAATTACCAACTTTAGCGATAATTTCTTCATCCACCCCATTGAGAGTCGGTTTATTAATTAAACCCACGTCGATACCTTCTTGTTTTAGACGTTCTACTGCATCCAAAGCGCGGTATAAACCATCGCCAAAGCTGATGATATAACCGGCAGTGCCTTCTCGAATTACTTCATCTTTTCCGGGGACAAAGGTGTAACCATCGCCAAAGAAATTATTGCCGTTAGTATCAAGAATATTGGGAGTTTTAGAACGAGTCGAGAAGATAAAACGTAGGCCGGGTTGATGGAAAGTTGCCTCGACACAAGCGGTCATTTGTGCCGCATCGGCCGGGAAATAAAGACGGGTTTCGTAACCGTCATCTAGTCCATTATCGGCAAAGAAATTATTCAAACCAAAGTGACAGGTATTATCGGCCATGTCATCGATACCGGAATGGGAAAAATGACATAAAAGATTAGAATAATTCAAGCGGGCCATGGTGATTTCAGAAATACACATTTCTAGAAAAGCGGCAAAGGTGGCGAAAATTCCCTGTTTACCTTTTTCCATACCAAAACCGGCGGCTGCCGAAAGATTGCCCCGTTCCATAATACCGGAAGGAATAAACACTTCGGGATGTTTATCGTGGATAATTTTCAGACCGCAGGAACCTTCTAAATCGCTATCTACTACTAATACCTTAGCCTTGCGTTCTTCTTCGCTCATTTTGCCTAAAAGACTGACTACTGCTTCGCCGAAAACGTTGCGGTTAGAACCCCATTTATCCCCAGAACCGAGGAATTTATAGTCATTAAAAGGCTTCTTAATACTGTTGAGATATTCCACGGCGGCACTGTGTCCTTTTGCCTCTAAATATTTCAAAGCCAAGGGGACAGAAATCACATCATGACCGTGGTTAGAACCTTCTAAACCTTCAATTCCTGGACACATGGGACGTTTATTAATAATCGCAATCGGGCCGGGAGTATTAATTGCTTCACAGATATTGCGATACAAACTATCGATATCTTCCCCATCTCCCACTAACACTTTTAGTCCATGACCGGTGAGAGTTTTAGCCACATCATAACCGGGTAAATATTTGGAAGGATTACCGGCAATCGTCACATCATTATCATCAATAATTAGCTTAACATTGATGTGTTGAGCCACGGCTAAACGGGCAGCTTCCGCGTCATTGCCTTCCTGTTGAGAACCATCGGAACCTAAACAAAAAACGGTTTTTCCGGGGTTAGCTAAAGCGACACCGTTAACGTAGGGCCACATATGTCCTAAACGGCCAGAACTAAATTTGACGCCGGGGGTTAATCCTAATTCCGGGTGTCCGGGGAGTTGAGAATTGGCCTCGCGGTAGTGCATTAATTGTTCTGCGGGTAAAGAACCTTCTAACGCAGACAGGAGATATTGAGTACCGACGCGGTGTCCCGCTTCATCGAAGAAGATTGGTACAAATTGACTAGGTTGACTGCGGAAAAGAGCATCGAGAATCACCACTTCCGGGACGGTATCGTAGGGGCCGCCGGTGTGTCCACCCACACCCCGGGCCGCACCCGTGGCAGTAAAAAAGATGATAGCATCGCGACAGAGTTGGATATTGGCTTTTAGGGCGCTTCTTTGGTCGTCGGTGAGGGTGGGGTTACTGGGGTCGAGACTGATGGGTTTATAGGCGCTCAAATCGATGGGAAAGGTTGTCATCGTAGATTTTCCTTAATGTAGAGAAATAACTATAGTCAGGGAAATCATAGCCTAGAATGTCACCCGATCGATTGATTGAATAATTTCTTATCATATATGTAGTCCCTAATACAAAAGTTTTACCCCTGCTGGGATAGCGTCCACAGTCCGGGACGGGGGAAATCTTAAAAAAGATACGGGAAAAAAAGCTGTTCTTGAGGGCAATAGTCCAGAATGGCAGCTAGGACCAAGTTAAAAGGATAACCTTTGACTAGGTTTTCCTTTTCGGGAGCCGGTCGTCGGTCGTCAATATCAAATTAGCTTATACTTCATCTTTATGAGAAGGGCTGTCAGTTGATATTAATGCAATCTCTAGGCAAAAAATCGGCGCATAATTAACAAAAACTAGATTTAAGGTAAAAACTATGTGTTTAGGCATACCGGGACAAATTACAGCTATTATTGATGAAAACCATCATCTCGCTCTCGTCGATGTGGGAGGTGTAAAAAGAGAAGTAAATATTACTTGCATTGTTGATGAAGACCATCCCGCTAATACCTGTGTGGGGGATTGGGTATTAGTTCATGTGGGTTTTGCTATGAATCGAATCGATGAATATGAGGCCCAAGAAACCTTGAATTTATTAACACAATTAGTGGAATTAGAGGCAGAATTTAATCATAATTAATGTTCTTAAAGTAGTCACCCATAAATTAATGCTGTTGTCTATCTCTAAGAAATGTAAATTACGGCAATTATTTATTACTGACGACCGACAGCTAAAAATTATAATTAAAGGAGATAAACTATGAAATACGTTGATGAATTTCGTGATCCAGTTAAAGCGGCAGGATTAATTCAACAAATTGAACAATTATCGATAAGAATCTCTGAAAAGCGGGAAAAAGTTACTAAAATTATGGAGGTTTGTGGAGGTCATACCCACTCAATTTTCAGATACGGTATCGAGGCAATACTTCCAGAAACTATCGAATTAATTCATGGTCCTGGATGTCCCGTTTGTGTGATGCCGCGAGGTCGTTTAGATGATGCCATTTTTCTCGCACAAAAACCGAACGTAATTCTAACAACTTTTGGCGATACTATGCGTGTCCCCGGTTCCCATTTGAGTCTGCTGCAAGCACGAGCAAAAGGTGATGATATTCGCATGGTTTATTCTCCTCGCGATGCCTTAAAAATTGCCAGAGAAAATCTCGATAAAGAAGTAATATTTTTAGCATTAGGTTTTGAAACAACCGTTCCTAGCACAGCTTTAACTGTTTTAGAAGCCCAAAGAGATGGTATCACTAATTTTAGTTTATTTTCTAATCATGTGGTGATTATTCCTGCGCTGAAAGCTTTGTTAGATAACCCAGATTTACAGTTAGACGGTTTTGTTGGTCCCGGTCATGTCAGCATGGTAATTGGCACAGAACCCTATCAAGTTATTGCCCAAGAATATCATAAACCTGTGGTAGTTTCTGGGTTTGAACCTTTGGATATTCTCCAATCGATTTGGATGGTATTAAAACAATTAGATGAGCAGAGATGTGAGATCGAAAATCAGTATGATCGAGTGGTACAAAATCAAGGAAATAGAGTCGCTTTATCGGCAATCAAGCAAGTTTTTGAACTGCGGGATCAGTTTGAATGGCGAGGTTTAGGAGAAATTGCTCAAGGAGGGTTAAAACTGCGAGATGAGTACAGTAATTTTGACGCGGAGAAGAAATTTACTTTACCCAATCAGCGTGTTAAAGATCACAAAGCTTGTCAGTGTGGCGAAATTCTTAAAGGTGTTTTAAAACCCTGGGAATGTAAAGTATTTGGTACTGCTTGTACTCCCGAACATCCCATCGGTACTTGTATGGTTTCTAGTGAAGGTGCTTGTGCCGCTTATTATAAATATGGTAGAAATTAGTAAATTTTTTTTACTGATTTGTTTTCTTTCCCGCGAGGAGACGCTAGAATTTTGACGGGAAAAATTTAACAATCTCTGGGTAATAAAAAAGATGAAAATCAAAAATAATCTGGGTTTATTTGGCTTAACCACCTCTCTACTGCTAATTATCGCTTCGGAAATCGTTCTTGCTTCCCAAGAACAAACCGTAGAACTGCCACCAAGTCAACCCCCCAGCGCCGATTTTTTCCAACCCGTCACCAATCTAATTAAAGATTTAAACCATCAGGGAGTAACCATCACCAATCCCAATGATCCCATGGCGGTGCGCTACCGAGTCAATTCCCCCTGTCGCGGTTGTGCGGTTTATTTAGGCACGGGAGTTGCCAATCCTCGTACCCAGACTAATAATAATGGCATGGGAATCAATTTTGGTCTTGGTTTCACCATGCCTTTTTCACCCTAAATACCGATGACATATTTACGCCATTCGTGATTGTGATTCCCCCTGGTGTGCTTTAATAGCTCAAAGTGGAGACTGCTGTAGGGACGACGTGGCTGGGCGCGTAGGCACATATTCGCCTCTTTTGGTGTACGATTGCCCTTATGCACATTACAACGTACACAAGCTGCCACTAAATTCTCCCAAGTGTCACCCCCTCCGCGAGAACGGGGAATCACATGATCGATGGTTAATTGTTCACCTCGGTAGAGACAGTATTGACAGGTGTGATGATCTCGTTCGAGAATATTACGACGGGTTAAAGGAATTTCCTTGTAGGGAACACGGACGTATTGCCTAAGACGGATAACAGAGGGTAGGGGTAAGTCACGACAAACCACTTTTCCGTTATCTTCTAGGGATTCAGCTTTTCCTTTCAACAACAAAACGATCGCGCGCCGCCAACTGGTAATATTTAGCGGTTCGTAGGAGGCATTCAACACGAGAACCTTGCTCATAGGTGTCTGGAGATCGCTTGAATTTACCCCGAATGGTAACACAGATCACTGAGATTGGAACCTATTACACTAAATCCGTTGAGTATAGGCTACATATCAGTAGCACAGATCACTGAGATTGGAACCTATTATTCTAAATCCGTTGAGTATAGATCTGGTAGGGTGCGTTAGGCGGCGATAATCTCTGATAAAAAACCTAAATTAACAATCCGCGCCCCACGCACCTATGAGTTACCAAAACATTATTACCATTGAACCTGGAAAACGCAGCGGAAAACCCTGCATTCGAGGGATGCGTATAACTGTGTACGATATTCTGGAATATTTAGCGGGAGGAATGACAGAAGCAGAAATTCTTGAGGATTTTTCAGAATTAACTTCCGAGGATATAAAGGCTTGTTTGGCTTTTGCTGCTGATCGAGAGAAAAAATTATTTATCACCTCTTTATGAAACTGTTATTAGATGAAAATTTGTCAGATCGGATTATTGATAAAATAATTGATTTATATTCTGATTCTCAGCACGTCAAGACTTTAGGACTGATAAATACTGATGATGCACTTATTTGGGAATTTGCCAAATTCAACAATTTTGTAATTGTCTCTAAAGATGCCGATTTTCATCAGCGCAGTTTATTATATGGTCATCCACCCAAATTTATCTATCTTCGTATTGGCAATAGCCCCACTTCCAAGATTATCGAAATTTTAAGAGATCATTTTTTAATTATTGTTGAGTTTTTTGATAGTGAAACAGAAAGTATGTTGATATTAAGTTGAGTGCGATCGCTTATCGGTGCAGTTGAAGGGGGAGCATGGTCAAATATCATCTTCAGTTAATCCTGAATCTTTGAGAATACCTTTTAATGTTCCTATCGGTAAATCTCGATTTCCATGTATTGGTATAACAATAATTGCAGAAATATTTTCTTTGATATAGATATAATGACTTCCTTTAATTGTTGCCAATTTCCAGCCAAATCTTTCAACGACTTTACATAATTTTTTACCTGAGATTGACTTCATACAGAAATCTCCACTAATTGCTGATTCTCTTTTCGATCAAGTAATTTTTTTTCATGAGAAACTTCTAACCAGCCTTCTATTGCCTCTTTAACCATGACCATCAAATCATCATAATTTTCTGCCCAAGTATGACAACCAGACAAAGCTGGTACAGTTGCACACCAAACATCATCTTCTTGCCAGACAACCACTTTGATATTCATAATAAATATTTTTTATTGACTAAGATTATTCTAATAATAACATAAATTTGTTTTTTTGTGTAAGCCTGATCTTGTAGGGTGCGTTAGGCGGCGATTATCTCTGATAAAAACCTAAATCAACAATCGGCTGTAACACATCAACTTCATCATTAAATTGGTGCGTTACGACGGATTGCTATTTCTAAGTAAGAATAAAGATTGTCGCCGTCTAACGCACCCTACATTTTATTACTATAATTAAGCATTATTCTATTTTTAATATATCTGGTTAGTGGTGCTACGAAAATTGATAATTAAACTAATCATCCCAAATTACTGTTGGTATTTCTTTGATCCCATCGCTCCCCCAATTAGGCGGATAAATTCCCTGAGCAATAAACCGATGGATGCTTGAAAACTGCCAATCTTGCGGATTCGCACATAATCCATGTTTTACGGGATTATAATGAATATAATCACAATGCAGAGCAAAATCTCTTTCATCTCGAAGCAAATGTTCCCAATAGCGACGCTGCCAAAGATTGCGCTCTCTTCGGTTTATTCGTGACTGAGAAACTTCTCGATTAATACCTAATTTTTCCGCATAATGCTTGGTAACATACGTTTTAATTAATCGCAATCTCACAGAAAAATCTTTATCTTCTGGTGGCAAAGTTAACAAAAAATGAAAATGCTCTGGTAACAAAACAAAAGCATCAATTGAGAAAGGATGTTTTTCTCTTACCTTTTCAAGAGCTTCTCTAAGAGCCTTCCGTCCAATTTCACTACAGAGCCAGGGTTCACGTTGATAAGTAACTTGGGTAATAAAATAAGTACCGCCAGAAACATTAGGTCTTCTATAATTAGGCATTATTTTATTTTTAATATATCTCGTGGGTGGTGCGTTACGACGGATTGCTAATTCTAAGTAAAAGCAGAGATTGTCGCCGTCTAACGCACCCTACGATTTATGTTTTTGTTTGAGCGCAATCGTTTATAATCAAAATATCATTATTTTGGAGTAAAAGAAAAATGCGTAAACAGACCATTCAATATACATCATCTTTAGATGCTTTGATTGCTGTTGCCAAGCGACTTAGCGTCTATGAAAACCAACATAAAATGGATTCCGAAGATTTTTATAACGAATACAATCAGGGAACATTGTCAGATGATATAATATTTATAGAATGGGCAAAAGATTATCGTCATTACCTTGCTTTGCGTCAAGAATTAGAACAAATATTAAATCATGATGCTTAAACTTTTATCTGATTACCTCAATCAAGTAGAGCAAGCAATTGTGCAGTGTGAAAATGCTTATGTAGAACGTTATCAAGAAGAAATACTGACATCACAAAGAGCCAACTTAAGAATTAGGTGGCGTTTCAAGCAGACCCATTTATTAGAAATAAACAAAGCTATAGTAATCACAGACAATTACTTATAATTCCTAGATTATCGTTACCATTTCCAAGATGAAAAAAACAACCTAGTTTTTCGTTATGATAGCACCCCTCACTTTCCCAATCTCTCTACTTTTCCCCATCACAAGCATTTACCAAACGATGTAATTAGTTGTCACAAACCTGAAATTACTCAAGTCTTAAAAGAAGCAACAGAGTTATTGAGGTAAATAAAACCTATTTAATGCGATCGCCTGATCTTGTATATCTTGTAGTGCGATCGCCGCTCTTGTAGGTTAGGTGATCGGTACTCAACCCAACATCATCCCCAGGATGCTCTAATCTTGTGTCGTGATCTTGTGATATTTTGATTGAGAGTGCGATGTTGAAGGCACTGCGTAGCAGCACGCTAATTCATAAATTATCAAAGGAGATTGTCATGAAAGGAGAATTCACCGCCATCATTGAAGCAGCAACAGAAGGGGGATACTGGGCGATTTGTCCTGAAGTCCTAGGTGCAAATGGTCAAGGAGAAACCATTGAAGAAGCCAAAGAAAGCTTAAAAAGTGCTATTCAACTAATTTTTGAAGATCGTTTAGCTGATATTCGTCGAGGACTACCGAAAGAGGCGATCGAGGAGACAATTTCCATTCCATGAAACGTAAAGAATTAGAAAAAAAGTTGCGGAAAGCTGGTTGTTATCTTAAGCGAGAGGGTGCTTCTCATTCTCTTTGGATTAACCCTCAAACTGGGGTCATTGAAGCTGTACCACGACATACAGAAATCAAAGAATTTTTAGCACAAAAAATTCTCAGAAACCTGAATGCCCAATAGTGCGATGCCGAAGGCACTGCCTAGCAGTACGCCGATCTTGTAGGGTGCGTGTTTGCGGCTACCAATTCTGTAAAAAAATCAAAATTAACAATCCGCAACTTCTGAATAAAGCTTTTAGCCACGTCAAATCTCTGGGCTAGTCCTCGAATGGAAATTTTTTCTTTCTTCCAAACATCGATAATTTTTTGGCGAAAATCTACGGAATAGAGTCTTGAATGAAGCTGGCGAGTTCTATTATTTGTCTATTTGCTCTCCCTTGTACCTCATAGCTTCAAGAATTGCTACATATAAAGATGTGCGGAATGTTGGTTAAAGACCTTGACAAAATCCCTAAGCTACGGTCTTATAAAGAATAACCTTCTTTGGCATCGCTAAATGAAGCTATGAAAGCAAGATTAAAGGAACGCAAAACTGCCAAGAGAATTGCTCTCAGGGGCTTTCTCGTGCTAAAATCGGCAGCTATTATCATCCTAGCAGCAATCGCCCCTGCTACTGCCGCTAACTTGGACTTGACTCAGTGGCAGACATTGGGGGATGTCAAGATTATCGATGCAGATAGGGCGCAATTGTCCACCGATGCCAAGCAAGATGACGATGGGGATTTGGGAGTCAGTGCAGGAACATTCAATTTTTCAGGAAATCCAGCCGCTGCTATCGGCTTTGGCACTCCTCCCTTGCTAGAAAATTTCTTGGGGATAAATGCCAGCCAACTTGATATTGATGGTTTCGCTTATGAAGGTTCGGCGATTAAGACAACTATTTCGGTAAGTAGAGGTGACAAATTAACATTTCAGGGGCAATTTTTTACGAATGAAACTGCTGCTGCTATCGGTCCTTTTAATGACTATGCCTTCTTACTGGCAGCAGGAAAAGTGATTAAACTAATGGATGTTACTGAGGCAATTATTACTTCTTCTTTTTTCGCTTCTGAGACGGCAGAAAAAACCTATAGTTATAACTTCACCACTGGTGGTACTTATACTCTAGCTTTTGGGGTAATTGACTTAACTGATTATCCTTTAACTTCAGCCCTGAGGATCCGCAATGTCAGTTTAATTCCCACTAATATACCTGAAACTATCCCTGAATCTTCGCCAGTGGGAGGACTGATTATATTTGGTTGTTTTGGAATCGGAATAAATGTAGTCAAATCTAAAGATACTGAAGCTAATTAACAGAGAAAGAGAGGGGAATTGACAGTGGAAAACTTGGAATCGCTGACATCTAATTCTAGCTTACTTCTGGGGACGGCAGTACCTCTGGCAGACCAGTTAAATCCGTCCGGCCAACTCGCCATTCCGGTTCCCAACCCTAACTTAGCTCTCGCACCAGTTACAATTAATATTACCCCCCTAATCAGCCAACCATACCAGCAAGCGCCATTAACTATCTCGAACAGTCCTACTAACTTAACAACGGAACCACCAATTAATCAAATTGTCGGCACACCGGGACGAGATAATTTAATTGGGACAGATGGGAGAGATCGCTTGACTGGAGGACAGGGAGCAGATAATTTAACTGGGGGATTAGGTGCGGATATTTTCGTCTATGAAAGTCTCAGAGATGCCGGGGATACGATTAAAGATTTTACCATCGGTGAAGATAAAATTGACCTGACAGTAGTTCTACAAAGTGTTGGATATAATAAGTTCGATCCTCTGGGAGATGGCTACATTGATCTGAGTCCCTATAGTGGTGGAACCATCGTCCTGCTCGACAGTGATGGGAAAGGAAATCTAACAGCCAGGCCTTACATTTATGTACAGCCAGTTACTCCTGCACAATTAACAGCCTTTGACTTCTTACCAAATCCCGGGAAAGCGCCGGAAATTACAGCTAACTTAGTTAATGATACAGGAATTAGTAACAGTGATCGCCTAACTTATGACCCTAGGATTCAAGGTCAAATTAGCTATAGTAGTCCCCTGACCAGCGTTAAAGCGCAATTAAATAGTAGTGCAGTGGAGATTTTATCGCTGATTCAAGCGGATGGAAAATTCTGGCTCACCACGGCACAATTAACTGAAATTAATGCCGGTACTTTACCTGATGGTAACTATAGTTTAAAGTTAACGGCGCAAGATAATAAAGGCAATATTTCTGCGATTTATAGCTATGATTTTAGTTTAGATAGACTAGCTCCCAATTTAAGTTTAAATTTAGCTCCTAATTTTGATTCTGAACCCGTAGGAGACTTAAAAACCACTTTTGAGACAGTGATATTAGTGGGAACAACCGAGGCGAATTTAACGGTTAGACTGGGAGGATTGGAGGCGACAGCTAATGGGTTAGGAGAGTTTAGTTTTAGCAATCAATTATTAAACTTAGGGAATAATAACTTGAGCGTTTCAGCGACAGATTTAGCTGGGAACGTCGGAACGTTTAGCCAAAATATTGAACGATTACCCGTGGTGGTTAACCAAGCACCGACAGGATTAATTCTAAGTAAGGATACCATTGCTGAAAATAGTGGCAATAATTTCTTAATTGGGACATTGAGTACCCTTGACCCTGATGTGGGAGATAGTCATAATTATAGTTTGGTCACGGGACAGGGAGATACGGATAATAGTGCGTTTACGATTGTGGGGAATGAACTCAGAGTTAAAAACTCGGCTGATTTCGAGACGCAATCTTCCTATAGTATTCGGGTCAGGACAACGGATGTGGGAGGGTTAACTTATGACCAAATCTTTACGGTTAAGATTAGCAATGTTAATGAATCGCCTCAGATTACCCTTCCACCAAAACAGTCAGTTCTAGAGAATAATAACTTAGTTATTCAAGGCATCAATATCAGTGATGTTGATGCTCAGAATGGTGATTTGGAAGTCGTATTAATTGCATCTAATGGAGTTATTAGTTTAAATCAAACTAACGGATTAACATTTATTAATGGCGATGGTATTTCTGATAGTAAATTGGTCTTTAGAAGCAGTCTTGTTAATCTTAATAATGCTCTGAATAATCTAATTTATAGTCCAATTATTAATTTTGTAGGGAATGACACGATTTCTTTGTCGGTTAATGACTTAGGAAATACTGGAAGTGGTGAAGCATTAAGCGAGACAGGAACAATCGCTGTTACAGTAACCAATGATAGTATTCTGTTACAAGAAAATAGTATTTTTGCCCAAAAATATCAGCAAAATATTAGTATTACTGCGGCTTCTTCTTTCCTGAGTTTTGCCTACAATGATCTGACCTTTGATACTACCGATACTGATAGTATTAATGATGCTTTTGAAGTGGCATTAGTCGATGCTCAAGGCAATTCTTTAATCCATACAATTCAACCTAATCGAGATGCTTTCTTTAATATTACAGAAGGACAACCCTCAACATTTGCTTCTGGAGTCAGCATTGCGGGAATGACAGTTAAGGTGAATTTAACGGGAGTAACTCCAGGAGATGCTACTTTAATTTTCCGGTTAGTTAATAATGATAGTGACACGCAAACTTCAGTCCGTATTAAGAATATTCAACTGTTAGCAGGAGATGGAACAATTGCGCCTACTGTCACCCCAGAAATTGAGCCTACTGCCATTAGTCAACCCATTGATTTTAGTCAATTGTCAGATGTAAGCAGCAGCCTAAATGCCGACTATTTAAGGACTTCTTTTAATCAAGATAATAAAACCCTATACGCAGATTTTGTGGTGCTAAATCAGGGAGAATATGTCGTTGATTCGCCTTTAGTCGTGGCGATTAAATCAATTAGCGAGCCTACCGTTCAGGTAGTGGGAGCAAATGGCCTAACTCCTGAAGGATTGCCTTACTATAATCTGAGCAATTTAGTCAATAGTAATACCTTAGAGCCTCTTGAAATCACCCAAGGTAAAACCCTGGCTTTCTTGAATCCACAAGAGGTTCAATTTACCTATGAATTAGTCTTTTTAGGTAAGTTAAATACTGCACCGAATTTTATCAGCGATCCTGATATTGAAGGGTTAATTAATAAACCTTATATCTATGATGCTGATGCTACAGATTTAGAGGGAGATAGCCTTACTTATTCTCTCTTAACAGCACCTAATGATATGACTATTGAGAGTGATACTGGCAAAATTAGCTGGACTCCTGGGACAAATGCTGTTGGTAATTATAGTATTTCTGTACAAGTAAACGATGGTAGAGGAGGGATAGATCAACAAGATTATACCCTTTCTGTGATTGCGCCACCGCCTAATCGTCCCCCGATTATTACGTCTATTCCTGTTGTTGATGCGAGAGTTAGTCAAAATAAATCTGGTAAAATTATTGTTGCTAATGATGAGTGGACATTGAGTGATTTTGGATTTAGTAATGCTCCCGAAGATGCCAAATTATTTGCTCAAAATATTGCCGACTATTTTACCGGTGGAGAAAAAGGATCATTTCTGGGATATTCTAATAATTTTAGTTTGACAGCATCTAAATTAGCGG
The DNA here is from genome assembly GCA_007096045.1 of Microcystis novacekii Mn_MB_F_20050700_S1. Classification (GTDB taxonomy): domain Bacteria; phylum Cyanobacteriota; class Cyanobacteriia; order Cyanobacteriales; family Microcystaceae; genus Microcystis; species Microcystis novacekii. The sequence goes on along the minus strand of SFAU01000018.1, from coordinate 13,990 downwards.
AGGCTTTGACTAGCGATGGATATCAATGGACAGTTAATACTAACTTATCTTTTACATTAGAGACATTACAACAATATGATGGGGTCTTTGTTGGTGGATTTTCTGCCGATAATCAGGTACTAATTGATTATGTAAATAGTGGAGGAAGTGTCTATGTCGCCGCAGGGACAGGAACTTTAGGGAATTCTACTAATGAGGCTAATACTTGGAAAGATTTCTTAAATAATTTTGGGTTGTCATTTGCCAATCAGTATAATAATATTCAAGGAACTATACCAATTAATCCTTCACCTCATCCAATTTTTGACGGAATCAAAAAACTGTATCAGAATAATGGCAATACCATTATAGATTTAGATACCAATGACAATCAAGGCATCTTAATTGCTAATAGTAATAATGGACAGGGACTTTATGCTGTTTACGATCCTAATTTCCAAGCCAAAAATGCTTATATTTATGATGTTAAAGCACTTGATCCAGACTCAGATATTCTCACCTATGAATTAGTAAAATCTCCCACAGGAATGTGGATTGAACCAGAGACAGGAATTATTCGTTGGTTGCCAACTGCTAATCAAATAGGATTACAGGATATCACGGTAAAAGTCAGTGATGGAAAGGGAGGAATTGCTGAACAGAAATATCAAATTTTAGTTCAACAAGAAGCCGGAAATACACCACCTGTTATTATTACTGATCCAGTAACTAAAGTTTATCCTAGTTCTAGCAGTGGTAATCCGCAGTTATTTGATTTATCGAAATGGGAGACTGTTCAATATGAATTTAATTCTCAACCCGATGCGAGTTGGCAGATTCAACCTGGAAATACAGTCGTTGAACAAAAAATCAACGCAGATGCTTCTATTTTATTAAGTAATACCGATGTTACTAATAATAGAATTGAAGGAACTTGGAAAGTTGGAACGAGTGATGATGATGACTATATTGGCTTTGTTTTTGGTTATCAAGATTCTCAACACTTTTATTTATTTGATTGGAAACAAGCTGATCAAAACGACCCGTTAGGTTTTTCTGAACGGGGAATGAGTATTAAAGTTGTTGATGCCAATTCTTCCCTAACTGGAACAGATTTATGGCCAACGAATGGCAATGGACTGCGAGTTAAGCAACTCTTTCATAATACCGTTGCTTGGAAGGATTTAACCGATTATAAATTTACGCTTGATTTCTTGCCTGGTCAATTTACGATTACCGTTAAAGAAGGAAATACGATTATAGAATCTATAACTATTAATGATAATACTTACACTTCAGGTAAATTTGGCTTCTATAATTATTCTCAATCTAACGTTCTCTACAGTGGTTTTACACAACAAGCTTTACAGACTTATAATTATGCCTATGATGTGGATGCTATAGATGTAGATCAAGATAAATTAACTTATTCTTTAATCGACAAACCAACAGGAATGGCGATCAATCTTGACAGTGGTTTAATTACTTGGACTCCCGTATCACAACCAAGTCAAGATAATCTTATTCAAAATGGTAGCTTTGAATTAGGGCAATTGTTTCAAGGAGATTGGATAGATTTAGATATTGGTTCAACTGCAATAGAAGGATGGAAAGTTTTTAAGAAAAATATTTCTTGGCATCAAGGTCAATTTTTAGCATCTGATGGTCAACGTTGTTTAGACGTAGATGGTTCTGGTTTTTTTGGAGGAATTGAACAGACTATAAATACACAACCTGGTCAAAAGTATCATTTAAAATTTGACTTAGCAGGTAATACTAATTGTCCTCCTAGCATTAAAAAACTATTAGTACAGGCGGCTGAACAATCAGCAGAATTCTCTTTTAATACTACAAATCGAAGTAATACAAATATGGGGTGGCAAACACAAACTTGGGAGTTTACTGCCTCAGCATCTCAAACAACTCTTAGATTTTCTTCTCTTGATACAGAAATTGGATTCTGTGGTGCTGTTATCGATAATGTATCAGTTAGAGCCTTAACGGTTGCACCTGCAAACGTGACGGTAAAAGTTGAAGATGGTCGAGGAGGATTCGATACCCAAAGTTTTGTACTTGAATTAGCCGATAGAAATGTTGATTTAACCTTAGCTGATATTGACACAAAAAACCTAGTTATAGATGGGCAACTTTTAACTGTATCGGGACAGGTTTCTGCTCAAATTAAGAATCAGGGATTAAATAATTTAAGCGATCGCTTTAAAGTCATTTTCTTTGAAGATAGAAACCTTAATCAAGCTTATGATGTAGGAATTGATACTGTTTTAGGGGAAACTCAAGTTACTACACCACTACAAGCGGGTCAAAGTACAACAGTGACAACGAATTTGTCGGGTTTCTTGAGCTTTATCAATAGTCCGATTTGGGGATTTGTCGATGCTGATAAGGTGATTACTGAAACGAATGAAAACAATAATTTAGCTTTCAGCAGCCAAGATTGTATAATTCAACCCTCTGGACAATTTAACCCCGTTGTCGAGTGGAATAAAAATACTTTCTCTGTTTTACCAAGTTCTAATCAGGTAATGATGACTCCCGCAGTCATTGATCTAAATGGTGATCAGATTCCTGATATTGTTTTCAGCACGTTTACGGGTAGTAACTATACAACTGATGGGGTACTTCGTGCAATCAGTGGAGCTAATGGAAGCGAACTCTGGACAGTTACTAATTCTGCTTATGAAGTACGGGGAGCGTCAGGAGTAGCAGTTGGAGATATTGACAATGATGGAAAACCGGAAATTTTAGCAACGGTAGAAAGTGGAGATGCTTTAATTGCTTTTGAACATGATGGGACATTTAAGTGGCGTAGTTCAGCCGTTTGGGGGGGAATTAATTGGGGATCTGCTTCAATTGCTGATCTCAATCAAGACAGTACACCAGAAATAATTATCGGAGCAACGGTACTCGACAATCAAGGTAGAATTATTTGGCAAGGAAACTCAGTAGGAGGATTAGGACGTGGAGATAATGGAGCGGGTCCCCTTTCGATAGTAGCCGATCTTGATCTAGATGGTAGCCCTGAAGTAATCGCTGGAAGAAGTGCTTATCGCGCTAACGGTTCGTTATATTGGAATGCTTCTATTAATGATGGTTTTGCTGCTATAGGAAACTTTGATAGTGATCCTAACCCTGAAATTGTCATTGTTTCTGGTGGACAAGTGTATCTATTAGAACACACAGGACAAATTAAATGGGGAGGCGTTAGTATTCCGGGAGGAGGTAATGGTGGTACACCGACTATCGCTGATATTGATGGGGATGGCCAACCAGAAATCGGTGTTGCTGGTGCTAATAGATACGTAGTTTTTGAAACAGACGCTTCAATTAAATGGACAAGTGTTACTCAAGATAACAGTTCTAATGTAACAGGTTCATCCGTTTTTGATTTTGATGGTGATGGAAAAGCGGAGATCGTGTATGGAGACGAGCTTTATCTAAGAATCTATAATGGTAGTGATGGCAATATTCTTTATCAATTACCGAAAGGTTCGGGAACAACGTATGAGTTACCTTTAATTGTAGATGTAGATGCTGATGGGAATGCGGAAATTGTTGCTGTTGCTAATAACTATTATCTTGGTTCTCAAACAGGAATATTTGTTATTGGGGACTTAAATGATACTTGGGTTTCTACACGACAGTTATGGAATCAACACAGCTACCATATTACTAATATTAACGATGATGGCTCAATTCCTATCAAAGAACAAAATAGTTGGCAGATTCACAATACCTATCGCCTCAATCTTCAGACGAACTATAGTCCTCTAGCTGCACCCGATTTAACAGCCTCTTATTTACGAACTGAAGAAGCTAGTGGGAAAACGACAATTAAAGCAAGAATTGGTAATGGTGGCTCAATTTTTGTAGCAGCAGGGGTTAATGTTGCTTTTTACAAAGGCGACCCGAAAGCAGGAGGAGTGCTTTTAGGGACAACTAAAACAACTAAAAAATTAGAAATTGGTGGCTTTGAGGATGTTAGTCTAACGGTTAATGGCACTTCTCTACAAAATATTTGGGTAGTTGCTGATGATGATGGAACAGGGAAGGGTCAGGTCAATGAATGCAATGAAGAAAATAATCGCTATAGTGAAGTTTTTGTGAATGGTAGAGGTGAAATTCGAGGGACTAAATGGGAAGATATTAATGGAGATGGAATCAGAAATAATTTAATTGCTGATTCAGTAGCAGAATTTTCTGGGGTACAAGGACAGAATAATTGGTATTACGGTTACTATGATGGCCCATTTATCAGTTCTGATTTTCAACAGATGACTCAGTTTGTAACAAATACTACATCTTCCCTTTGGGCAGTTCAAGAAGGTACTTTTTGGACATTAGTAGGTTCTAACTGGACTCATCCTAATGGGGTCATCACTAGCGGTGGACGCACTCCTGTAGAACAATGGTCGGTACGACGATGGGTTAGCGAGGCAGAGGGTGAAATCGAAATTTCAGGAAAATTAGCGAAAGTAGGAAGTCAAATTGGAGGAAATGGTGTTATAGGACGGGTGATCGTTGACGGTGTTGAAATTTGGTCACAGGCAATCGCTGGCAATAATACTGAAGGGATTGATTATAAAGTTAAAGCTACTGTAAAAGCTGGTTCTATTGTTGATTTTGCCCTCGATCCCAATGCTGCTAACGATCTTGTTGATAGTACAATATTCACTGCTAAGATTACTCAACTTGAACCAGGATTAGCAGGTGTTACCGTTTATCTTGACTTAAATAATAACGGAATACTTGATATTAATGAACCTACCCAAATTACTGCTTCCGATAATCCTAATACTCTAGATATTGATGAAACAGGACAATATAGATTTATCAATTTAACACCAGGTACTTACCTCGTGCGGGAAGTAGTACCAGAGGGGTATAAACAAACATTTCCAACTAATTTAAGCAACCGTATTATTACCAATACGAATGTTAAAGTAACAGGAACTAGCGATCCTTGGTTAGCCGGAATGCCTGATGGGTCAAAAGCGAGTATTCAAGATATTGCACCCGCTCAATCCCCCACAATTGTACGCAATTTACAATTGCTTTCCGGTTCTATCTTGACCTTTGAAGTCACCGGCGGACAGGTAGGTAACGGGCCAAGTCCATCTTTGCTCTCACCGAACGCTGACGGTACAAATTCCGCCGGTACTTTTCAAAATCATTTAACTCAATTCTCTCAAACCGATGGAGGTTCAGAAAATGGAATCTCTGGACTTTTTGCTCCTATTAATAGCCTAGTTGGGGTGTTTCTTGGTTCAGGACAACCTAATAGTAATACTGCACCGAATATATTAGATTTTAGAAATTCTGGTAATGTCAATGGCGGCATTAATTACAGCACTATTTCACCACAACTCAAGCAAGTATTTTTTATTGGAGATGGTGTCAACACCGAGGGGAGACGGCAACAAATAGTTGTTCCCGATGGGGCAACAAGATTATTCTTAGGAACGATGGATGGTTTTGAATGGGGGAATAATGTAGGTTTCTATGATGTCAGCGTTACCGAATCATTATCTGAACCTCAACCTAGTTTCCATACCGTTACTTTAACTTCGGGCCAGATTGTCGAAAACATCAACTTTGGCAACACAAAAACTAATCCAATCAAACCCAATCAAGCCCCAACCTTTACCAGTACAGCCCCCATAACCGCCCAAATTGACCAACTTCTGCGCTACGATGCTAAAGCAACAGATCCAGATAGCGATCGCTTGACCTTCGATCTTCCCCTCAAACCCGAAGGTATGATAGTTGATACAAATACAGGCATTTTAGTCTGGAAACCAACTCTTAATCAAATCGGTATCCACGATGTAACTTTACGAGTACAGGATGGTAAAGGAGGAGTTAGCCTACAATCTTTCCAAATTAAGGTTAATTCTCTCAATAATGCCCCTATTATTACCTCCAGCCCTGATTTGGAAGCCGTCGCCAATCTACCCTATCAATACCAAATTCAAGCTCAAGATGCTGATGGAGATGCGATCGCTTTCCGTTTAGATACAACCCCAACGGGTGTCACCCTCGACGCAACTACAGGAATCCTACGCTGGACACCTACGACTTCTCAAATAGGTCAGCATACCCTAACTCTAATAGCTAGTGATGGTCAAGGAGGAGAAACGACCCAAATCTATACCCTAAACGTGGTAGCTGCTGCCCCTAATAATGCCCCACAAATCACCTCTACGCCTCGCAATAATGTTGCTTTAGGTACATCCTATTTCTACACCTTAAATATCTCAGATCCTGATGGCGATCCCCTCACCATTAATCTGCAAAATGCTCCCACAGGGATGACATTGAATCAACAAGGATTGATCACTTGGACTCCCGAAGCCAATCAATTGGGCAATCATACCGTAAAAGTCCAAGTAATCGATGGACGAGGTGGATTCGCTGAACAAGAATGGGCGATCGCTGTTGTTAGTCAACGCAGCAACAATCAAGCCCCCCAAATTCTCTCGACTCCTTCCCTACAAGCAAATATTAACCAAATTTATCAATATAATCTAGTCGGTAACGATCCTGATGGCGACCCCATTTTCTGGTCATTGGAAACTCGTCCGCAGGGAATGTCTCTTGATGTTACTAAGGGAACAATTCGTTGGCAACCTAAACTAGATCAAATTGGACTTCATGAAGTAGTTATTCAAGCGATAGATACTCAAGGGGCAACCAGCAGCCAACGCTTTACCCTGGCTGTTAATGGGGTTAATCTTCCTCCTAATATTACCTCTGTCCCCCTCACCCGAACAGTTACGAATCAAGCCTATGCCTATACTGTTGTTGCCAAAGATCCTGAAAATGGAATTTTAACCTACAATTTAGGGCGTAAACCCAACGGTATGACCATTGATCAGACGGGTAAGATTCAATGGACACCGACTCAAATAGGCAACTATGATATTGATGTTTTAGTAGCCGATAATCAAGGCGCAACTGCTACTCAAACCTATCAGTTAGTGGTAGGAACACAAATCATTAATCAAGCCCCGAATATTACCTCAACACCCTTATTTATAGCTAATGTAGGCAATCCCTATCAATACCAAATTAAAGCCAGCGATCCTGATGGACAAACTTTAACCTATCAACTAATAGAAGCCCCCCAAGGCATGACCATTAATGCTAACACTGGCTTAGTACAATGGAATACTCCAATTACAGGCAATTATAAAGTGGTCGTCGCCGCTTTCGATCCTCTGGGATTGGGAGTAACTCAAGGCTACACTTTAACCGCTAAAGTCAATAGTCTCCCTGTAATTCGTTCCACTACCCCGCCTACAGGCGCAGTTCCAGGAGTACCCTATCGCTATGATATTCAAGCCAACGATCCTGATGGTGGCATCCTTATTTATAGTTTAGATACAGCTTCCCAAGCTAAGGGAATTACCGTAGATGAAAAGGGCAGACTGACTTGGACTCCTTCGACCTCCCAAACTGGAACCCATGCCATTACCATAACCATTACTGATGCAGCCAACGGGAAAGTTAATCAAAGCTTTAATCTCACTGTTGCACCCGATACTACTGCACCAAAAGTTATTATTAATCGTGATAAAAACTTTACCAATAAAGGTGAATCAGTATCATTCCAAGTCAGTGCAACCGATAATGTTGGTATTACTAACCTGCAACTACTGATTAATAATACTCCCGTTGTCCTTGACAGTAATGGGGTAGCTGTTTTTACTCCCACTAATTCAGGCGTGATTACCGCTAAAGCGATCGCCTTTGATGCAGCAGGAAACAAAGCTGAAGCTACTACTAATGTTAATGTCCTCGATCCCACCGATACAGAAGCGCCTAGTGTTAGTTTAGACTTATCAGGAATTGCTAATTTTGAAATTACCACACCCACACCCATTAAAGGCACGGTTAACGATACTAACCTAGCTTATTATGCGCTTGAAGTTGCTCCGGCTGATGGTAGCGCACCTTTCAAAGAAATGTTCCGAGGGACAACTCCAGTTACAAATGGGGTATTAGGGGTATTAGATCCTACTTTGTTACCTAATGATACCTATCAGGTTCGTCTAGTTGCCTACGATGTCAATGGTAAGGGTAATGGGGTAGCAGAATTACTAGATGTCAGTGGTGATTTAAAATTAGGAAACTTCCAACTCTCCTTTACCGATTTAGAGATTCCTGTTGGTGGTATTCCCATTACTTTAAATCGTACCTATGACACCTTAAATAGTAATAATAAAGACGATTTTGGTTATGGTTGGCGCATGGAATTTCGAGATGCCGATGTGCGAACCAGTTTACCCAAAGATGAACTTTATCAAGAATTAGGCTTCCGCAGTGTAGGCTTTAAAGAAGGAGATGCGGTTTATATTACTTTACCGGGAGGGAAGCGAGAAAAATTCACCTTTAAGTTAGAAGCTATTAATTCTCTTGTTAATGCGTTTTTAGGACGTAATGGTTTATATAAACCAACTTTTGTGGCTGATAAAGGTTCTACCAGTACCTTAAGTGTGCAAACAGCAGGAGTCGTCTTAATTCGAGGACAAAATGGTCAAGTTGTTCCCTTTAGTGGCGGTTCTGCTTTTGCTCATTACCATCCGCAAGATTGGGGTAATTACTATCAATTAACCACTAAAGAAGGCATTGTTTATAATATCGATGCTACCACCGGAGATATTAATAGTATTACCAATCGCAATAGCGATAAACTAAACTTTACTGATGCGGGAATTACCAGCAGTAATGGAGTAAAAGTAACCTTTGGCAGAGATACTCAAGGTCGCATCACTACCGTAACCGATCCGATGGGTAAACAGATTAAATATGAATATGATAGTAAAGGAGATTTAATTAAAGTTACTGACCGAGAAAATAATACCACTCAGTTTAAGTATAATAATGATCAACCTCACTACTTAGATGAAATTATCGATCCCTTGGGACGAACTGGTATTAAAAATGAATATGATGAAAATGGACGCTTAACTAAAGTTTTCAATGGCGAAGGTAAAGCTGTTCAGTTAGACTATAATCCAGATAACTCACTCTATACAGTTAAAGACCCTCTTGGTAATGCCACAACCTACGAATATGACCTGCGGGGAAATATTGTTAGTGAAGTTGACGCTAATGGTGGCATTATTAAACGCACCTATGATGACAATAATAATCTTCTTAGTGAAACCAATCCTGAAGGGGAAAAACTCTCCTACACTTATGATATTAAGGGCAATAAATTAAGCGAAACAGATGCTTTAGGTAATGTCACTCGCTATACTTATAACGCTAACAATGATCTTTTAACTACCACTGATGCGCTAGGAAATGTTGTCACAAACACTTATGATAGTCGAGGTAATTTACTATCTATTACCGGCTTAAGTAATGAAACTGTTACCCTCGCTTACGATAGCAATGGCTTATTAACTCAGTTAACTACTGCTGAAGGAACAACCAAATATGAATATGATTACCGAGGTAATATTACCAAGGAAATTAATCCACTCGGTTACGAAATTACTTACACTTATAATAACAATAGCAATCGCTTAACAGAAACCCATACATTAACAACTCCTAATGGTATTCGTACCCTTGTTACTAAGACAGAGTATGATACCAAAGGTAATATCATTAAAGTAACTGATGCAGAAGGCAATATTAGCCAAACAATTTATGATGCTGCTGGACAGAAAATTAAAGAAATCGATGCTTTAGGTCGCACTACTAAGTATGTCTATAGTGATGGTGGACAACTGTTAGAAACTATTTATCCAGACGCTACCCCTAATAATGATAGTGATAATCCTCGCACTCGTAAAGAATATGATGCTGCCAACCGACTTACGGCGGAAATTGACGAATTAGGAAGACGGACTCAATTCCAATATGATGCTTTAGGTCGTTTAACCTTTACACTCTATCCTGATCTAACACCGAATGACAACACTGACAATCCCCGCAAAGAAACCCGTTATGATAAAGCCGGAAGAGCGATTGCTGAAGTGGATGAACGGGGTAATATTACTCGTTATACTTACGATGATGCTGGAAGAAGAACAGAAACTATCCTCCCTGACAATACTCCTAACAATGATGCTGATAACCCCAGAATTGTTGTCACCTATGATGCTTTAGGTCGTCAAATTAGTCAAACCGATCCCTTGGGACGTAAAACTCAATTCGTCTATGATAATTTGGGTCGTCTTACAGGTCAAATCTTCGCTGATAATACCAGTATTTCTACTACTTTCGACCAAGCAGGTCGAGTGATTGCCAAAATTGACCAAGAAGGCAATAAAACTAAATATGAGTATAATGCTTTAGGACAATTAACAGCAGTAATCGATGCGCTAAATAATCGCACTGAATACGGTTATAATGAATTAGGAAATCTGATTACTCAAAAAGATGCCAATGGTAATATTACTCGTTATGAATATGATGGTATAGGTCGCCGAATTGCCACCCAATTGCCACTAAATCAGCGTTCTAGCAACCAATATGATCAAGTAGGTAACATTATTAGTACCACTGATTTTAACGGTCAAATTATCACATTTACCTACGATGAACGTAACCGACTACTCAGGAAAAACTTACCCAGTAATCAACAAGTTACCTATACTTATACCTTAACGGGTCAACGAGCCACTGAAACCGACAGTAATGGAACAATAACCTATCAATATGATAGCCGCGATCGCCTGTTATCTCGCCTCGATCCTGATGGGGTGAAAATTCAATACACCTACGACGCAGCAGGAAACCGCACTTCTGTTACCGTTCCATCAGGTAAGACGAGTTATACTTTTGATGAACAAAATCGCCTAAAAACGGTTACAGATCCGAGTAATGGGGTAACAACCTATAATTATGATTTAGCAGGGAATCTCATCAAAACAACCCTACCCAATGGAACGATAGAAACCCGTGACTATGACCTGTTAAACCGACTACTTTACTTGCAAAATAGTAATAGCACTAGCATTATTAACAGTTTCCGTTATACCCTAGATAAGGTGGGTAATCGTCTGACAGTTGTTGAACAAGATGGACGAAAATCTAATTATGAATATGACGATCTTTATCGTCTCTTGAAAGAGGAAGTTATTGACGGAACAACCCGCACTATTAGCTATACTTACGATGCGGTGAGTAATCGTTTAACCCGCAATGATTTAACCCGCAATGATTCACTGGAAGGTAATACAACATATCAGTATGATAAGAATGATCGCTTGTTGGAAGAAGTGACGAATGGGGTAACAACTAATTACACTTATGATAATAATGGTAATACCCTATCTAAGACTACTGGAACGGATAAAGTCAACTATCAATGGGATGCGGAAAATCGCTTAGTTGGTCTGGATAATAATGGGGATGGGGTGAATGAGGTTACGAATAAATATGATAGTGATGGTATCAGAATTAGTCAAATAGTTAACGGTGAAGAAACTCGTTTCTTAGTGGATAAAAACCGTGATTATGCTCAGGTATTAGAGGAATATACACCGAGTAAGATTATTAAAGCAAGTTACATTTATGGTAATGATTTAATCTCTCAACTGCGTAATAATCAGCGCTCTTTCTATCATGTCGATGGGTTGGGTAGTACAAGAGCCTTGACTGATATTAATGGTTTGGTGACGGATCGTTATGCTTATGAAGCGTTTGGGGAAATTATTAAACAGTTAGGGAATACGAAGAATTTATATTTGTTTGCAGGAGAACAACGCGATCCTAATTTGGGGTTAGATTATTTGAGAGCAAGATATTTAGATGTTAATACGGGAAGATTTGTAAGTCGAGATGTTTTTTCTGGATTTTATAAACAGCCAATAACACTACATAAATATCTTTATGCCAATACAAATTCAGTAAATTTTATCGATCCTTCAGGTTATTCATTTTTCTTTGGTTTTGGTCTTGATCTAGAGGTAAGGTATTCTGTTAATACATCTTCGGCTTATGTGTCTCGTATGGCAATCAACAATTCAGCAGGTAAAGCCTTTGAACATTTTGTAATTGCTCAATTAGAAAGGTATTTGGGCAAAGAGGCAGTATTTACTGGAGTTCGTTTTGTTGGACCTGGTGGAATCAGAGTAGCAGATGCTGTCATCAAACTCGGAGAGAGGTTAATAGTCATTGAAACAAAGACAAATGTTCCACTTGCAGGTAGTTCTTTAGCTCGTTTAGGTAGTCAAATCAAAACTTTCTCATTAGGTACAATACAAAGTGCAAAATATGCAGAACTCAGGGGTCTTGGAGCAGATGGTGTAGTATTAATCACAGAACAATCTGCTGCTGCTATTGAAACATCATTTGCTGCTATTGAAGCACAAATTGGTACTGGCACACTTACAGGTATCGTTAAAGGTACTATCGATCTTACTACGGTTTTAAGAGGACTTCTTTTAGGGATATAGTGCGATCACCCTCTCTCAATATACAAGGTTGGGTTGGTGCGACCTGTTTCATCAGGGGAAGCAATTAGTGTGATCGCTTGCTCTTGTAGTGCGATCGCCGATCTTGTAGTGGATTGACACGACTAAAATGTTGCTTGATGAAACTGCTATAATCTAAGTCTAGCAAGGATTTGAGTTAAAAAGCTAATGCACCAAATTAGCTGTGTCAATCCAGTAGGGTGCGTTAGGCGGCGATAATCTCTGACAAAAAAACAAATTAACAATCCGCCGTAACGCACCAACTTTATCATTAAACTGGTGTGTTACGCTATCGAAGATCGCACCCCACGATTCATGTTTCTGTTTTAGCGATCGCTTGATCTTGTAGGTTGGGTTGAGGAACGAAACTCAACATCATCCCCATGATGCCCCAATCTGTGTGTTGGGTTGCACTTCGTTTAACCCAACCTACGGGTTATGATGAGGGGATCTTGTAGCAATACAACAAGGTAGGGTATTAGTTGGTGCAGGAGGTAGAAGGGTTATAGATTTTTGGGTTGAGGCTGCTGGACGAGTTGCTGCTATTGAGGTAAAATATGGCTTACCTAGACAGGTTGGACCTGCATTAACTAGATTAGTTGGACAACTTGAAACTGCTGCAACATCATCAGTGGTAGCTGAATCAAGAGCACAGATAGTATTATTCACCTTTAGAGCGCCTACTGCTGAACAAACCGCACTGCTATTATCTAAACTTAGTCCTCAAGCATCCAGTTTCACCCATATAAGTGGTTTTTTAGAACTAGCCCAATGGATCAGATCTTTCTTTATACTTGTTCCTTAAATAAAATTAATTCATTTGGAGATTTGAAATATGCGGAAACAATACTTAAAAGTTTTAAAGGATTACTTTAAACAGGAAATAAATAGTAATTTTCCTCAATTTAAAGAAACAAAATATAAATCTATATATCTTTTTTCAAGCGAGATAACCTATACATGGCAAGTTAATGAAAGCTTAAATTGCTTTATTATTTTAATTCCAGGATTAAAAGGAGGTGATGAATTTTTCATAGAAATTGGGTGGTCAACTCAGGGACGTTTCCCACAATTAGAGAGACCTTCAGGTTATCCAACTCAAGAAAGAGAAGAATTTAATAAAGAAGAATTTATATGTAGATTGGATAATTTGTGGTCTTCTCATAGTTTTGGTTGGAAATTTTATGAATTAGAAGATATAAATGATGTTGCCAATCTAATAGAAAAGAGTCAGACCTTAATCTCTATTCAAGAAGCTAAAAATATAGTCATACCAAAAATTGACGAAGCTATTTCTAAGCTAAAAGAGTTTGGGCTTCCATATTTATCCGAATTTGTTGCCAATGTAATTAATAGGAAACCAATGCAATAAAATTGTGAGTGATCGCTTGCTCTTGTAGGATGCGTTCCCTGAAACTCTTGGGACTTTGACATAATCCGATATTGGGGAACGCACCAACCTTAAGGTTATGGTTCGGTGGGTTACGGTGTTGGGGGTTTGGGAAGGAGAATTTAGATTAAAATAGATAACAGATAATTAGCAAAGGCTGCTCATA
>SFAU01000179.1 GCA_007096045.1 Microcystis novacekii Mn_MB_F_20050700_S1 | reverse complement strand
CACAAAAGCGTTTAAACTCTTCTGGATTCAAATTTTTTACTTTTTCGTAAGTCATGGTTTTTCTGAGTGTTTTACTTTATTGTACATAATCAGTTCCTATTTTTGCAGGAGGTCTAGTGTATCTAAATTACTGGTTAAGTATGATCTCGATCGCAGATGGTAATCACAGACAAAAGCTAGATTAGTGTACAATGCTAACTGCATGAGAGTTTAGACAATCTGACTCACTTGAGCAATAGGGTTTTCGGGGAATTAATTCCCTGACTAGAGTTAGAAATATTCCATCATCTGGGTACTCTGTAGTTGAGAGATAAAAAAAGCCAGTGGTTTTCAGGAAAAACTTGGGGGAGGGTGAAAAGTGAAATCAAAAGGAAAGGGGATACAGTCAAAACTGCCTTCGTCCGAGTCGGGTTTCTCGATGTTAGAAGTGATAATTGCCATTTTAACTATTACCGCTTTCTTAACAGGAACCTTACAGTTAATGGCAGTGGATGCCTTGTATAGAGTTCGGGCAAAAAGACAAGCTCAAGCTAACTTTTGGATTCAAGAAGATTTTGAGGATGTCAAATATATAGCTTCGAGTTTAGATGTCAACTCCAGTCCTGCCAACCCTAATGTCAGTGCGGATGTGTGTACAGGAACGGAGGGTTATGCCACAGCTTTAAGAAGACAATTAACAGCCCCCATCACCCCTATACCGACGGAACAATTAGTAGCAACACGAGAAATTTTCGGTAAAAACTATTCTCTCTATCGGACTTTTAATATTACTAACCAATCGGCTAATCCCCATCGTCTCCGTATTGATTATCGAGTCCAGTTAGCAACAGGTCAAACTCCTAATAATTACCCCAACCAAGAAAATGTTATTGCTAAAAGTTCTGTCGAGGTGATTCCCGATGCGTCGTTTCAATGTCCATAAAAATCAGGGTTTTACCTTGTTAGAAATTTTGGTAGCTTTGGCAATTACGGGAGTTATTGCCGCCTTAACTGGAGCTAATTTATTAGCTTGGTTAAATAGCAATAAAGTCCAAGAAGCCACCGATTCTATACAATCAGCCCTACAGGATGCCCAAAGACAAGCTATCCGTCGAGGGAGAAATTGCACTCTTAATTTTACTAATCCGACTGGCACTAATCCCACGGTTTACTCGCAAATAACTGCCAGTGAACCAGGTTGTTTAGTGGCGACTAATACTAACGCGAGTTCCTTAAGTCTGCCGCAGGAAGTATTTATGGTGACGAATTTTCCCCTCCAAGGCAGCAGTCCGGGGATTCGCTTTTCTTTTCGGGGTCATGTACCGGGGATAACTTTTGAGCCGCCACAAAACCAAGCGATAATCGTATTATATCCCGCCGCCAATGCTGGTGCTGCGCCCTATCCCAACCAAGATCGCAAATGTATAGTTATCGCCTCTATGCTAGGAATAGTTAAACAAGGTACTTATAATGGCACTTCTCGAACTAACCTCGATGCCCGTCAATGTGACACCCGTCTCGATGGAACTCAACCTTAATCAGTTATCAGTTATCAGTTATCAGGTGTGAGTTATCAGTTATCAGTTACCAGATGTGAGTTTTTAGTGTACTGATTACTGATTACTGATTACTGATTACTGTTTACTGTTCACTGATTACTGTTTACTTTTGATTGCTCAGAAATAGTCGTAATTTCAATAAACTGAGAGTTTGACCGAGATTGAGGGGAAGGAGAGAAATGCCTTCTAACCGTGATTGTAACCAACCATCGCCCCAATACCATTCGTGATAGCCATCGATACCTTGACTCAAAAGCAAGCGTAAACACTGGTCATTGGCCAATAAAACCTGATGTTGTACGGGAATTAAACCTAACCAAGAGGTAAAAGTCAAACCTTCCTCTAATTTATCGGGTAGATTAGGTGAGAGCATTTGCGGCCACAGCCATTGACGGAGATGAGCAGTTTTGAGCAAACTATCCCCGATAGCCTGTTCACTGGCCGAGATTTCGATACGCAGCTGACTTTGTTGAAAATTGCCGAACATATGATTGTCTAATAATTTTTGTTAAGTTAGTTAAAGAATAACTAAAAATCGGGACAGCGTTTTCCAAGGATAACAGTAAGTAGTATGGCAGATAAATTAATCCGCGCCACGGCCGCCGATGGGGGAATTAGAGTAGTAGGAGTGATTACCACCCGTTTAACCGAAGAAGCTCGCCAAAGACATCAATTATCTAACGTAGCCAGCGCCGCTCTCGGTCGCACGATGGCATCGGCTTTACTCTTGGCTTCCAGTTTAAAAAAACCCGGTTCTAGGATCAATATTCGCATTAAAGGCGATGGTCCCCTGGGTGGGGTCTTGGTTGATGCTGGACTCGACGGCACGGTGCGGGGTTATGTGGACTATCCCCAAGTGGAATTACTCCCCAATGCTAAGGGTAAATTAGATGTGGGTCGGGCCGTGGGTGACAAGGGTTATGTGCGAGTCTTACGGGAAGAAAAAGGCGAGGAGAGAAATGAACTTCAAGAAAGCATCGTCGAGATAGTTTCCGGGGAAGTGGGGGAAGATATCGCCTACTATCTAGACCAATCGGAACAAATTCCCTCCGCTTTGCAAGTGGGGGTTTTTGTTGGTACAACCACAGGAGTAACGGCCGCTGGGGGAATTTTATTACAAGTTCTCTCCAAAGAAGCAGCCCGGGATGAGGTCTTAGTGGCTCGTTTAGAGTCGAGATTGCGAAAATTAACGGGATTTACGCCCCTTTTACGCGCAGGAAAAAGTCTAGAAGATATTTTTCAGGAACTTCTCGGAGATATGGGTCTAGAAATTTTTCCAGCTGTGCAGCTGCTGCGTTTTGATTGTGATTGTTCTTTTGAACGGGCCCTAGGAGCTTTAAAATTCCTCGGGGTCGATGAATTAAAAGACATCATCGAAAAAGATAAACAAGCGGAAGCCGTCTGTGAGTTTTGTCGGGAAGTGTATAATGCCAACGAGAGACAATTAATCGAATTAGTCGAGTCTCTACAGGCTGAATCTTGCTGAGAAGTCGGGCAATGAGCGCCATTAGGGTAAAATCTATCTAAAATATCTGTCAGGGAGTCGTGAATGTTTAAAGGAAAAGAATTAACCGAAAATCTAGTCAAACGAGAATCGATTGACTCCCTGACTCGTTGGCCAGAGAAAACTAAGTCTTTTCTTTTTCTCTTTTGGTCTCGATACCAGCATCGTTTCACTTGGAAAGTTTGGGCGGCTTTATTTGTGGTGGTCTTTGGCAGTGTTGGCTTTCTCGCCACTTGGCAGTTATTAAATATGCAGAAGTCGCCCAATTGTCCGAAAATCTTCTGGCCTATTGCTTCTGCCTCCCTGCGTCTCTACTGCGCTCAACTTTCCGCCGATAGTCGCACCGTGGCAGGCCTACTCGCAGCAATTGCCCTGGTGGAAGCTTTACCCGATGACCATCCCTTGCGATCGCAAGTTAATCAACAGGTGGAAGAATGGGCGCGAGATATCCTGAATTTGGCTGAAAAAGACTATCAAGCGGGAAATTTACAGCAAGCGATCGCTAAAGCCCGTCAAATCCCCAATAATATGGCAGTAGCGGCAATTATTGAAGAAAGAATCGCTAAGTGGCAAGAAACTTGGACGGAAGGCAACGAGATATTAAGCAAACTAGAGGAAAATCTCCGCGCTTCCAACTGGAATCAATCTTTCCGTCTGGCAGTGGATTTATTGAACTTAAATAACGAATATTGGGCAACGGTTAAATATAATGAGGCGATTGGGAAAATTACCGTCGCCCGGGAAGATAGCAGTAAATTAGATAATGCCTTTAATCTCTTTGCCCGGGGCGGTCTCGACAATTGGTTGAAAGTCATCGAAGAAGCTAGAAAAATTCCAGCCAGCAGTTATGCCTATCAGGAGGCACAAAAATTAATCGCGAAAACCGAGGATAAACTAAAAGAATACGCCGAAAGATTAATTGAGCGGAAGCAATGGCAAGCTCTCCGGGATTTGGCTAACCAAACCCCCAAAGACCTCAAAATTAAAGAAGATGTCACCGATTGGTCGCTCTTGTCCACAGCGGCCTTAGATGCGGAAACCGGCACGGTGGAGGGATTGGAAGCCGGCATCTTGGGACTAGAACAAATCGACGCTTCTCGACCCCTCCATCAAACAGCCCTAGCTATGAGGGAGCGCTGGCAGTTACAGGTAAAGGATGTAAAAATACTGTCCGAGGCTAGAGATTTAGCACAAGCAGGTACGGTCGAGCAGTATAGCGCCGCTATCGCAAAAGCGGGCGAGGTTCCCCGTAATAATCCCCTCTGGTCGCAAGCACAGCAGGAAATTAGCTCTTGGAATCGTCAAATACAAGTCATAGAAGACCGGCCGATTTTAGAACGGGCGCGGGAAATTGCTCTCCCTGGGGATATTAATTCCCTCGGTAACGCGATTATTCAGGCCCGGGCAATCGCTAAGAATCGGGCTTTGTACCGAGATGCTCAAGGGGAAATTCGCAGCTGGCAAGGACGGATTGAACGCATGGAGGATCAACCTATTTTAGATCAGGCTCAAGCTTTGGCCAATCTCAAAGACTATAGCACGGCGATCGAAACTGCCAATCAAATTCCCCCAGGTCGCGCTCTTTCTGCGGAAGCGTCCCAAAATATCCGTCGTTGGCGCCGAGAGTTGCGGGCCCGTCAAAATCTCCAGCAGGCTAATCAATTAGCGGCGATGGGAACCGCAGAAGGTTTAACCCGAGCGATTGCTTTAGTTACCAATATTTCCACTAAAACCGACGCGGGTGTGCAACGGAGTGAATTGCTGGAACGTTGGAGTTATCAGCTTTTGTCTTTGGCCACGGACCTAGCTAATAATGGCCGTTATCTGGAAGCTATTCGCCTAGCTGAATCCGTATCCCCCGAAAGTACTGCCTACAGTTCGGCTCGCTCGCAAATGCAAGGCTGGCGCAATATTCTCCAACCTCCGGCCCCACCACCAATAGTTGAATCGACTCCCCTTTCCCCGGAGTCCCCGATAGAAGCACCAAGTCCGGGTCAATAATCAGTTTTAGAGGCTGTTTTTGCGATGGATTGCCCCTGAAAAATGCTCTCATCCCTATTGGTCTGTCCAGTTAAATCTGTATTATCCATAACTTGGGAGTTCATCGCACTATTCAAAACCGATTTAGTATAAATTGCCAACAAATAACCAAAGCCAATTTTAAAAAGATAATAAGTAGGTAGGCGTTAAAAATTATCAGACACCCCCCTTATCAAGGCTGTCCATTAGTCAGATCTTTCTTAACATTTCAAACCTTTGTAGCACAACGCTTTCAAGACTCGGTTAACAATTTGTAATATTCCTTGTTGACACCCTTACTGACAAAGAAAAAACTGAAATCAAGTCAGGATAAGGGTTGGAGTGCTTAATGAAAAAGTTGTTAAGAAAGCTCCCTATAAGGGATAGCTTATCAAGGGGGATTCATAGTAGGGTTGATTCATGAATCAACCCTACTATGAATCAGCCCTACCATGAATTAACCCTACCATGAATCAACCCTAGGATTAAGGGGCGCAGGGAGGATCAAAGACAAAATCTATCTTCAATTTAATTATAACCACTTACTTAGGTGTTATGAATTAAATTAATCAATCAAGCAAAAAACAGATCTCCGTAATTTCTATGAGAGCAAATGAGGTACTGGATTTATATGCCAAGGGCAAACGCAATTTCACAGGAGTAAAATTAAAAGGACAGTGTTTTCACGGAAAGAATTTATCGGGGGCTAATTTTAGTGAAGCGGATCTCCGTGGTACTAATTTTCAAGGGGCTATTTTAGAAGGGACTAAGTTTACAGGAGCCAAGGCAGGATTACTAAAGCGCGGTCGGCTACAATTAATTTTAATTTCTTGGTTAATAGCGGCTTTTTGCGGCTTTCTGTGGGGATTAGCTGGTTATTATCTAGCTTTAATGCTGGTGACAGATGTAACCGAATTTAAAATCATTGCTGCGGTGATAATCACGATTTTATCGCTAATTTACGGAAGATTTTATCCGCAGCGAGTGGGGGGATTGCCCTTAGTTTTATCCTTAATTTCTGGTCAAGCAATAAGTTTTATTATAGCAATTTTCATCAGCTTAACTTTAACTTTATTGACGGGGATTATATTAGCTTTTCAAGGATTATTAGCAGGGATAGCTGCGGTGAATATAACTTTGTCTATAGCTTGGATTGTTGGGGTTTGTGGTACTTTATTCACCGCTTATCTGGCCTGGTTATCCCTAGAAGAATCGAGAGAAACGATCACGAAATCCATGGCAATTGCTTTTTTAGCCAGTAAGGGTACAAATTTTTTCGGGGCAAATCTCCAAGAAGCTGATTTCACGGGAGCGCAGTTAAAAGCCACTGATTTAAGGGCAAAAGACTTAACTAGAACTCGATTTTATCTGGTATCGGGCATCGAGCGAGCGCGCTGGGAAAAGACAATTTTGGCCGAAGTGGCGATTAGAAATCTTCTGGTTACTGGTCAAGGGGAAAATAAAGCTTATATTGGCTATAATTTTTGCGGACTGAATCTTTACGGGGTTAACTTCAAAAATGCCAACCTGACTAGGGCAAATTTCAGCGAGGCAAATTTAGCCTACGCTAATCTAGAAGGGGCAAATTTAGCCCATAGTAACGTGATGAGAGCCAATTTACAGGGAGCCACCTTGACGGGCGCTTGTATCGAAGCTTGGAAAATCGCCGAAAATACCAATCTAGAAGGGGTTGATTGTGATTATATCTATTTAGTCGAGTCCGATCGAGAGCGCCGTCCGGGTGAGGGAGAATTTGGGGCAGGGGAATTCCAGCAATTGGCCCTGGAGCAGCGAAAATTGTATATTGACAAATAAGATAAATGCTAAGCTGTTCGTGATTTAAATTGCTTGTTGAGACGAGGCAAAAGGCGCTCTTGCAAAAGGCAACAGTAAAGGGATTGGGGGAGATTCGGCTAATCTAAAAATAAGCGATTTAAATACGTCTTATGCTATACAAAGCTAAAACTGCGGCGCCGAGGCGGACAATTAGAGGGATAATAAGACCAAACCCGATCGATCGGGTGTCAGAGGTGGCGGCTCTATGTCCCGATACCAAAGATGGTTATTTGCCCTTTTCCCTAACCCCTATCCTCCGACTGGTAAGCGATCACTGATAAGCGATGGTGAATATTTCTAATCAAGTTACACCCAATTGGGGACTAGCGCCCCTGGCAAAAGTCCCCGAAGTCCAAATCCTAGCGGCGATCGATATTGGTACGAATTCGGTTCACATGGTAGTGGTGGCAATTGAACCGTCTTTACCCGCTTTTACGATTATTGCCCGAGAAAAGGATACAGTCCGTCTGGGCGATCGAGATAGGAAAACTGGTAAATTAACCCTAGCGGCCATGGAAAGAGCGATCGCCGCTTTAAAACGCTGTCACGATCTGGCTATTAGTCTCCATGCGGATCAAATTATCGCCGTTGCCACCAGCGCCACCCGGGAAGCGGCCAACGGCGACGAATTTTTGGCTTTAATCGAGAAAGAAGTCGGTATTTCTGTAAATCTCATCTCTGGACAGGAGGAAGCGCGCCGGATTTATCTCGGTGTCGTCTCGGGGATGGATTTCCAAAATCAAGCCCATATTATTATCGATATTGGTGGCGGTTCCACGGAGTTAATCTTAGCCGATAGTCAAGAAATTCGCTTTCTTGGTAGTACCAAAATCGGCGCGGTGCGTTTGACCCAAGATTTGATCACCACCGATCCCATTAGTCCCACAGAATTAGCCTATTTAAGAGCATACACCCGCGGAATGTTAGAGCGGGCTGTGGAGGAAATTAAACATCATTTACAGGTGGGAGAAGTGCCGCGTTTAGTGGGAACTTCTGGGACGATCGAAACTTTGATGACTATCCATGCTTGGGAGAAATTGGGGTTAATTCCTAATCCTTTAAATGGCTATCAATTAACCCGTAAAGATGTCAAAGAATTGGTCAAGCGTTTCGCCACTTTGGACTATCATCAAAGACTGGCAATTCTGGGGATGTCCGATAAACGGGCCGAGATAATTCTAGCTGGTTCGATCGTGCTTTTGGAAGCGATGACCATGTTAGATATTGATAAGTTAGTTCTCTGTGAAAGGGCCCTGCGAGAAGGGGTAATCGTCGATTGGATGCTGACGCACGGGTTAATTGATAATCGGTTACTTTATCAGAGTGAAATCCGTCAGCGCAGTGTCTTGAAAATAGCGAAAAAGTATCAAGTTAATTTAGAATCGGCCGAGAGGATAGCGGCATTTTCCCTGTCTTTATTCGAGCAAACCCAAGCACAATTACATTCTTGGAATCAGGAAGCTAAAGATTTATTATGGGCTGCGGCAATTTTACATAATAGTGGTTTATATGTTAGTCATGCTGCCCATCATAAACATTCCTATTATTTAATTCGCAATGGTGAACTGTTGGGCTATACGGAAATAGAGTTAGAAGTTATCGCTAATATCGCTCGTTATCACCGCAAAAGTAAACCGAAGAAAAGGCACGATGATTTTATGAAATTAACTGAATACTATCAGTATATGGTCAGACATCTAAGTGCAATACTGCGCTTGGCTGTGGCTTTAGATCGGCGACAAATAGGAGCGATTAAAAAGATTGAATGTAAGTACGACCCTGAATATAGAACCCTACATCTGCATCTTTTTCCCAATAATGCTGAAGATGATTGTGCTTTAGAATTATGGAGTTTAGACTATAAAAAACCCGTTTTTGAGGAAGAATTTGGGGTGAAAGTGGTGGCAACTTTGGCATTTTTACCCTGAAATCATCAGCGGTTAGTAGCTTGAAATCGGCTATTCTAGGTCAAGATTATCGACCGAGGTAAATTGATAAGTAGGTAGGCACAATTATTTGTAGGATGGGTTATACCATTTTTCTTTATTCGTGGCAGGCATCTTACACCCTTCTCCTTTTCCGGGAGAGGGGTTAGGGGGTGAGGGTAATTAACCATCTCTGCCATTACTTTAGAAAAATGGTATTAGCGCACTTCGTAACATAATCGGGCGTTGGGTTTCATGCTTCAACCCAACCTACGTTCTAGGTCAAGATTATCGATCGAGGTAAATTGATAATTTTTGTTGATAGTCAAGCAAAAAAAACGTTAAAAACTGCGAAGTTACTGTTATAATCCAGAGGGAATAGGAACGCAGGAAGAAAAGGAGCCGAAAAACTTGTTGCAATTAGCTAAAATTGGCCGCTTGATCGCTCTTGGTTGCTTGGGAACGATACTGACTAGCTTCCCTGTCCTCTCGGCCGAGAGAATCACTTTTATCTTAGCGCCCTTTAGTCGTACCCTAGAAATTAGTTCCCTAGAAAAGTTTGCCAAGACTGGCAGAATTGACGCTAATCTAAGACAATATTTAGGTAATACCACGCCGGAACAACAAAGAGAATTTCGGCAAGCTTTAACCACAAGTAAAGAAATTAATCCCGTCCTGATCTCCCGCTTTTTTAACACCAGAATGGGGGAAGATATCCTCAACCTTTTAGGAGAACTGATCACCATTCAATGGGATATTAATGGTAAATTTGCCCTGCGTTCTGCCCTAATTAAATCAGCTTTTGAACCGGGAGGGGTAACTATTCTTAATCTGCTGCGTAATCTGCCCACTAATATGCAGATTGATGTGACAAAAATGCAAAGATTAGCCCGGGCGATCGATATCGTCCTGAAAGCCACCAGAGTATTTACGGAAAAGGTGGCGCAATTATCCTTAGAAGAAGCTAAAAAGGCCGGTGAAATTAATTTTATCGCCATGACCGACCCCCGACAACCGGGACCGCAACAAGTAGAACAAATGCGGCTGGATTTAACCGATAGCCGTCGTCAGAGGGAACTTTATCTAATTATTGTCAAACCCAAGGGGCAATTAACCCAGAAAACCCCCGTTATCGTCTTTTCCCACGGTTTAGCTTCCCGTCCTGAAGATTTTGTCCGACAAGCGGAACATTGGGCTAGTTACGGTTATCTCGTCGCCATGCCCCAACACCCCGGCAGTGATACCCTACAGGTACAGAATCTACTCGCTGGTTTATCGCGGATGGTTTTTTATAGCAACGAATTTGTCAATCGTCCCTTGGACATATCTTTTGTGATCGATGAATTGCAAAGACGCAATGCGGGGGAATTTCAGGGGCAATTAGATGTAGATAATGTGGGAGTTGGTGGACATTCCTTCGGCGGTTATACAGCCTTAGCCGTGGGTGGAGCGACGATCGATTTCGAGAATTTACAACGGGACTGTCAAAGAAGATTAGCTTTTCTCAATGTCTCCCTCTTGCTGCAGTGTCGTGCTTTGGATTTACCCCGAGAAGAATACAATTTTCGCGATCGGAGAATCAAAGCGATTTTTGCAGTTAATCCGTTTAATTGGAGTATTTTCGGGGCTAAAGGACTGGCTAAGATCGAAATTCCCACTTTTGTGGCGGCAGGAACCTACGATCCCGCTACCCCCGCTATTTTTGAACAGGTGCGCTCTTTTCCCCTGCTCAATACTGAAAATAAATATTTAGCTCTGATTGAAGGTCAAGCTCACGTCGATTTTTCGGTACTAGATGCGGGAATTAACGAAGCGATCGAATCCATAGCCGATCTTACCTTGCCAGCACCATATCTAATCGATAGTTACGCCCATTCCCTATCTTTGGCCTTTTTTGAGGTGTATATTCGCAAAAACCCCAGCTATAAACCTTTTTTACAGGCGGCCTATTCCCAATATCTCAGTCAAGGCCAAAAGTTTAGATGTTTTCTGATTACCCGCGCCTCCTCGGCGGTTTTAGAACAACTCATCGAAGATTTTATTGCACAAAATGTCCGTTAATCAGTTATCAGTTATCAGTTATCAGTGATCAGTTATCAGTTTACTGATCACTGAAAAGCTCCCCACTTCCCCACTGCCAATTCATAATTCATAATTTATGTTTGTTGAGGGCGTTTAAGTAGTAATTGGATAGCCAAAAGAATTAAACCAATGGTGACAAAAGCAAAAATAAAGGTTCCTAGAGAAGCTAAACCAAAAACCAAAGTCCGGACAGCACTGCCAATTCTCAAGGCGATCGGACTGTGTGCAACCATTGGTTTTGAGTAAAAAGAATGACCGATCGCTGCCGTGAGATAATAGAGAATTGTCCCCAAGGCGGCGGAAATTGCCGCACCAACTAAACAGCGAGTAGGAGTAACTTTTTTGGTTTCTAATTCTGTGGTCATTACTTTTTAGTCCTCAAATTTTAATTCTAAGTAGGGAGGCACAATTATTTGTAGGATGGGTTAGCGGTAGCGTAAACTATGCGGGCGTTGGGTTTCATGCTTCAACCCAACCTACGTTCATCTTATATTTAATTCCACCCACCCACTTATTGCCTTATTGCTACGGCTAATCATTTTCAATTGATTGGCTATGATCCCGGAGTAGGGAGTGCCGGAGCTTTTTTTGCTGTGATCGGTCAACATTAGACCTCTGGCGAAAATCGCGACTCCGTAATGTAAAATAAAGTAAAACACTGCGATGTGAGCTAGACAAGATTGATAGTGAACACTCATTATATATTAATAAATATAAATAAATATGAAGTAATTTAAGTTTCAAGAAGAATGAACCCGATCTTTTTTACGATGGGGGTAAAACTGATTTTCAATTTCTCAGGTTGAAAGATGAATCCAGATTAAGCTATCTCAACGATAAGAGGACAAGCTAATGTTTGAAGATTTTACCTATATTACCGATGAGGCTTTTTTAGAGAATTATTGGCGGGAAGAAAAAGTTATCTGTCCCCACTGCCAAGGCAAAGGAAGAATCTATCTAGAGACAGAGAATGAATCCGTCCCCTGTAAATTCTGTGAGGGTAAAGGCATTGTTCAACGAAAACAAGAGGAAACTAACTATTCCTAAAAATCTGTATAATCAGATACCATAAATTAAAAATCTTCTTGAGTTAAAACCTCTGGCTGACATTGTTTAATTTCGCTGTTAATTCCCACGGCAGATTCCGATTGTAGGTCTTCGATATAACCGGATTGATGGGATAAAGCTTCAGAAAAACTCTCGAAAGGACCGAAATAATAGAGACATTTCGGCTGACTGGTGGTGATCTCTACCCACCAGGGTTGAGGGGGTAAACTAGGCTTGATCGAGAGAGTTTCTGGGTCAAGAGGCCTTATACTGAGAATCTTGGCCCCTTGGCGCAGGAGGCGCTGTGTTTCTTGACTCATGCGGCTTTTAGGTACTCGCAAGACTGTCTGGGAGAAGCGTTGAGGCAAAGAGCCAGAAGAACCGGAAAAAACAACTTCATAGAGAAATATTTGATTCTCTCCCTGATTATTAGCCTCTAGCATACAGAAAAGATTCTCTTTTGGGGGTAAGGGTTAAAAAAACAGACGCTACTTTGAGCAGATGACTCAAGCAAAATCATCTCCTAACAGAGTAGCGCCTCTTGATACCATAGCATAGAGGGGCAAAAAGTTAAATTTTGACCTACTCTCCCCTCAGAGCATAGCTTAACGGGAGATTCTTCCACAGGAAGAACCCGATAGAGTTCTTGATTTAGCCATCCCTGAAGATACATACCTAGGAGGATTTTTTCTCTTGTCAGTTTATTTAAGATGCTGTAGCCGAATATATGGCCGTTATCTTAACGGTGAGGTACAAAGTTTTTGTTTTCGGGAGTCGGTCGTCGATAGCAAATCCTGTTATACTTCATCTTTATGAGAAACACTGTCAATAGGGTTTGCAGCAAAAAGTTTTTCCTAGGGGTAGGATGTGGGGTGTGGGGTTTTCCCCATTTTTAGGTGGTCAATTACCTAATTTTCAGGGAAAAAGTCCCTAAATTTTCCCACCGAACAATCCAATGGCTGGCACTTTTTAATTTCAAAAAGACCAAAAGATATTAGCCAACAATGTTTTTAGATTTACGCAGCAATCTCTCAATAATATTGACGACAAATAGAGTTTTTTAACAAATATGCAGCCACCAAAATTAAGCTTAGGAACCAGATTATTTTTATCCCATCTCCTCGTTATGGTGGTGGGATTGAGTAGCTTTATTATCATTGCTAAATTATCTTCTCCGCGAATGTTTGTTTTGCGTTTGGAACAGTTAGAAAGGCAGGGATTTTTTACCGTGCGCTCGGCGAGAACTTTCTTGGTTAGGGGTTTTGAGACAGCTTGGGATAGTAGTGCCATTTGGTCATTTATTGCGGGGGGAAGCGCAGCTGGTTATCTGAGTTTTTTGGTTTCTCAACGCATTATGAAACCGGTAAAACAAATGAAACAAATCACTAAAAATTTTGCTGAAGGGGATTTATCGGCGCGAGTTCCAGAAAGCGAAATCCCCGAATTAAATCAATTAGCCATCAGTTTTAATCAGATGGCGATTAGTTTAGCCGATGTGGAAAAAAGGCGCCAGGAATTAATCGGTGATCTTACCCACGAATTACGCACCCCTTTAACTGTAGTGCGGGGATATTTAGAAGAATTAGCCGATGGTGCGATCAAACCTAATCCAGAACTTTATCAAAAATTAGTGAAAGAAACCCGCAGATTAGAACGTTTAACCCACGATCTACAGGAGCTATCGCGAGCAGAATCTGGTTATCTCTCGATTAAACTGCAACCTGTTAATTTATTACCTTTGTTAAATTCTCTCATTGAAAAATTTGCCGATCAATTATTAGAAGATGGACCGACTTTACAGTTAGATTGTCCCCCCAATTTACCCTCTGTTATGGCCGATCCTGATCGCCTCGAACAAATCCTAGTTAATCTGCTAGGTAATGCGATTCGTTACACCGATAATGGTGCCATTACCCTGCAAGTGACAAGGGACAAAAATCGCCTAAAAATTGCCGTTATCGATACAGGAATCGGCATCGCAGCAGAGGATTTACCCTTTATTTTCGAGCGCTTTTGGCGGGCTGATCGTTCTCGTTCCCGTTATTCTGGGGGTAGTGGTATCGGTTTAGCGATTACCCGTCGTTTAGTGGAATTACACCAAAGTCAAATCGAGGTGGAAAGTGAATTAGGAAAAGGCAGCACTTTTCGTTTTTCCCTAGCAATATCTCCCAATTTTCAGTGAACAGTGAACAGTGATCAGTAAACAGTAAACAGTGAACAGTGATCAGTAATCAGTAATCAGTAATCAGTAAACGGTAATCAGTAAACAGGTATAAAGATAAAGATAAAGATAAAGATAACTAACTAATTAACTTAAAACTTACATCTGATAACTGATAACTGATAACTGATAACTTACATCTGATAACTGATAACTGATAACTTACATCTGATAACTGATAACTGATAACTGATAACTGATTAAATGCCGTGACTTTTGCCGATTACCCAATGACGACGGAAGAAGCGAGCGAGCGAGGTTTCTTCTAAGGATAAGTAAATCGGTCTTCCGTGGGGACAGGTGCGGGGATTACGGGTATTTTGCCAATCATCGAGTAAATTCTGCATTTCTTCTAAACTCAAAGCTGTACCGTTGCGGATCGCACTGCGGCAAGCGGTGGCAACCTGAGCGGTTTGTAAATCCCCCCCTAAACTTAATTCTAGTAAAGCATCAGCCCGATCCTCGCGATCTTTTAGTAGAACAGGGATACTACGAATTGCCCAAGAGCGATCGCCAAAACTAGCAACTTCTAATCCTAAACGTTGTAATTGTTCGATTTGTCGAGTAGTTAGCTGATTTAAGATGATCGGATCGTCTAACGGCACGATTTCCCAGTTATCCTCTAAACGTTCGTATAAAACCCGCTCATGGGCAATATGTTGTTCCACTAACCATAATCCGTTAGGATGTTCGGCAACTATGTAAGTTTGGTGAATTTGGGCCAGTGCCTTTAATTCCAGCCGATTTTTCGGGGATTTCTCCCCTATTGTATAGGTGCTTTTTTCTTCGGCAGCCTTGAGAATTTGACTGATGCGCTGATTTTGCGCTTTTTCGGGTATATGTTCGGGATTTAGACCTAACGCCTTTTCTATGGCTGAAATTATCTGTTCTTGCCAAAAAATGAGGTTATGCAGGTATATTTCCGCTTTAGCTGGGTGACGATTCCAGTCGATCGAACGAGGGTTAAGATGTAGATGGAGAAAACAAACGGGATAGCGATCTTTAGGGACTGTGCGAGCGAAAGCTTCAAATATTGCCTGTTCTAACTCCGATGAGCGCACCATTCGCCCATTAACAGCAATTCTAACCCAATCCGGTTGATGGCGAGAAATGCGATCGGGCAAACCAATGACTAATTCAATTTGGGCAGATTCTGCGTCAGGAGTCGTTAAGTCAAGTTTTAGAGATGCTAAATCGTTAAAATGCAGAGATTTAACTAATTGCGGTAATATTTGACTGGCATCCCTACCCGGACTAATGCGTAACCAATCTTGATGCTCTTGGAAAACCTGCCAAGTAATTTGGGGATGACAGAGAGCAAAATTAGGGATTAAAGTCTGTATATCCTTTAATTGTTTGTTAATTGACGGTAAAGCTTGACGACGCACAGGAAAGTTACCAAAGAGATTATCTACCGTCACGATAGTGCCGATAGCTATAGGAATCGTTTCTAAATTATCCGGCTCGCCTTGGTGATTGTAAAGACAATAACAACCTAAATCATCGTCATGGCGACTGGCAACCCGCAGACGCGCCACCTGTGCGATACTGTGCAAAGCTTCACCACGGAATCCGAGACTGGTAATCTGCCAAAGATCGTCCCGTTGGCGGATTTTGCTGGTACTGTGGGCATAGCTACACAGTTGCAAATCTTCTCTGGACATTCCCCTGCCGTTATCCGATACCTGTATTCGCCAGTTTTGGGGAGATATATCGATGGTAATCCTATCTGCCCCCGCATCAATGGCATTTTCGACTAATTCTCGCACCACAGCGCCTAAAGAGTCGATTACCTCTCCTGCGGCAATTAAATCGATTACGTCTTGGGGTAAAACTTGTATGGGCAAGGTCATCAATTAATGGTTTTAGCCAAGGGCAAACTCGGTATATTGTCGCACATGGGGCGCATGGTAAGCTAAAACGATGTCTTGTTTGGGGACTCCCCTCGCTACCAATTTATCAGCGATCGCTTCTTCCGTGCCGTCGTGCTGCACCCAGATTTTATTATTGATAATATCAACGTGAATTATACAGCCATAAATGCGCGTGCTGCTGTCCCGCCAACCCACATGAACCAAGAGATAACGATCCTGTTTGGTATCAAAAACTGTTTCGGTTTTGACGGGATCACTAGGTGCTCTCAGTTTGGCTCTTTCGAGCATTAATTCTTGAATATGTTGGCGATATAGGTCTATTTTATCCATTGTAATTTCTCCTTTTTTTCGGTGTCGTACACTATCAAGGGAATCTGATTTTTGTGAATTACTGTCTGAATAAATGTATTCTGAAAAAAGCGTTTGTATATATCTGCGGGAATCGCTAGATAAAGTAAGCGTTTAGGATCATTATCTTCTAAAGCGATACGATAGTTAATAAATTGACCAATAGCTGTATGAAATTCTGAAATTGCCGAAGCTGCTAAAAATGTTTTAATTTCTACTGCTATTTTCTCATCGTCTTTTATAGCAGCTAATAGCCTTTCTGCACCTAAATCTAGATAAAAATCAACAAAACCTAAGTCGATAGTGTAAGGATCATGAGTGATTGTCCAACCCTCATTTTCCAAGTCATGCTTAACCAATCCATGAAACTTATCTCTTGCAGACATGAGTAAGAATAAATTTAGAGATAGAAGGTAGATTGAGGGTGTGTTAGTCTCAATTAACACACCATTAATTTTATTTTTAAGTCAGAACCGGCCCAATTATGGGATAGATGCTTTAATTTCTTGCATAATCATCAACCTAAAAAGATTTAATTGTGTTCAAAGATTCGGTAACGTGAGCTTTAAAATCTAACATAGAATCAAAAATATGTCTGACGATTCCCTCTTTATCAATGATATAGGTAACTCGTCCGGGGAGGACGAATAAGGTAGCGGGAACACCGAATAATTTCCGGACTCGGTTATCGCTATCACTTAAAAGGGTGAAGGGAAGATTATATTTTTGGGCAAATTGTTGATGAGATTGGGGACTATCGGCACTAATACCAATAACTTCCGCACCCGCGTCGGTAAACACTTCGTAACTATCGCGGAAAGCGCAGGATTCTGCGGTACAACCCGGAGTATCATCTTTGGGATAGAAATAAATTACCAGGGATTTTTTACCGATTAAATCGCTGATATTAACCGTTGTCCCTGTTTGGGAAGGGAGAGAAAAATCGGGAACTCGATCGCCTACTTTTATAGCTGCCATAAGATTAATTAATGAATAGATAATCGTGGATAGGGTGATGCTTTACATTCTAACCTTTTTTGGCCTTTTGTTTAGCCCGTTTAGCGGCAGCTTTGGCCGCTTTTTCGGCTTCAATGCGTTTTTGTTCGGCTTTTTGTTTTTCTTCGTCTAGTTTTTCTAGATAATAGTGATAATCTCCCGCATAGGCAATTAATTCACCATCCCGAATCTCGACAATTTTGTTAGCTACCTGGGAGATAAAATAACGATCATGGGAAACAATTAAAACCGTGCCTTCATAAACTTTTAAAGCTGATTCTAACATTTCTTTGGCGGGAATATCGAGGTGATTAGTGGGTTCATCGAGAATTAATAAGTTAGCGGGAGCAAGTAACATTTTGGCTAAAGCAAGACGAGCTTTTTCGCCACCACTCAAAGATTCTACTTTTTTTAATACTGTTTCTCCACTGAATAAAAATCGCCCCAAAAGACTGCGAACTTCCACATCTTTCCAATCGGGTACTTCATCATGAATGGTATCTAAAACTGTTTTAGTTAGGTCTAAAGCTTCTGCTTGATTCTGCTCAAAATAACTAGGAATAACGTTATGTTTACCGATTTTGATCGATCCTTCTGTGGGGGTTTCTAACCCAACAATTAAACGTAAAAGCGTCGATTTTCCCGCACCATTCGGACCTAAAAAGGCCACTTGATCGCCTCTTTCTATTTCCAGATTTGCTCCCAAAAAGAGAATTTTATCATCGTAAATGTGAACAAGATTTTTAATCGTTACCACTTCTCGTCCACTACGCACTGCTGGAGGAAACTGGAATTTTAAGGTACGCACATCGGCGATTGGTGCTTCAATTTTTTCCACCTTTTCTAATTGTTTTTCCCGGCTTTTTGCTTGGGTACTGCGGGTGGCACTGGCCCGGAACCGATCAACGAAAGCTTGCTGTTTTTCCAGTTCTTTTTGTTGACGTTCGTAGGCACTTAACTGAGCGGATTGTTGTTCGTATTTTTGCTGTAGGTAGGCAGAATAATTACCTAAATAAGTGGTAGAAACTCCCCTTTCAGTTTCAACAATTTTGGTACAGAGGCGATCGAGAAATTCCCGGTCGTGGGACACTATGACCATGGGAGTGGTTAAATCCTTGAGGAATTTTTCTAACCATTCAATAGTTTCTAAGTCTAAATGGTTAGTTGGTTCATCGAGGAGTAAAATGTCGGGAGTTTGCAGGAGAATTTTGCCTAAACTCATCCGCATTTGCCAACCACCACTAAAGGAACTTACCAAGCGATCGCCGTCATCAATAGTAAAGCCCATTTCTGGTAAAATTTTCTCAATGCGTGCTTCTAATCCGTAACCATCTAACCCTTCAAATTGTCTTTGTAAGCGATCCAATTGATGAATTAAGCGATCTAATTCTTTAGGATCAGCTTTTTCCATGCGCTGAGGAATTTCTATTAGTTGATGGTGGACTTGATTCGCTTCTTGAAACACCGTCCAAAATTCCTCCCGTACCGTCCGACGGGGATCCACTTCAAATTCCTGGGTAAGATAGCCGATATGGAG
This sequence comes from Microcystis novacekii Mn_MB_F_20050700_S1, assembly GCA_007096045.1. Classification (GTDB taxonomy): domain Bacteria; phylum Cyanobacteriota; class Cyanobacteriia; order Cyanobacteriales; family Microcystaceae; genus Microcystis; species Microcystis novacekii. The sequence continues at coordinate 15,468 of SFAU01000179.1, read as the reverse complement.
ACTGGTAGGACGGATGATCTCCCCGGCGGTGGGTTCCACTTGCCCCATAATAATCTTCAGCTGGGTGGATTTTCCGGCCCCATTCACTCCCACCAATCCGATGCGATCGCCAGTTTTTACTTCCCAAGTGACATCTTTTAACACTTCTCCCGTCGGGTAAATCTTACTAATTCTCTCTAGTCGTAGCATCGCTGATTTTTCTCCAGTCCTAGGCAGTTGAGGCAGTCCGTCTTTATTGTAACATTTAGTTAAGCTTTATCTGGTCTTGGTCAAGTTTTCTCGATTGAGCCACCTGACAGTATTTTTGCTCTGAAAGAGATAATAATGTTTAATCCCTACCCCATAAAAAAAGAAACAGCTAGTTTGATCACCAAAGATGGAATTAGTTTAGCTGCCGATATTTATCGTCCCGATAGCAGGGAATCTTTTCCCATTTTACTAATGCGACAACCCTACGGAAAAGCGATCGCTTCTACGGTGGTTTATGCCCATCCTAGTTGGTATGCACGTCAGGGTTATATTGTAGTAATTCAGGATGTCCGGGGACGGGGAAACTCGACGGGAAATTTTAATTTATTTGCCCATGAAATTAGCGACGGATTAGAAACTATTGAATGGGTTTTAACTATTCCTAATAATACGGGTGTGGTGGGAATGTATGGTTTTTCCTATCAGGGAATGACCCAATTATACGCGGCTGCTAATGGTCACGGTGCTTTAAAAACTATTTGCCCAGCGATGATCGCTCACGATTTATATCGAGATTGGGGCTATGAAAATGAAGCATTTAATTTACAATATAATCTCGCTTGGGCAATACAATTAGCGGCGGAAACAGCTAAATTAAAAGGGGATGAAACTGCCTATCAAAAACTCTGGGTAGCTTCCCGAAATTTACCCCTTTTTGATCCTATTGCTGCCTCTCCCCAAATTTTACAGGATTTAGCCGCCGATTCTTTTTATCACGAGTGGATTACTCGTTATCTTCCCGATGACTATTGGCAAAATTTATCACCGCAAAACCTTTTAAAAAATATCGATTTACCGATGTTACATATCGGAGGTTGGTTCGATCCTCATCTTCGGGGAACTTTGAGTTTATACCAAGAAATGCAAGCGCGTTCTATCTATCCCCAACAGCTAATTATTGGTGCTTGGACTCATCTACCCTGGGGGAGAAAAGTAGGAGAGATAGATTATGGTCAACAGGCAATTAGTCCCGTGGATAAAATGCAGCTGCAATGGTTTGATTATTTCTTAAAAGGTCAGGAGGTGGAGTTATTAAAAAATCCTCCCGTCTATCTATTTCAAATGGGGTCTAATCAATGGCAATATCTGGAAAAGTTTCCCAGAGAAAATCAGCAAATTTATTATCTTGCTAGTCAAGGTTTAGCCAATCTGCGCGAGGATGAGGGGAAATTAAGCGTGATTTTGTTAGAACCTGCGATCGAGGATACCATCGTTCACGATCCTTGGCGACCGGTCCCATCTTTAGGAGGTCATAGCGCCCTACCGGGGGGAATATTCGACCGCACCATGCTAGACTGTCGCAGTGATGTGATTACCTACACTTCTCCCCCCCTAGAGAAAGATTTAACGATTTTGGGTAGTCCCCGTCTGGATTGTTATTGTCAAGCAGACGCGGTTAGTTTCGATATCTGCGCGGTGGTTTCTCAAGTTACCCCCGATGGTCGAGTTTTTAATATCACTCAGGGTTATAAACGGGTAAATAATCCCGAATTGCCCCTAAATATTGCCCTGCAAGCCACTTTTATCACTATTCCTCAAGGTCATAGCTTGCGTTTGAGTCTCAGTGCCTCTTGCTTTCCCGCACATCCCGTCAATGCGGGGACTGGCAGCTATCCCCACCAGAGTCGAGCGATCGATTTTTCTGTTATCACAATTAAGGTTTTTTGTCAAGGAAATTTTCCTGCAAAATTGCTATTACCTTTAGTCGGGGAAAGCTAAACCGCTGCGGGGATCGCGAATGTATAAACCTAACACCAGCGAGGAGATAACCGTATCCCAGACGGGGGTGAATTTGTCCGCATCATCGACCCAATAATCCATAGTAATTAAACATTGAACTCCAGAACCAATACCCACGGCAATGCGTGAATAAGCTGGCCGATTTTCTTGGGGGTCGATGAATTGAATTTGTACCCAAACAATGCGCGCGGTTTGGCGTTTTTCTTGGATAACTTCGCCGATTTCGTGAGGATTGCGGCTATCTTCACGAGCTAATTTTTTGACCATTCCTTTCAGGGGCAATTCTTTCCAATCTCCGGGGGGAAGTAAATTATAGGAAACCTCTAAACGACAATCATCATCGGGGGGTTTTCTATCTAAAAAACGAAAGGAATTATCATCGGGTTCAAAATGCCAATCCTGAGGAACTTCAAAGCGAACTGCACCGCGACCAGCTACAAAAATACTGTTACCCGGACTAGATTTCCAGTTATGATCTGGATTTAAATCGAGGGTTTCTTTAATCCATTGCAGATTGTGTTTTTTCGATTTAGCCATAAGGATAATCCTGCGGTAAGAATCGGACTATAGCTATCATTATACAGGCTTTTTCGTGGGAATTAACCAAAACTTCTGTCTTCACCCTTAAGATAACTGCTGTATAATTTTTAGAAATCCCACAGCACGGGATTATCATCCAAGAAATCAGTTACCTGTTTGCCAATACTATCAATTAATTTTAGGTCTTCTGGGGTTAAATTAATTGTCATTGCTTGAGCGTTATTAACTGCTTGAGCGGCATTTCTTACCCCAGCAATTGCATTAGTTTGAGGTTGTTTAATTAACCAAGCAAGAGATAATTGAGCTAGGGAACAATTACAGCGGTTAGCAATCGGTTCTAATTGAGTTAAAGCCGCTTGTACCCTCGGAAAGTTTTCGCCATGAAAGAGTTTATTTTTAATTCTATGATCCTCCGCTGCTAACTGATAACCATTTCTAAATTTTCCTGTTAGTAAACCTTGGGCAAGGGGAGAATAGGCAAGAATAGAAATATTATTCTCTATACAATAGGGCATAATTTCCTTTTCTACCGAGCGCCAAAACAGAGAATAGGGAGGTTGAATACTCTCAATTCTGCCGTATTGACTGGCTTCTTCCAGTTGAGAGCGGGAGAAATTGGAAACCCCTAGAGCGCGAATTTTTCCCTGTGCTTTTAGATAATTAAGAGCGGCCATAGTTTCAGAAATAGGCACTATTTCCGTGTTCCATGAGCCACTAGGCCAATGAATTTGATAAAGATCGATATAATCAGTTTGGAGGTTTTTTAAAGAGCGATCACAAGCTGCGATAACTTCCTCGTATTTGAGGTGATTAGCAAAAACTTTGGTGGCATAAATTACCCGTTCTCGCACATCGGCCAAAGCTTGAGCGACAATCGATTCCGAGTGACCTTCCCCGTAGATTTCGGCCGTATCTACAGTGGTAATTCCTGCCTCAAAAGCGGCTCGAATAGCCTTAATACTTTCCTCATCTTCAATACCTGCCCACATCTTTTTTCCTGCTTGCCAAGTACCGACGAGAAGGGGAGTAATTTCTATATTAGTCTGACCGAGATAGCGTTTTTGCATAACAGTTTTTTTGATGGGTTATGTATGCTTAGGGTTTTAGTCGGGTTTAGGGTTTAAAATCCCAGTTGAAGACGACTAAGGTGACAAGAATAAAAACCTTTACCAGTAGGGGTGTAAAGAACAAACTTAATAAGCCACAAAAAAGACCCAATAAGCGGGTACTGAGGCTAATTATTTCGCCGTGAACATTGTAGCTAATCGACAGGGAGATTAGGGCTAGAGTAAGGAGAAAAATCATAGTTTTCTTTCCTGAGTCTATCGGACAGAAAAGCCGTGACCGCTCACGACTTTTCGCCGTTTCTATATCTATTATTAGCTCGATTACTTAGCTAATGACATCGGGGTAAAGTGAACTTTTTTAACGGAAAAGATTAAAAAATCCGTTGAAAAGGCCTGTCAGACCGGTAAAGGGACTTAAAACCGTGCCGAGGGTGTCGGTAGCAGATGCCAGACCGTTACGATGAACCACCACCACATCATTATTGCGGAGAATCGGGTTAGTTTTCTCGTTGATACCCTGAGAAAAATCGATGTTAATTGAGGTTTTGGTGACGGTTCCGTTCGGATTGAGACGAATTAATTCCACTGTGGACTGATTAGCGCGACGCTTATCAAAGTCTCCTGCGGTTAAAATTGCCTGATTGAGAGGGGTATTGGGAGGAACTTCAATTGTCCCCGGTTTGGCCACTTCCCCGACCACTTTCACGTTAATAGTCTTAGGGGCAAAACTAGCCGATGCTAGGGTTTCCGATTCCTTGGCCGAGATTGCGGTAGCGGTGGGGATAATCACCGTATCCCCTTCTTGAAGAAAGATATCGCCAGTCATATCACCTTTTTCGAGCAAACTCCACAGATCTACGGGGATTTTCTGCTGGGAACCGTCACGAGTATAACGCAGCACTTGCACCTGTCGGATATCGGCAAGAGGTTTGATGCCTCCCGCTTGTTGGATAGCTTGGGTTAGTCGGGCCGGTTTCCTGGTGCCGCCGCGATCTAGGTCATTATTATTGTTATTGTTGGCAGTGGGGACAATACGATGGGACCCCGGACGATAAACTTCTCCCACCACAGTAACATTAATTTCTCGATCGCTATCTAGTCCAAAATTGGCATCGGCTAATTGATTGACTTCCCCGACGCTAAGGGTCGTTTTAGTGGGAATAACGATGCTATCACCATCTCTAAGGCTAATATCTTGGGTTGTATCGCCTTTTTGGATTAATTGCCAGAGATTGGCTTGAATTAGCTGTTCTTGTCCCTTGAGATTGCGTCGGATTTGAACTTGACCAATATCGGCCACCGTAGTCACTCCCCCCGCTTGCCGGATTATTTCGGTCAATAGGGGCGTTTTTTGGCTTTGTTCGGGGTTAATTGTATAAGTACCCGGACGATTGACTTCCCCCGCGATGGCGATTTGCAGAGGCCGGGGGGTGAGAATGCTAACAGTAACCACGGGACGTTTGAGATAGGTGCTGTAACGTTTGGCGAGGGTTTGGCCGGCTTCGGTGACGGTCATTCCTTCCACTTTGACGCTACCAATCAGAGGTAAAGTCAGGGTTCCATCGGGTAAGACGAGGAAATCGCCGCTTAAATCCGCGACTTGGTAAACGGTGACGCGGACTTTATCCCCTTCTCCTAGGGTGTACTCTTTGCTTTCTGCGGGGATAGGAGCAATCGCTTCTTTAGGGGGTGCAGCACTACTAGGAGGAGTGGCTTGGACTGGGCGGGCTTCTAAGGAAGTGAGAGGGACAATAGTACCGATAATTAATAGATAACGTAGTGATTTACTGATTAAATCCTGTAATTGGCTGCTATTTAACATGATCAATAGGATTAATTTTATCGTTGACATTGGCGTTCAGTTTAGCATAAATAGTCGATCGCCTAGGGAAACCCCCTGTAATATCGCATCTATCGAGAGTTACCGCTAACTGTAAGATAGTTTTAACGATTGCCTGTATGTAAAGGGGTATATTAATTTTATGACAGCTACTAGCACAATTCCCGATTTTTGTCAAGGGATAAAATATTTTGGGGCTTCCTTACCCGAATTTGATAAATATGCGGGAAAAGCCGCTATCGCTGCGGGAAAAACCGCTATTATTGCCGCTAATGACCCGAATGCTATCTATCAAACCCTCCTAGCCGCCGATGCTTTGCGTTACCTCACCCTACAAATCACCGCTACCAAAGAATCGGGACACCCCGGCGGTTTTGCCAGCGCTGCCGACGTGATTGCCTCTTTGATGATGTTAGGCCAGAAAAATATTTTCACCGAAGTGGGCCATCATGCCCCCGGTTTTTATAGTAACGTCTTTCTCGATCGCTCTCTGGAAGCCATGGGCATCAGCAACGTCAGCGAATTGGGAGAACGTTTTCGGGAAAAACACGGACTTTTAGGGCATCTTTCTGGACAAATCCCCGGACTGCTCGGACCGGCTGGTCCTTTGGGCCAGGGACAACATTTCGCCATGGCGGCGGCCAAATTACACCCTAATACCCTTTTCCCTGTGACTATCGGGGATGGGGGTTTAGGAGAACCCTACATTATGAGTAGTTTTGGTCATTTTCACACTGCTTATCCCGAAATTACCAATTTTCTGCCGATTTTAGTTTGGAATGGCTATTCCCAAGAACACCATAGCATGGTGTCCCTGAAAACTAACGCCGAAATGGAAGCCTATTGGCGCGGTAATGGTTTCGAGGAAGTGATTCTCATTAATGCCAAAGACTTCGATGATGCTAATCAAAATGGGGAATATGTAGATAGCACCAAATTCTCTTTTAACCAGCGTCTAGAGTTCATGAAAGCGGTGTTAATGGCCACGGATAAAGCCGCCCAATTAGCCCTAGGTGGTAAACTAACGGTGATCATTATTAAACAACTTAAAGGGGCGGGAGTTCACAAACGGGGAGCGGCTTCCCATAATCTTTATCCCGGCGATTCTTTAGAAAAAGATTATATCGTTGCTGCCTTACAAGAACGCGCTTTACCCCCTGAAGCTTGGGCAATTGTTCGTACTAATTTCGAGCGCTCTGGAGGTGGTCCAGCAGCGGAAACAGTGGTAACGGAAAAAGTCTTCCCGCTGCCGGATTTAGGAACCTTACCGATGACCGAATATACTGTGGGTGGCGATAAAAAAGTGGCCACTACCGCTATGGGGGAATTAGTGGTAGCTGTGGGTAAAGCTGACCCCAATTTTGTTGTCACTAATGCTGATGGTAATGCCGCTTCGGGAATTAATAATATTAACGTCGGTTTAAAGATTATTCACCCCACCAGCGATGATACCTATTTCCAGGGTCCTAACGGTCAAGTTTATGAACCTTTAAGCGAGGATGCCTGTGCCGGATTAGCCGTCGGTTTATCTCTCTTGGGAGCGCGAACTTTATGGTGTTCCTACGAGTCTTTTGCTATCAATGGTTTACCGATTTGGCAGACCGTAACCCAAGCGATGGCCGAGTTACGTCGTCCCACCCCTTCTACTATTACTTTATTCACCGCCGGAGCCTTGGAGCAAGGGCGTAATGGTTGGACACACCAACGCCCAGAGATTGAAAATTATTTCGCCGCTATGATGCGAAATGGTAATATTTTCCCGCTCTTTCCCTGCGATGCTAACAGTATTCAAGTCTGTTATGAATGGGCGTTAGGAACTAGCAATAAAGGCATTACAATCACCGCTAGTAAATCGCCTTTACCAGTACGAAGCACCTTTGAGCAAACCCGTCAAGCTTTGGAAAAAGGCGGCGTAATTCTTCAGGAATCGGAAGGCAGTAAAAAAGTAGTTTTTGCCGTTATTGGTGATATGACTTTATTACCCGTTTTTGAGTCGGCACAACAGTTAGAAGCGGCAGGAATCGGCGTAAAAATCGTCTCGGTAATTAATCCTCGTCGTCTCTACCGTCCTAGCGATGTGATGAGTGAAACTAGCTCGGAAGCTGATAATAATTTCCTTGATGATGCTGGTTTTGATAGTCTCTTTGCTGGTGATGCTTTAATCGGAGTAACTGGTGGTACAAGCGCCATGTTAGAACCGATTATGTTACGCAGTAATGCGCGTCGGGATGTCTTCGCTTGGAAACGGGGAGAAACCACCGCTAGTGCTGGGGAAATTATGGCCTATAATGGCTTAACTGCCAATGCTTTAACTGCGCGTGCTACCCAGTTATTAGGTTAAGTTCCCAGTTAGTTTTTTTGATTATTCCCTACTCTCTCTGATTGGAAAGTAGGGATTTTTTTCAGGTCACTTTTGCCAACGGGGTAAACTTTTAATAATTTTCCATAGGCGAGGATATTGGAGGGATAGATAGCGTTTAATATGGGATTTTAAACTAACTAAATCCTGAGATTCTTTCAGTTCTCTATCTTGATAAAAACGAATTAAATCATCCCGTCTTTTCAGTAAAATTTTAATTTGTTGGTAATCTTCCGAGCTTAAAACTTGATGGGGTTGAATATTTTCTGGCAGCGGGCGCGGGATGTAAAAAGTTGTATGCGATGGTGATAATTCTAGGGCTGGACGTTCTTTAGTATAGAGATAGATAGAAAGAGATTTACGCGATAAATGCCGTTGATTTTCTGGTAAATTAATCTGAGAAAATCCATGCCATGAATATTCATTGGTTTCAAAAATAAGACAACGATTAAAGATAGGTACAAAAGATTTAATCTTATTTTCTTCCGGTTGACGAGGATTGGAATGTAACTCTAGATTCCCTCCCCAATCTGCTTGCCATTGGGGATTTAAATAGATTAATAAATTCAAGCGGCGATGATACCAATGACGCTCATCAAGGTTAAAATCAACGTGGGGGTCTAATTCTTGACCGTGTAAATTTTCATGGGTTCCCCCCCCATAAAAACTAGGGTCTGGAATTAAATTATCGATACCAGTTAATTGGGAAATTAACTCTAAAAACTCTTGAGCTTGAATGTAGCGGCCAAACTGTTGATAAACACCCCCCAAACCGATTAAATCCTCATTAACCGCCTTACCGCCAACTTTTCCTAACTCACTAATGGCTTTTTGCGGATTAAAACTCGGAAAATTTTCCAGCAAAATTTGCGCTTGCTCCCCAACTAAAAAATTATCGATGACCAAATGCTTAAACGGTTGCGCTGTCTCAAAATCTTGACGATAGACAGAAGATTTCTCATAAACAAGGGGATTAATAAACATTAGACAGCTTTTTTGTTGGTATGATGAATTGTAGCAATCAAACTAGCAAAATAAAGATTAACTCTCCTATTGACCTAATCGCCTATGGACTGGTGGCACAAACTCAAAGATAATCCTCTCGCCCGTTGGGGAGCAGTTTTACTGTTAATCTTCTATTTAAGCGTAATGGCGGCGGATTTTGTCGCTCCCTACTCTCCCTACTCCTCCCAACCCGGTCAGTCTCTCCTCCCTCCCACCCAAATCTTTTGGCGCTCGCAGTCGGGAAGTAACCAGGGTGAGTGGATTGGCCCCCACGTCTATCCCACCACTCAAAGTGCTATTAATATAGAAACTGGTGAGCGGAAGCTAATTAGAGATTTTAACAACCCCTTGCCGCTACGTCTCTTGGTTAAGGGTGAAACCTATAATTTCGGTCAAATTCGCCTACCTTTGCCGCCAAAATGGGAGGAAGTAACTTTATTCCCCGGTATCCCTTTTGATCGCCATCTGTTCGGGGTCATCGGCGATGGTAGAATCAATATATTGGGAACTGACGAATCAGGACGCGATAGTTTTAGTCGCCTGATTTTCGGGGGCAGAATTAGTTTATTTATCGGTTTGGTCGGGATTTTAATTTCTTTCCCTATCGGTTTATTTGTTGGTGGCGTTTCTGGCTATTTTGGTGGTTGGTTAGATGCGATTTTAATGCGTTTTGTGGAAGTTTTAATGACTATCCCCGGCATATATTTACTCGTAGCTCTGGCAGCCGTTTTACCCGCCGGATTAACCAGCACCCAGCGCTTTTTATTAATCGTCCTGATTACTTCTTTTATCAGTTGGTCGGGATTAGCGCGGGTAATTCGCGGTCAAGTTTTATCCTTGAAAGAACAGGAATTTATTCAGGCCGCTAAAGCTATGGGAGCAAAACCCCTTTATATTATTCTGCGTCATGTGCTGCCCCAAACTGCCAGTTATATCATTATTTCTGCTACGTTAGCCGTGCCGGGGTTTATCGTGGCCGAATCGGTTTTAAGTTTAATTGGTTTGGGAATTCAACAACCGGATCCTAGTTGGGGAAATATGCTTTCTTTGGCTACCAATGCCTCAATTATTGTTCTACAACCCTGGTTAATTTGGCCACCTGCTTTGTTAATTATTCTCACCGTTTTAGCTTTTAATTTACTCGGTGATGGTTTACGCGATTCTCTAGATCCTCGCAATTTAGAGAGATAATTTAGTTATTATCAGTTATCAGTTATCAGTTATCAGTTATCAGTTATCAGTTCACTGATAACTGTAAAGTCTCCCCACTTCCCATTATGAATAAAATCAGTAAAACCTTTAATAATTTCGCCGATGGTTTAGTGATTTATAGTCAAAGATACGGAAAAATAAGCTGGGTAATATTTTTAATTATCTTTGCTTGTATCATGACGATAACCTTTAATTATCCGGCACAATCGACCAATCAACCCCAAGAAAAACCCGAAATTCGTGGAGTTTGGTTAACTAATATCGATAGTGAGGTATTATTTAAACCAGAAACCCTAAAAGATGCCGTTGATAGGTTGGCTGATTTAAATTTTAATACAATTTATCCCACGGTCTGGAATTGGGGTTATACACTCTATCCTTCTAAGGTAGCAGAAAAAGTGACGGGACGAGCGATCGATCCCCATGAATCTTTAAAAAATCGCAACTTTTTAAAGGAAATAATTAGCCAAGGTCATCGGAAAAAATTAAGAATTATTCCCTGGTTTGAATTTGGTTTTATGGCTCCTGCGGATTCAGAATTAGCCAAACGACATCCCGATTGGTTAACCCAAAGACAGGATAAAAGTGTGATTTGGTGGGAAGGAAAAGTGCATCAACGGGTGTGGTTAAATCCCTTACATCCGCAAGTCCAAAACTTTATTACGGATTTAGTCAGCGAGATTATTACTAACTACGATATAGAAGGAATTCAGTTTGATGATCATTTTGGTTATCCCGCCGATTTTGGCTATGATGAAATCACCATTAAACTCTATCAAAGGGAACATTCGGGACAATTACCACCGCAAGATTACCAAGATAAAGAATGGATTCAATGGCGGGCCGATAAAATTACTGACTATATGAATAGTTTAGCCCAGACGATTAAAAAGCGCCAACCTACAGCGATTATTTCCCTATCTCCTAATCCCTACATTTTCTCCCTAGAATCCTATCTTTTAGATTGGCAAAAATGGCAAGAAAAAAACTTGATTGATGAATTAGTAGTGCAAGTGTATCGAACTGATATGAACGCCTTTGACTGGGAATTATCCCAACCAGAATTACAGCAAGCTAGACAATCTATCCCCGTAGCTATTGGGATTTTATCTGGTTTAAAAGGTCGTCCGATTCCGATGGTTAATATTACTCAACAAGTGGAAAAATCGAGACAACAAAATTTCGGGGTTTCTTTCTTTTTCTACGAAACTTTATGGAATATTAGCAATGAATCTCCTTCCTATCGACGCAGGATTTTTCGAGAAATACTTCAGTCTGCAAATCCTCGCTAAAATTATAGTTTCTTAAATTTATCTTTAAATTAAGAAAAAGCAGCAGGAAGAGACGAGAAGGCTGCATCTCATTTTTGTAAATCTACTGAGTTGGAATTTTTAAAGGGAAACTCTCTGCTAAAATTGGTCATTACTTCTGATTTTATCACTCAATCCAAGCCTTTGGGGGGTAGAACCCCCCAAACCCCCCGTTGGGGACGCAAGCGCCGTCCCCAAACCCCGGAGCGCATTAGTTTTTCGGTGGGATGCTTACACGCAGCTGTTGATATATTTGTAATAATTTAAGAGTCACTGACTAATTGCTGATTTTCCGTATTTCTGCAAATGTGAGATGCACCCGACGAGAATCGCTAGAATGAAAAAAGACTCTCCCTTATCACTTTATCCATGCTGATCAAATCTAACCGAAGCTCGATCGCTAAACCTATTTTACTGTTTCTTGGCTGCCTTGTGAGCGGGCAGTTAGGGGTGTTAGTGGCAGCCAATAGCCTCTGGTTTGCCGAGATGGGTTATTTAAACACTTTCCTGAAACAATTATCTTGGCAACTGGGATTAGGTTGGGGAAGCGCGATTCTTTCTCTACTCTTTATTTTTACTAATTTACGTTTAGCACAGCGTTTTCGTTGGCAAAAACTCAAGGAAGATAGTTATTCTCTTAGTCCTCAATCTCCTAGTATTAATTTACTCGGCCTTTTGATTATAGCAACGGGAATTGGAGCTTGGATCGGGTCAATGTTATTGTATTACAGTAAACTAGCCCTCAGTCTCTGGACACCAGATTTTAATCTCCCTAATCTTAGTTCTTCCCTAAGTTCTCCTCTGGAAATAGTTTGGATTAGGCAAGTATTAACCGATATTTCCGGTAATCTTTGGCAAGGGGTGATTATCGCTCTTTTAGTCTTGGGATTGTTAATTAAAACCGAGTATTTTTTGCAAATAATATCTATAGTATTTACTATAATGCTATCTTTTATTATTGCTGGGCAGTGGGCGAGTTTTTTAAAATATTTTTATGGTGTTCCTTTCAATATTAACGATCCTCAATACGGGAATGATTTAGGTTTTTACATCTTTCAATTACCCCTGTGGCAGTTACTAGAATTATGGCTCGGTGGTGTGGGAATATATACTCTTTTTGCTGTTAGTTTAACCTATCTTTTTTCGGCCAATAGTCTTTCTCTGGGAACATTTCCGGGGTTTTCTCGTCCGCAACTGCGTCATTTATATGCCCTCTGGAGTGGGTTAATGGGGCTGCTAGTATTACACCATATTATTCAGCGTTACCTGCTACTTTATTCTCCGGAAGGAGTAGTTTATGGTGCGGGTTATATCGATGTTCATGTTGGTCAATTTATTGAAATTATTCTGGGAATTATTGCAGGAATAACCTCTATATGGTTAGGAGAAAAAGCATTATTTGGTAAAAAAGACCGTCGCAAGTTATACAAAAATGCCAAGAAAAAGTTGGTATTTTCCCCCTACTTAGTTCCTGTATTTCTCTATTTAATTGTTTGGATAAGTGGCATAGTTATCAGTGGACTATTACAAAGAACTGTCGTACAACCGAATGAATTAGTGAGAGAAAGACCCTATATCGAAAGAAGTATTCAATCCACAAGAGCGGCTTTTTCCTTAGATAGAATTGATGCCCAAGTTTTCGATCCACAGGCCGAATTAAATGCCGAAGTTTTAGAGAGAAATCATCTAACTATCGATAATATTCGTCTTTGGGACACCAAACCACTGCTAGAAACTAACCGACAATTACAGCAATTTCGCTTATATTATAAATTCCCCGATGCCGATATTGATCGCTATCAAGTGCGAGTAGGATCGCATCAAAAAATCGAGGAACGTCAAATATCTGAAAAACAACAGACCATTATTGCCGCTAGAGAATTAGATTATAGTGCGGTTCCCACTTCTGCTAACACTTGGGTGAATAAACATCTCGTTTATACCCACGGTTATGGGTTCACTCTTTCCCCGGTTAATTTAGTTGCTGCTGGGGGTTTACCCTACTATTTTGTCAAAGATATCGGCACAAATAAAGACGAAGGGGCTCTACAAACCTCTAGCGAATTAATTGATTATAGTATTCCCATTGGTAAACCCCGCATTTACTACGGGGAATTAACTAATAATTATGTGATGACTCCCACCACCGTAGAAGAATTGGATTTTCCTAGCGGGGATGGAAATGTCTATAATACCTACGATGGTAAGGGAGGAATCCTAGTGGGGACGGGGTGGAGACGTTGGCTATTTGCCCTTTATCTGCGGGATTGGCAAATGTTATTTAGCCAAGATTTTACTCCCGAAACTCGCCTATTAATGCGTCGTGATGTCCAAAATCGCGTGCAAACTATCGCACCTTTTTTAAATTATGATCGCAACCCCTATTTAGTAGCGGCAGATGTGGGCGATAGTAGCAGTAAATTACATTGGATTATTGATGCTTATACTATCAGCGATCGCTATCCCTATTCTGACCCAGGTAAAGATAAATTTAACTATATTCGCAATTCGGTGAAAGTGGTAGTGGATGCCTATCATGGAACAGTGAATTTCTATGTTGCCGATGAAAATGATCCAATTATTCAGACGTGGAATAAAATCTTTCCTCATCTCTTTAAATCTTTAGCGGAAATGCCGAAAACTCTCCGCAGTCATATCCGTTATCCCGAAGATTTATTTAGTACCCAAGCAGAAAGATTATTAACCTATCACATGACCGATCCACAGGTATTTTATAATCGGGAGGATCAATGGGAAATTCCCCTAGAAATTTACGGCACGGAACCCCAGGCTGTATCACCCTATTATTTAATCATGAAACTGCCCGATGCCGACAAAGAAGAATTTATTCTCCTCCATCCCTATACTCCCTCTAGTCGGCAAAATTTAATCGCTTGGTTAGCGGCGCGTTCAGACGATAGAGAGTATGGTAAGTTATTGCTCTATCAATTTCCTAAACAAAGGTTAGTGTACGGGCCGAATCAAATTGAGGCTTTAATTAACCAAGATCCAGATATTTCTCAACAGATTTCTCTTTGGAATCGGGACGGTTCTAAAGTTTTGCAAGGACACCTATTAATTATTCCCATTGAACAATCGCTGCTTTATGTAGAACCTTTGTATCTAGTGGCAGACCAAAATAGTGTCCCGACAATCGCTAGAGTAACAGTTGCTTATCAAAATAAAATTGTCATGGAACCAACCTTGAAGGAAGCTTTAGAAAAGCTATTCCAACGTCATCAGAGCTAAATGGCCGCTAATTGCCCACAAATTAGCAAGAAAGCTGATTCCAGTTCCAGAACGATCCTCAATATCCCCGAATTTGCCGAGAAAATTCCCTGGCAGATTCTCGTAGATTGAGAGAGATAATAAGGCCGCATCTCATTTTTGTAAATCTACCAATTGGGATTTTTACGCGAAAACTCTCGGATCAAATCGGGCATTACTTCCGGTTTTATCGTTCAATCCAAGCTTTTGGGGGGTTCTACCCCCCAAACCCCCCGTTGGGGGCGTGGCGCCGCCCCCAAACCCCCCGCGCATTAGTTTTTCGGTGGGATGCTTACAGACAGCTGCTGATACATTTGTAATCATCTAAGAGTCACTGATAATTGCTGATTGTCGGTATTCCTGCATAAGTGAGATGCACTCGATAGATAATAATAGCGCGCCGGTTAATCAGCTAATTTCAAAATCCACTATCATCAAATGATTGAGTTATTCTTTTAACTTTTAACTAGAAAAGTGGGCAATTAATTCTGTGCGAGATGAATTAATTATTAAAGGGGTAAACTCCTCCACTGGTAACAATAAAATGCGATCAATGATTACGGACAAATCTGGGTCTAAATTACCAAAACGAGCTTTCAATAAATTTTCTATCACCAGACGTTCTCCTTGTTGAAGACCCTGTTGAAGACCCTGTTGAAGACCCTGTTGAAGACCCTGTTGAAGACCCTGTTGAAGACCCTGTTGAAGACCCTGTTGAAGACCCTGTTGAAGACCCTGTTGAAGACCTTGTTGAAGACCTTGTTGACGGCCAGCATCCAGTTCTTCCTGAAGACGGGAAGTGTATAAAGGTGATAATCTCATAATTAACTCTCTGTCCTCCTGTTCAAGCTCTTGATCGTTAGTTAAAGAAGTTCTCAA
>SFAU01000178.1 GCA_007096045.1 Microcystis novacekii Mn_MB_F_20050700_S1 | reverse complement strand
CAATCAGAATCAAACTTTGGGCAGATTATGGAAGTTACCCACTTTGGGGAGTAGATGAAATTGATAACATTGCTCCTGAAGAATTACCATTAAGTCAAGCAACCATTCAACGTTTAAACGCATGGCAGGATACTTACGATAAGACTTTAAATCAAGACTATCCACCTTTATCAGATTTTCCTAATCAGCAAGCTGAAATGGATTTTAAACAAGAAGGAATTAGTTTATGGAAACAGTTACTTCTTGAACTGGCACCAGATTATGAAGTTTTCTACCAAAATGAAGGTCAATTGTTCAGACATCCCAAGGAAATAACCAAAAAATATACAGTACAAAAAATAACAGTTTGAGTATCATCACCTTCGGCTCCGGCGCAGCTTCAACCCTTAAGCTCCAAATAAAACCCTCCCAATCCGAAGAAAAAGAGACCACAAAAGTAGGCTAAATTGCTTCTAAAAATACCATAAATGCCCCTTCATTCACTCAGTTGAAGGGGTTTATTTTTTTGCCCGTGTTTCCATTCATTAATTTTTATTAATTGATTGATCACAAGTAGTTTTTTGTGGTATGATAGCAACTCTCATATAAATATCGTAAAATTTCATGAGTATTGTGATTTCCAACGAAATTATACAAGCAACAGGAAAAAACGAGCAACTGTTGCGACTAGAACTGGCAATCATTATGTTTAGAGATTATCATATCAGTAGCGCAAAAGCGGCTGATTTTGCCAGCTTATCTTTAATTGAATTTCGACAAGAACTCGCTCAGAGAAATATTTGCATAAATTATGATAGTGTAGATTGGCAACAAGAATTACAAACTCTAAAAACATTAGGCGATCTGTGATTGTTGTCAGTAACACCTCTCCGATTACCAGTTTAGCTGCTATCGGCTATCTTAACTTGCTCCATGATATTTATGGAACAATTATTATTCCCCTAGCTGTTTATGAAGAACTGACGGGATTAGGTTATGCTGTTCCTGGAACTATTGAAGTTCAAACCCTATCCTGGATAGAAAAGCGAGAGTTAGAAGATCGGTTATTATTGAAAGAGTTACAAAAAGAATTACATCGGGGAGAATCAGAAACGATAGCTTTAGCAATTTCTTTAAATGCTGATAGAGTCATTATAGACGAGAACCCTGGCAGAAAGAAAGCTATTAGTTTAGGATTAAATGTTATTGGGATTTTAGGTGTTTTATTAATTGCCAAAAAAAGAAGATTGATTTCTACCATTCAGCCGTTAATAGATGATTTGATTATTAAAGCAGGTTTTCGCGTTAATCAAAGATTGTACTTAGATATATTAAAATCAGCGCAAGAAATTGAGGAAAACCAATAACTAAAGCTCTCAAAACCTTTGGCTAATTTGTGTCCAAAAACACAACAAATTCCCCCTTCATTCAGTCAGTTGAGAGGGTTTATTTTTATCATATTTTTTAAACTTAAAAAAATTCTCAATGACTTTAGAAAATAGCGAGAAATTAGGCTGGATTGATAATTGAAATTTTTTGACAAGTATCGATAATTAAAAAATCACTCCAATCTGAATTCCCAGAAAATAAAGTGGCTCTCTTGGATTCTGTGTATGAAATGTATCGGATTAATACATTATTTGATTTTTCAAAAGCCTGAAAAGCTTACTCTATCTGACTTTGCCTAGATGCGAAGACAAAATAGACCCACGAAACTCAGGAGAGCCAATAAAGTTATAGCGTTTCTGATTCACAAGAGGTACATTCCCGATCCTGAACAGTTTAATCAGCAAAGGTTTAAGTGTGCCGCACAGATGCGAGAACCGCTATAATCTAAACAATTGCCTGACTTAAAGAATCTTGATTCTGGCTTTTTTGTAAGAGTTGAATGGGTTGACGAGTAACCAGAGAATAGAGGACATCAGGGTCTAAATCAGCTCCATTATCCCAATAAATTGTTCCCCAGTCTGGATTAAGTTTTACCGTTCTAAAATAATCTAAGTCTTTCAGGGGATTAAAAACCCCTTCAAATTCAACAAATTGCTCGAGATCCACTATCCCTTCTTGATTATCCTCAAACTTAAGATAAAGTTGATAGTTTTCTAAGGGTTTCACTTCAATAATATCCTTTAACATAGTTTATTCTAGGGGAGCAATGGATTCTAAAGATTGATTGAGTCTAGCCAGATGCCAATTTTTGAGTAGCTCATGTTGATGAAGAGCAGCCCATTCTATGACTAAACCCAGAATTCTAGGAGATAATTTACCTTCTAAAATAGCCAAATTTTCGATATCAATAAGGGCTTTTTGCTGATTGTAGCGAACATGAAAATGAGGGGGCGGATGCTCATTATGATACATCGTAATAATGATCCCTAAAAAACGACTAATTTCTGGCATAATTGTAGCTAAGCAGACGCTAGGGAATTATTTTAAAATTTCCTCTCAGATGAATACCTTTATCCTGGGGCAATTTGTAAAGCAGGTTGAGGGGAACGGCGCACTAATCGCTCAGAATATTGAGATTGAACTCGATATAAATATTCAGAGAGAATTTGGGGATTATCCTGACAATCTTTTTCGATTTGATACCGAATTTGACGAAGCTCTTCAAGGATAGGGTCTAACATTATACTTCTCCTACATTAGTTCTTCAGGAGTACAAATACTCGGTGTCCGATCACAGGTAAGCTGTTGATGGGCAGCAACCACTAAATCACGGCGTGGTCTTGCCGTTAAATAGCTAATGACGCTAGTTTCCAGATAAAGGCTAAGTTGAGAGCCTTGATTCATAATATATTGCCGACGTAAATTAAAACACCCTGAAAACCTTGTCCAGTAAGGATACTATTGTACAATGATGAACCAAACCATAGTGATCAAAATCGGTACTTCCAGTTTGACCGATAATGAAACTGGACAATTATCCCTCTCCACGATCGCCGCTTTAGTGGAAGTCCTCACCCGGTTGCGCGCTGCCGGTCATCGGGTGGTATTAGTATCTTCCGGGGCCGTCGGGGTGGGCTGCCGTCGTCTGGGAATACAGGAAAGACCGAAAAAAATCGCCCTCAAACAAGCGATCGCCGCCGTTGGTCAAGGTCGTCTGATGCGGATCTATGATGACCTCTTTACCAGTCTTGGTCAACCGATCGCCCAAATTTTGCTGACTCGTCCCGAATTGATGGAACGCACCTGTTATGTCAACGCCTATAATACTTTTCAGGCTTTATTTGAATTAGGGGTGATTGCCATTGTCAACGAAAATGACACCGTGGCGATCGATGAGTTAAAATTCGGCGATAATGACACTTTATCAGCCCTTGTCGCCAGTTTAATCGAGGCTGACTGGTTATTTATCCTCACCGATGTGGATCGCCTCTACAGTGCCGATCCGCGGCTATTTCCCGAAGCGGCGGCCATTGCCCGAGTTACTCCCGCGCAATTAGCGCAACTATCGATCGATGCCGGTAGTAGTGGCAGTCAGTGGGGGACCGGGGGTATGGCGACTAAATTGGCCGCGGCCCGGATTGCCACCAGTGCCGGGGTAGAAATGGCGATTACTAGGGGACGGCAGCCTAGCAATATCTTAAAAATTATGGCAGGAGAGGCGATTGGAACCCGTTTTGAGGCCCAAAAACGCAGTGATAACGCCCGCAAACGCTGGATCGCCTACGGACTAATGCCCATGGGTAAAATCTATCTCGATGCGGGGGCGATTCAAGCTATTTGTCAGGGGGGAAAATCTCTCCTAGCAGCTGGGATTACCAAAGTGGAAGGGGAATTTAGCGCCTCGGAATCGGTGCAATTGTGCGATCGAGAAGGCCGGGAAATTGCCCGGGGAATTGTTAATTATAGTAGTGAGGAGATCGATCGAGTTAAAGGTCAACATTCCGAGCGTATTGCCAGTTTATTAGGTTATATGGCCGCAGAAACCATTATTCATCGAGATAATCTCGTTATTTTCACCACCTCGACTAATAAGGGATAATTCCGCGACTCAGAGCAAGTCCACCCAATGCCTTAAATGTAAAGAAATGTCTCAAAAAAACAACAAATTGTTAGACAAGCAAGAGAGTTGGGGCGGGGATGTCCCCCGAAGTTCAACCCTGTGAGATTATAAATAAAGCGAAACTCAAAAATGCCTTTATTGCTGTTGGGAGAAACTTAATAATGCGAGACGCGGTAACTAGCCTGATTAGAAAATACGATGTCACCGGACGTTATCTCGATCGAGATGCGATCGATAATCTTAAACAATATTTCGCCTCGGGAACTGCCCGTCTAGCTGCCGCCGCCCTCATTAACGCTAATTCGGCGGCGCTGGTGCGTGGGGCGGCGATTCGTCTATTTGAAGAAGTTCCCGAATTGATCCGCGCCGGGGGTAATGCCTACACCACCCGTCGTTATTCTGCCTGTCTGCGGGATATGGATTACTATCTCCGCTATGCCAGTTATGCGCTGGTGGCTGCTGATACTAATGTTCTAGATGAGCGGGTACTGCAAGGACTGCGGGAAACCTATAATTCCCTCGGTGTTCCCATCGGTCCGACGGTGCGCGGTATCCAAATCATGAGCGAAATGATTCAAACCATGGCTACTGAGGCGGGTATTGCCGACACCTCTTTGATCGCCGAACCCTTTGATCATCTCACTCGCGAATTAAGCGAAGTGTCTATTTAAATTCAGTTGTCAGTTATCAGTTATCAGTTTTGTTCGTTCAATCAATGAGTTGATTTTTTGCTTGCTAGAATTGAGTAAAGTCTTCCGTTGCCACGGTCAGATGACCGAGTTTCTTAGTGGATTCTTTTGATGAACAGCGAACAGTTATTGCTATCGAGATGGCGTGATTTGCCGCCAGACAAACAGAGAGAGGTCTTAGATTTTACCGAATTTCTAACCACACGCCTCTTGTCGTCGCCGGAATCAGAAGCTAGTCCGAACTTGTCCGCATCGCCAGAAAACTCTCAAACTCCCGATCGCCGCTGCCAGTCGATTCCCGCTTTGATCGAGGCAGTCAAACAACGCTATCGGGAATTACCCGATGATGTGGAATGGCTAGACAGTACGGTATTGATTCGCCAAGAGCGAGACGGGCGATGACAACTGCTTTTAGATGCGTTGTTGATACCGTCGGCGATCGAGCCATTGTTGTAAAATAATCGCCGCTGCTTCCCGATCGATCGCTCCCTTATCCCAAGAGGAAAACTGTTTTTTGGCTTTTAAGAATTCTTCTGCCTCTAGGGACGTGCAACGCTCATCAATGTATTCGAGGGGCAAATCTAAGGCTATCCCTAGTTTCTGGGCGTATTTTTGCACCTGTTGGGCCTGAAATCCTAACTCTCCCGCCATGGTATAGGGCAGTCCCGCTACCAAAATCTTAATATTTCTTTCCTTGACAATTGCTTCAAACTGTGCTAGTTCAGCAACAAAGGAAGAACGGATAATCGTAGTCAAACCGGTGGCGATTAAACCTGTGCCGTCACATCCTGCCACTCCTACCCGTTTTTTGCCGATATCTAAGCCCAAGGCGGCGACTCTTTCCATCACACCGGATGCCCCTGATCGGGGGGTTCCGAAGGGGGTTTAGCGGGGGGAAGTTCCCCCGGACTGTCGAGGGAGTCTAGGGGGGGATTATTGGGCCATTTTAACCAAGACATCCGACTAGGGATGGGAGTTCGCGGCACCGGTTGTAAACCCTGCAGCATTTCTGCCAGGGCGGAATTTTCCGGCTTAGTTTCGCGGATTTTGTGCCATACCGAGCGCGACATCATCAGGGTGTGGGAACTGCGGATTGCTCCCAATTGTTCCAGATATTCCCGTCTTTCGTGCTGATAATCAGCCGATATCAACTCTAGCGATCGAGCGGGGTACTTGCGAGTGATCAGAGCCATCTGGATTAATAACTTAGGATAGAGCCAAGTGTAGGCGGGATGGACAATTAATTTCGCTTGATGGGGTCGCTCATCCTGATTAGATAGGATTAATTCAAAATAACCGATCGCCGCTTTTCGTTGTGGTTCAAAAACGTAACCGCGACTAATTTGCGGACCGCCGCACCAACCTTGACAGCGCCCGAACAAACTATCAACTAAACTGATTTTAAAATCCTGGATATGGCGATCAAATACCTGACGCAGTAGCGGCGGCATAGACACACAATCTAACTGATAGAGCAATTGAGCGTCAGCATTGCTCACAGGCAGTAAATTCGGTAAATCTGCCTCTTGTTTCGCCAATTCCTGTAATAATTGCGGCGGTAAAGACCAATAGGTTAATTCTGCCAAAGGCTGAAAACCGTGTTGCCGGAAAAGTGCCAAACTGTCCTTTTGATTGATATTAACCTCTAACACCCAGGTGCGTGCTTCCCAAACCGTTTCTAGACAATAACGCAGTAATTGCGCCCCGATGCCCTTGGGTTCGCCTAAAGACTCCCCTGGATGCACCCGCACCTGTTCCACCCGCCAAGTGCTGCGACTACTATTAAAAGGGGTAACTTGGATGGCCCCGCGAATTTTCCCTTCTTCTCCCCGATTGGCCAGGGACTCGGCCACATAGACATGAAAACGGTGTTGCAGAGGATTGGGAAAAAAACTGAGAATTTTAAACAACCCAAACCAAGGCCGCACCTGCTGCACCTGCGTGCGGAAATTTTGGGCGCGACGATCGATATCCTCATCGAAGTCATCTAGGGTTAAAGCTTCAATGTCTTCTAAATCCCGATATTGTACGGGACGGATTGGGCGATCGCTAAAATCGTCCCCTTGGGGAACAGGAGAAGTGGTCATGGCTCTGGGGTAAATATCGTCTATGCACCCATCTTACAGCAGAATCTAGAGGCACTTCCGCACCAATAACAATTTCTGACGGCTCAAGCAGGCCCCGGAAAGCAAACCTTGCTCAGCAGATGCGGTTTTTTAGCTAAATTTCCGATCATGACAATTCGATGCTACAATAACGGATGGTTAATCAGTCCGAATTTGCAGTAAAAGTCTTTGAGTCAATCTGTAGATACCACTAACACCCTAGACACTCTAGCTCAAGAACTAGCCGCCATTCAGCAGACCGGTTCTAAGCGCGTCGCTTTATTAGGTTCCCGTCACGTTCCCATCACACACCAGCAATTGATCGAAATGATGGCCTATGCCCTCGTGCTGGCAGGCAATCGGATTATGACCTCCGGGGCGACGGGAACCAATTCCGCCGTCATTAAGGGGGCAATGCGGGCAGATCCTAATCTGTTAACCGTGATCTTACCCCAAAGTCTTGATCGCCAGCCCCTGGAATCCCAAGAACAACTTCAGCAGGTTATCCATCTGGTGGAATGTCCCGAAAACGATCATCTATCCCTAGGGGAAGCCAGCAGCTTTTGTAATCGCGAGATTGTCAATCGTTGTCAACAGTTAATCTGTTTTGCTTTCCACGACAGTCAGACTCTCTTGCAAACCTGCGCGGAAGCGGAAGATCAACGCAAGCTAGTTACCCTATTTTATTTTGACTAAATTGAGCAATGAATCTCTCCGTCACCTCCATTCTTTCTCTATTCGATAGTGAGTCCGGCGATCTCTTATGGCTACCTATTCCAAGATGCCCTGCCCTTTTTTGACATCATCCTCACTAACCCTCCCTTTGGAGGCAAAGAACACAAGACCGTACAGGTACAATTTGTCTATAAAACCAGTGCTACTCAAGTCCTATTTTTACCTAAAATGTCGGATGAATGCCCCCGCTAGATTTTTCGACAAGATACTCACCTTTGCGGGGGATGAAATCCGACCAGAATATCAACCGCGGAGCATCGGTTTAATTCCACCATCTGTGGGTAAACTGTGCTATGCTTAACTTAGCCAAGGTAGGAACTTTAGGAGCATCTCACCTTTGTAACCCCTAAATCAGGTTTTTATGTCAAGCTATTTTGTCGGTTCCTTGCTAGAAACCAGTTTTCTGTATAAGTATAATTACTCACTTGCATAAATGAGATGCTCCCGGAACTTTCTCTATATACATGACCGCTGCCGATTCCCGCAAAGGATAGCTATTTATTGCACCAGATTGAGAAGATATTAGGCATGATAACACTTGTAATTATGTTTTTCACTGCCTTGCTGGCAGCTGCCGATTTTACTTACCAAGTTTTGATTCATTTTCCCATACAAATCCTCAATTCTTTGGGGTCGTTGCTATCCTATGGAGTAATCGGACTGATAATTATCGTCCTAGTGTGGATTGTGGGTGACTGATTTCTCAGGGGAAAAAAAATGAGAGAATCAGCCTTAGCCAATTCTCCCCAATTTAAACCAACTTTTAGTTTTTACTGTTCACTGGCCACTGCTTGGGGTTGTCCTTGCGGTTGGAATTGGAACAGGGAATAAACCACGTTGCGACGGATATCAATCATCATTTCTAAAAACATCTCGTAGCCTTCCTGTTTATACTCAATTAGGGGGTCTTTTTGACCGTAACCGCGTAAACCAATCGACTCGCGTAAAGCTTCCATAGCTTGCAGGTGTTCGCGCCATAACATATCGATTTGTTGCAGGATAAAATAACGTTCGGCATCGCGCATTAAACCGGGGCGAATACTATCCACTTGACGTTCTTTAATTTCGTAAGCTTTGCGAACTTCTTCGTGGAGAAACATCTTGATATCATTAACACTCATTTCCTCGACATCTTTAGCGGTAATATCTGCCAACAGATAGACGAATTCCTGAGATTTACTAATCAGTTTTTCTAAATCCCATTCTTCCGCCGGCAGTTCGGGATTAATATAAGCCGTGACGATTTCATCCATGGTTTTTTCGGCGTATTGCAGCACCTGTTCTTTTAGGTCCATCCCCTCCAAAACCCGACGACGTTCAGCATAAATAGCGCGCCGTTGATTATTCATCACCTCGTCGTATTCAAACACCTGTTTCCGGGCATCATAATAGAAGGTTTCCACTTTTCTTTGCGCTCCTTCCAGGGAACGAGTCAACATTCCCGATTCAATGGGCATATCTTCTTCCACCCGGAAGGCATCCATTAAACCCGCCACACGGTCGCCCCCAAAAATCCGCAATAAATTGTCTTCTAGGCTTAAAAAGAAGCGTGTGGAACCGGGGTCGCCCTGTCTGCCCGCCCGGCCTCGCAATTGGTTGTCAATACGGCGGGATTCGTGGCGTTCCGTCCCGATAACGTGCAGTCCGCCCCTTTCTACTACCTCATCGTGTTCTTTACCTGTGTAATCTTCATAACTTTTGCGAATCAATTTATAGACTTCCCGTAACTTTTGAATAACCGGGTCATCCGTGGGAGCTTTTTCGGCCGCAATAGCGATTTTTTCTTCTACTTCTAATTCCGGTAAACTTTGAGTTCCGTGGGTATCAACGGCAAATTTAACCGCTTCTTTCAGGGTATTTTCTACCTCTTTCGGTAACTCAGTGGGAAAAATTTCCGCCGAGGCACGCCAGTTTTTTTTCTTTTTACCCGGAGCGAATCCTTGCGGGCGATTGCGTTCTCCTAAACTGGGTAAACTAAAGGCCAAATTGTCATCTTCGGGCATAACTAATTTGGGCATTAAATACTCGCGAATTTTCAATCGAGCCATATAGTCGGAGTTACCACCGAGGATGATATCGGTTCCCCGTCCTGCCATATTCGTAGCAATAGTTACGGCTCCGGCCCGGCCTGCTTGGGCGACGATTTCCGATTCCCTTTCCACGTTTTCTGGACGAGCATTCAGCAAGTTATGGGGAATCTTTCTTTCCTGTAATAACAGCGAAAGCACTTCCGATTTTTCCACACTGGTGGTACCGACTAAAACTGGGCGACCTTCTTCGTGCATTTGTTGACATTCTTCGGCGACGGCGTTCCATTTTGCCTGTTCATTTTTATAGACCACATCGGCTAAATCTTGCCGACGAGAAACGCGGTTAGTGGGAATAATTGTTACTTGCAGGTTATAGACTTTTTCTAGTTCCGTTTCTTCGGTTTTGGCCGTCCCGGTCATGCCGGATAATTTCGGATAGAGTAGGAAAAAGTTTTGATAGGTAATCGTGGCTAAGGTTTGGGTTTCCTGTTGAATTTCCACCCCTTCCTTAGCTTCCACTGCCTGATGTAAACCATCGCCCCAACGTCGCCCCGGTAATACCCGTCCCGTGAACTCATCAACAATAACAATTTCACCACTGCGGACGATATAGTTAACGTCTTTTTTCTGGAGTTCTTTGGCACGAATAGCGTTAGAAATATAGTGCGCCCAGGGATTTTCTTGGTCGTATAAATCAGTAACTCCTAATAGTTCTTCCGCTTTTTTAAAGCCTTCATCGGTCATTAAAACGTTACGGTCTTTTTCGTTAACTTCGTAGTCTCCCGGTCCGTCTTCTACTTCTTGGCGCACTAATTTATTGGCGATTTCGGCGGCGAGAATATATTTTTCTGTGGGCCGATCAATCGCTCCTGATATAATTAATGGAGTTCTCGCTTCATCGATAAGAATGGAGTCCACTTCGTCGATAACGCAGTAGTTAAAAGGTCTTTGGACAACTTCCCCCATCACTGTAGCCATGTTATCGCGCAGATAATCAAAGCCGAGTTCGCTGTTAGTGGTGTAGGTGATGTCACAGGCATAATTTTTCTTTCTTTCTTCCGGACTCATGCCGGCTTGAATTAGTCCCACACTTAACCCTAAAAAGCGGTGTACCTGCCCCATCCATTCCGCGTCACGACGGGCGAGATAATCGTTAACGGTGACGACGTGAACCCCTTTTCCGGTCAATCCATTCAAATAAGCGGGGAGAGTGGCAACCAGGGTTTTTCCTTCCCCGGTTTTCATCTCGGCGATTTGTCCTTTGTGCAGTACCATTCCCCCCAATAACTGCACGTCAAAGTGACGCATCCCTAAGACTCGGATGCCCGCTTCCCGGACAATGGCGAAAGCTTCGGGGAGGATTTCCTCGAGAATCTCCTCTCTTTCGTCATAATTTCTCGCTTTGTCCAATCTTTCCTTAAATTCGCTGGTTTTGCTCCTTAATTCCTCATCGGACAGGTTTTTAATGTCTTCTTCCAGCAGGTTGATTTCGGTGACGAGGGGCTGAAATTTTTTAATTTTGCGGGCGTTGGGGTCTCCGAGTAGGGCTTTTAACATAGCAGTTTTTATTCTCTCGCTTCGATTGGCTCTTGGTCTATGGTGTTAACAATTGTATCACTCTGGTTGGGAGTGGAGAGTCATTTATCGGTGAACAGGGACGGCGTTGTCAGGTCAGAAGAGGAAAGATGCAATGCTCCGGTGCTGATTCGGAGCATCTTTCAACGCCGATTGTAGGGCTAATTCATGAATTAGCCCTACGCTGATTGTCAGGAATTAGCCCTACGCTGATTGTCAGGAATTAGCCCTACTTAGCCCTACGCTGATTGTCAGGAATTAGCCCTACGCTGATTGTCAGGAATTAGCCCTACGCTGATTGTCAGGAATTAGCCCTACGCTGATTGTCAGGAATTAGCCCTACGCTGATTGTAGGGCTAATTCATGAATTAGCCCTATGCTGATTGTAGGGCTAATTCCACTGCTTCTCTCAAGCGTCGGTTAACTAAAGGGGAAACCACCATATTTATTGATAATTATATCTATAGTTTCCATAATTGCGATCGATTCTCCCAAAATGGAGATAATTTGTTGATAATGTTCTAGGTCATCGGCTCTTCTGGTTTTCGTGTGTTAATTTTTGTTATGAATTAAAGCAAGCAAACAGCTTCAGTCGAAGATGTTGAAAATTGGTAAATCCATAACTCATTCTTTTAATAAGCTTTATT
>SFAU01000177.1 GCA_007096045.1 Microcystis novacekii Mn_MB_F_20050700_S1 | reverse complement strand
GCCACACACGCGTTTGAACTCTGTTGGCTTTAAAGTTTTTACTTGTTCGTAAGTCATCTTTCAATCTTAACTCTTGGACTATTTTATCCTATTTTTTCTAGACTTATGCAAGAGATCTATTGATGCTAGTCTTGAAATAGCACTAACAATCGAAACATTATTAATATCATAATAGCCATTATCATTAAAGTCTTCTTGATTTAGTTTACCTATTTTAATCCCTTTATTTTCTATCTCTATATAATAGATATTTTGGTCTCCTTTCTTTAAGTCTATATGTTCGGCTATATATCGCTCTAACTGCCCTTCTAGCAAAAGATTAATAACCACTATAGAGCTTAGTAGAGAAGCAAGACTCCCCGAAATTTTTATTGCCTGGGTTTGTAAGGAATCATCATCTTTAAACCCTCCCATAAATCGGTAAACCAATGCACCTATTCCAGTGCCAAAAAAAATAGATGGTATGATTGGCAAAGGTATGACATTGGGCAACAAAGCTATAGCCGTACCTAGTCCAAAACCAAAAGCCGTAACTACAATGAAAAATTTATCAAAAAAATTAGGACCTGCCGGTTCTTATGGAGAGGCGGAAACCGACGGCGGCGATTTTTGTTCAGAATCGGGATTTTGGTTTTCGCCTGTATTACTCATTTTTCAACTCTCGTATATCCAAATTTCCTAGAAATTCAAAACCTGTCAATCAGAACTAACTCGAATTAATGGCGGGAAGCGGATTTGAACCACTGACCTTCGGGTTATGAGCCCGACGAGCTACCAGACTGCTCTATCCCGCGTTGCTTTATTTAGTATAGAACTAAATCTCGGTAAATGCCAAGGAGTTTGTAAAATTACTTTACATTTACCGTCCGACCAGAGGTTAATACTTACGTTCCACGGGGGTGAAATCCTGAATCACCACGGGCATATAGTTGATATCGATGCGGTCGGGGGAATAATAGGCGAGGGTATGCTGAAGGAAATTTTGGTCATCCCGTTGGGGAAAATCTTCGCGGGAATGGGCCCCTCGGCTTTCTTGACGATTGAGGGCAGAGGTGAGGATAATTTCCCCCACCACCATGAGACTTTGTAATTCCCAGGCCTCGATTAGTTCCGTATTCCAGCAATCCCCCCTATCATCGAGGTAAATATCCTCGTATTTGCGCTTTAACTCGCCGATTTGTTTAATTCCCTCGCGCATAGTCGCTTCCGTGCGAAAAACGCCGCAATGTTGGGTCATACAGTCTTGGAATTGCTGACGTAGTTGACCGATGCGAATCGTGCCTTTTTTGGTCAATAAAGCGGTGATTTCCTCTTTAGCATCCTGAAGGTAAATATCGGGATTAAAGACGGGAAAAGCGCGTTTTTCGACGTATTTAGCGATCGATTTGCCAGTTCTTCTCCCATAGACCACACATTCTAACAGGGAATTACTGCCCAAACGATTGGCCCCGTGAACGGAGACACAGGAACATTCCCCAGCGGAGAAAAAGCCTTCGCTGAGGGTATCGGCACTTAAGCGAACGCGACCATCGGTATTAACGGGAATGCCTCCCATACAATAGTGAACCGTAGGACGTACAGGCATCGGTTCCTCTACCGCATCGACACCGACGAGACGGTGGGCCTCCTCCCAACAGAAAGGAATCCGACTCATAATTTTTTCCCGACCTAAATGGCGTAAATCCAGATAGACAAAGGGACCCCCGGCACTACCGTCCAGATTTACCCCCCGGCCGGCGCGAATTTCTAGGGTAATGGCCCGGGAAGTGATGTCCCGGGGTGCCAATTCCATGCGCGAGGGGGCGTAGTCTTCCATAAAACGACGACCTTCGCTATTGATTAAATAAGCGCCTTCACCCCGGACAGCTTCCGAGATTAAAACACCGACGGGATAGAGTCCAGTGGGGTGAAATTGGACAAATTCCATGTCTTCTAGGGGAATACCCGCTTTTGCCGATAATGCTAAACCGTCTCCCGTACAGGCGAAATCGTTGGAGGTGGTGTTATAAACGCGACCATAGCCCCCCGTACCGAACATAATTGCTTTTGCCCGGAGGATTTCTAACTGTCCGGTGGCAATTTGGTACATTACTACCCCTTTAGCCGTACCTTCTTCGAGGATAAGGCGCAAAACGTACCATTCATCGTAGATTTTTACCTGATTACGGCGTAAATTGCTGACTAATTCGTGCAGCATGGCGTGACCAGTTTTATCGGCGGCGTAGCAGGCCCGGTTATGGCTGTGACCGCCAAAGGCTCTTTGGGCAATGCGTCCATCTTCGAGACGGGAGAATAACACGCCTAGATGTTCCAATTCGATGATAACTTCGGGGGCTTCTTGGGTGAGGATATCCACCGCATCCTGGTCAGCCAGAAAATCGGAACCTTTAACAGTATCGTAGGCGTGGGCCTTGGGATTATCTTTGGGGTCAACGTTTTGCAGGGCGGCGGCGATACCTCCCTGGGCAGCGACGGAGTGGGAACGAATTGGGTGGGTTTTGGCAACGACAGCAACATCGATAGTCGGGTTGAGGCGTTTGATTTCTAAGGCGGCGCGGCATCCTGCTAACCCACCGCCCACTATAACGACATCGTGTTCTTTCATGGCTGATTTTTCTACGGGCTTCTGTTTCTATGGTGGGGTGAGAATTGCTCAGAAGTCAGTTTTTGTAATCGAGACTTTATATTTCAGGAGATAGGAGACAAAAGGCATCTTTGTTCTCCCCACTTCCCCACTTCCCCAAAAAAGAACCCACGGCAGTTAACCGCGAGTTATTTTTAGCTAAAATCGGATCATTACTGAACGGTAATCGTTCCGACCATACCGGCACCGCGATGGGGTTCGCAGTAGTAGCTGTAAGTACCCGGTTCGCTGAAAGTGCTTTCAAAGGACTCCCCGGCGGAAAAAGCCAGGCCCTTGTGGGATAATTTGCTGGCTTGGGCTTCGGGAACTTTGGTGCTATCGAAAACGATGTTATGGGGAGAAAGTTTGTTATTGACCCATTTCACCGTATCTCCTGCTTTAATGGTGAGGGTGGGGGGATCAAATTGTAGTGTGCCTGCATCACCGCCCATCTTCACCGTGAAGGTTTCCGCGGCAGCGGAGGCAGTGTTGAAGAAGAAGCTAGAGACGACTAGCACCACGGTAGCGAACAATAAACCTAATTTTTTCATGCTTGTTAATCCTTTACACGAGGGGAGATGACAAGTTTGACAGCCTGTCTTTTGACAAAAAAGTAAAAGTTTGCTTTTAACTGTCCCATTGATCAATTCTACACCAAGTTTGACAGCTTGTCTTTTGACAAGAAAACCGTTTTTTTCTGACGATGGTTGGGGAATTTCTTGAGAAATAGAGGAGAACCTATCGTGAAAAGATTATTAATTTCCCTGTGCTTGCTCTTGGCTGTGGTTACATTCGGTATGGCTCGTCCCGCTTTAGCTGATGGGGCTGCGATTTTCAGTGCTAACTGTGCTTCCTGCCACATGGGCGGTAAAAACGTGGTTAATGCCGCTAAAACCCTGAAAAAAGAAGATTTAGCTAAATACGGCAAAGATTCCGTTGAAGCTATCGTTACCCAAGTTACCAAAGGTATGGGTGCGATGCCTGCTTTCGGTGGTCGTCTCAGCGCTGAAGATATCGAAACTGTAGCTAATTATGTCCTCGCTCAAGCGGAAAAAGGCTGGTAAAAATTAGTTATCGGTGGCGAGTTATCGGTTGTCAGTCTGGTAAGAATTGTAGCGATCGAAATTCTTGGGTCATCTGCTGGCTTAAAATAGCTAATGGTTCATCTCGGGGCAAGGTTGTGAAATTGCGATCGTTTTTCTATATTTTAGGTGCGACGGTAATCATTCTCCTAGGAGTCGCTACAGCCAGTTTTGCTTGGATTCTCGCCGATAGTCCTCTGTCTTTGCTCAAAGGTGGGGTGCTGCGGGAACCGGCGGCGGCGATTTTTGTGCCGAAACAGGCCCCGGTTATGGTATCCTTGTTGGTCAATCCCGAACGTTTGCAGTCTTTTGGTCAATTAATCGCTACACCGGCTAATCGACGACGTTCCCACCAAGAAATTAAGGATTTAGAAAAAAGTCTGCTCGGTAAAACGGGATTGAATTATCAAAAGGAAATCAAACCCTGGTTAGGGGAAGAAATCACCCTCGCTGTTACTTCCCTAGATTTCGATCGCGATACCGATAATGGTATCCAACCGGGTTATCTTTTGGCAATTCAAAGTAAAGATGGTGAACGCGCTAAGGAGTTTCTGCAAGCTTCCTACTCAAAACAGGCGGTTTCGGGCAAATTTGACCTGGTTTTTGAACCCTACAAGGGAGTTAACCTGATTTATCAACGTCCCTTGACCGCAGGAGATAATAATCGTTTTCTCGCTAGTGCCGTGGTGGGTGATACGGTGCTTTTTGCCAATAATATCAAGGTTTTGCGCGAAGCACTTAATAACGTGCAAGTACCAGATTTAAACCTAAAAAATAGCCCCGATTACCGAGAAGCCCTCAAAAATATCACTGAACCGCGTATAGCTATTGTTTACGGCAATTTACCTCCGTTATCGGCTTGGATAGCCAATCAACCCGTCCCGGAGAGTCCGGAAGCGAAACAACGATTAGCCACGGCTTTTACACTCAAATCCGGGGGAATAGTCGCTCAAACCGCCTTAATTGGGGTCTTAGGACAGGATGACCAAGCACCAATTTTATCTAGTCCCGTGGGAGCATTATCTTTTATCAGCGAAAATAGCCTTGTAGTCGCCGCTAGTCGCGATTTAAATCGTTTTTGGACTCAGGTAGAGGAGGGGTTAGAAGCAGATAGTCCCCTACAGGAATTAATAACACAGGTCTTAAACCGCTTCCAATCGCCTTTAGGTTTAAATTTGCCTGAAGACGTTTTTAGCTGGGTTAGAGGCGAATATAGCCTCGCTCTCGTGCCTAATTCAAAGGGGATGGAACCCGATAGTGTTTTTGTAGGGGAACGGGTGACAGGGGTGGATGTGGACAGTGCGATCGCTCATTTGGATGAGTTGGCCCGCAGTCGCGGCTATAATGTGGTTAATCTGCCTTTACTCGATCGATCGGTGACAGCTTGGACAAAGTTAACCACGGCAGTCCCAGAGGGAAAAGCGCAACTAGAGACGCTCGTGACGGGAGTGCATACTAGGGTCGATAATTATGAAATTATCGCCAGTTCTGTGGAAGCGATGGGTTTAGCTTTATCTGCACAGAAAAACCCCATTTTAGGTAGTGGTAAGTTTCAACAGGCAATTACTGCTTTACCTGCGGAAAATGATGGTTATTTTTACGTCGATTGGCGACAATTGCAACCGGTAATCGAGGCAAAATTCCCGATCGTGCGGGTGTTAGAATTATCGATTAAGCCTTTATTTAATAATCTGCGTTCTCTTACTATTAGCAGCCAAGGTAGTGATAATTCTGTGCGTCGGGGAACGATTTTCTTTAATCTGGGAGTGAAGTCTTAATCAGTTATCAGTTATCAGATAAGTAGCTGGTTAGAATTAAATTGAAGATAGATTTTGGGGTGGCGAGAAAAAGCCAGATCAGCGTGTAGTAACGCACCAATCCCAGTTAGAAACCCAACATTATTGACGACATTGGTGTGGTTGGGTTTCGCTCAAGCATCGCTAATATTTAACAGACAAAAGTTATTATTGCTCAACCCAACCTACGGCTAGTATGCTAGGATAATTCCTTAGCAAAATTAAAGTCTGTTCCGTGTTTTTCGATATTGATGTTGTTCTTTCAATCATCTCACTCAATGTTGGGTTAGTTTGGTGTTAAAATTGGTTTAGGTCTGTCTTAATTAATAAAACTTAGCAAGACAATGAATACTTCGACCACTTTTCAAGAAATCGCCGCCGAAATTCAATTATTTGATAACATTGAACAAAAAGAACAATTTATTTTTGTAGTGGGTGCTTTAGTTTCTCGTATCATCAGTCTTCATAAAGCCGCAGAAGTCATGGAAATGGATACAGAAATATTCTTGAAAATTTTAGAATTAATGGGAATCGATTTTTCTTATCTTACTACGGAAGACATAGATAGGGAAAAAATTTGGTAATCCCTATGAAAATTGTTTTCAATTCTTCTCCGTTACTCTTTTTGTCTCGGTTAGGCTTTTTAGAAAAATTCCTAGATTCTGATGATAATTTTTATTTGCCTGTAACCGGACAACAGGAAATTAATGCCAAACAAGATCAATCTTCAGAGACTCTTAATAAGCTGATCGATCAACAGAAATTAACCATGCTAAATATTCAATTAATCTCTCTAGCAAATAGTTTAAATGAACGTTTAGGGAAAGGTGAATCTGATGCCATCACTTTAGGGATAGAATTACAAACCGATTATATCATCCTTGATGACTTTGCCGCAAGAAAAGAAGCAATACGTTTAGGATTGAATGTTAAAGGAATT
This sequence comes from Microcystis novacekii Mn_MB_F_20050700_S1, assembly GCA_007096045.1. GTDB lineage: Bacteria > Cyanobacteriota > Cyanobacteriia > Cyanobacteriales > Microcystaceae > Microcystis > Microcystis novacekii. Next base: position 1,044 of record SFAU01000177.1, on the reverse strand, counting down.
TTAGCGGTTATTCGTAAACTTCTCAAAGAAGAAAAGATAGAAATTGAAAATTTGGAGAATTTTTATCAAAGACTTGGAGAAATTAATTTTAGAGTCAAGCGTGAAATATTTGAGAGCATTTTTAGTAATAAGAGCTTGTAGGTTGGGTTGAGCGATTTAATACTTAGAAGAAAATTGATCGATTCAATGGTTTCAGCGAAACCCAACATTATTGACGACATTGGTGTGGTTGGGTTTCGCTCAAGCGTCGCTAATAACCGTTCTGGATCCGTTATCAAGTAGCCAGTGGTATTGATTCTGTGGGAGGACTCTCCTGGGGTACTATAAATGTAGAGGGAGAAACATTACCTCTCCAGACGCGAATCGCCGAGTGTCATCAATTCCCAGATTAGATTACAAGGTAGCAATCCCTAACTTAAAAAATTCGCTAAGATATATATAATCAACTTAAAAGGAGCAATTTATCAGACTATGACTATTACTGACGTTCAAGTAAATCTCTCGACCTCAGAAGATTTTTTAGATTCTGAAACATTAGCACAGATTGATTTAATGCAGCAAAAAATTCAACAATATCTCCAAAACTTATCGTTAGAAAATTTAAAGACTATTCTAGAATTTGCTGCTTATTTATCAGATAAAGAGAGTGAGCAAGCAACCCAAGAAATTAGAGAAATTCCCAATATCATAGAAAAATTAAAAGAAGCTGAAATGGATTTACAATCAGGTCGCCTCATTGATTGGAAAAACTCAGATGATTTATAAAGTCTGTTTAACAGCTAAAGCTGATAAAGTTTATTCTGAAGCTGATTCAGTCTTGAGAAAGAAGATTGCTAAGTGTTTAAATATTCTTTAAGAAACGCCCAAAAATCACCCTCAAATTAAAGCATTAAAGGGAGAATTTGCTGGGAAGTATCGCAAGTATCCTAAACCCGTCTCAATGAGCGATCGCTTCTCATGGCTTTTTGTGGGGTTTGCTTGGGTCTATAGTTGGGTTTCCTTACGTCAACCCAACCTACAAGAGAGGTGGTAGGTTGGGTTGAG
>SFAU01000176.1 GCA_007096045.1 Microcystis novacekii Mn_MB_F_20050700_S1 | reverse complement strand
CCACAACTAGCCACAAAATAAGCTCCCGTCCAAAAATAGGGTTTGTTGTCGAAATACTTTGCCGCTAAGTAGGGAAATTCTTTTCTAATTAAGCGACTACTAACTGTTTTAAGGTTAGCAATTAGTTTGGATAAAGCAATGTCAGGCTTGTAATCAATAATCAGGTGAACGTGATCCGATTCGCCGTTGAAATCAAGCAACGCGCTTTCCCATTTCGTCAGCGTTGATGCGAAGATATCCTTAAGTCGGGCTAAGATTTCATTGTTAATAGCTTTTTGCTGGTATTTGATGACAAATATGACATGAGCAGTAAGTTTATAAACAGAGCGAAATCCATGATGGTAATCAGTTGATATATTAGACGTTAAATGTTATAATCTAATTATACACCACGCTCGCAAACGACAGTGATAACGCTTACCTACCAGTACAAACTAAAGGTAAACAGGCAACAGGAACAAGAGATCGTCCACATTCTTGATGTTGGCAAGAGCGTTGACAATTACGCGCTCTCAGAACGGAAGAATTGGTTGAACTCTCGAAAGTGTCTTGCGGATCGCTGTTCGCTAGTTTCCGAGTACATAATTCCTGCGGATGAACCCTATCCGAATTACTTCGTTCAAGCTAAAAATCTAACGGAAGCTAAAAAATTCTCCCCGATATTAAAGTCAGTTAATGCTCAAGTCTTACAACAAGTTTTAAGAACTTTAGATAAAGCTTTTTCTGACATGAAATCGAAAAGTTTTGGCTTTCCTAGATTCAAGAAAAAGATGCGGAGTTTTGTTTTCCCCGCGCTCTCGAAAAACTTTCTAGGTGACGAATACTTAAATTTTCCACAATTGGGAAAAATTTGGATTAGGAAATCCAGAGAGTACCCGTCCGGGTTCGAGCCTAAACAAGCTCGAATTATCCGAAAAGCGTCGGGATTTTACGTTTCGGTTTCTTTCCAATCTAAAGAATCCGTTCCCGAGATGAAGGTGGGTAATACTTGTTTAGGAATTGACGCGGGAATTGAAAGTTTTGTCGCTACTTCACGAGGAGATTTAATCAAAGCCCCTCGATTTTTGTTGAAAGTACAGAGTCAGCTTAAATTGCTACAAAGACGCTTGAAACATCAAGTCAAAGGCTCAAACAATTGGTTAAAACTCCAGGATAAGATAGCAAGATTACATGAAAAAGTGTCTAATACTCGTAGAGATTGGCACTTTAAACTAGCTCATTATCTTTGCGATCTCGCTGATAATATCTTCGTTGAGGATATTAACTTCGTTTCCTGGTCTAGGGGTATTGTTAGAAAGCAATCTCTAGATTCGGGTATCGGTAGTTTTATTAACGAGATATTACCGTTTGTTGTTTGGAAACGGGGGAAATATTATCTTAAGGTCGATAAAAACGGAACTTCGCAAGAGTGTCCGAATTGTGGCGCGTTCACTGGTAAAAAGTCGTTATCGGAAAGAGTTCACCGGTGTGATTCTTGCGGTAACATCGAACCAAGAGATACGGCATCAGCGAAGGTAATCGAGAACCGAGGAAAAAACGCGGTCGGGCTGACCGTGTTAGAAAACGCTTGCGGAGGCGGTCTGACGGGGGTCGTTCAGTTAAACCTGTTTGATCTAGTCAAGAGCCTATGAACCAAGAATCCCCCGCTACACCGCGCGAGCGGTTAGCGGGGGAGAGTCAATCCCCGATAACTGATAACTGCTAGACTAATTGGGTTACGCTTGCAAGATTAATAAAACCAGTGTCGAGATTAGAATGCAGGGACTTTTAAGAAAACTTTGGCGTGCGATCGAAAACTTTTTTACCCGACTTTTGGGGGGACAAGGGGTAAAGGGGAGAGTACAAGCGATCGAATCTGTTCCCCTAACCGATACAGATTACGAGTTTCTCTATATGCAGTTACTCGATGGAGTGGCCCACGGTTGGCACGAAGGAAGAATTCTGAGATTTTTTGAGAAATTGGGCGATCGAGGTCGGCAAAAAGATTGGGTAGAATGGTTAGAGCGTTTTGGAACCCGTCTGCAATCCTCCGCTTCCCTTAATCAACTTCTCGCCACCAGAATGATCCGTTTAGGAGAATTAGCTCGCGCTTTCCCCGGGATTGAACGTATTGGTGAAGCTTCCTACGAGATCGGTTATCAACTCTACACCAAAGAAACTGCCACTTTAATCTGGGAATACGCCGGCGACGATGAGGCGCCGGGCAGTTATTCTCTGCCGCAACCCCCAGAAAATCTCTTATATTCCGGTGAAACTAGCGATTTTAACGGTAATGACCCAGAAAATCCCCAATTAGAAACCCTGACCATTGAGGAATTATTTGACCGTCTGCAAAACGATCCTACCCTAGCGGGCCAAATGGCCGAACAATTGGGCATCGAAAATAAGGACGCAGAAAGCATTATTGATAGTCTCATCGCTCAATTTTCCTCACAGGAAGGTAAAAACCCTGAAACTGCCGCAGATTGGTTTAATCAGGGACTAGAACAGGCAAATTTAGGCAATTGGTCAAATGCGATCGCCGATTGGGAACAGGCCTTGACGATCGATCCCCAATTAGCCTCGGCCTGGCATAATCGGGGTAGTGCCTTAGCCATGGTCGGTAACTACGAAGAAGCTTTAAATAGTTATGATCGCGCCCTAGAAATCACCCCCAACGATCACCAAATCATTAACGCTAGAGGCAGCGCCCTATACGGACTGCAACGTTGGCAAGAGGCTTTAGAATGTTGGCAACAGGTGCTAGAAGCGGACGATAATTTTTATCAAGCTTGGTACAATCGCGGCAGTACCCTAGAAAATTTGGGCGAAAAAGAAGAAGCGATCGCCTGTTACCAAAAAGCTTTAGGTATTGCGCCGGATTTTGAGCTTGCCCAAACCCGTCTAGAGGCTTTACTAGGGCAAAAACCGCCCGAAGACGACGGTAATCCCCCCGCCTGATTCAATCGGAACTTGAGCAGTTAACAGCCTACAATTAGGAGAGGATAGAGACTAATTTTAATCAATCAGGCCCAGCAATGAGTATAAAAAGCAAACCTCCTTCACAATCCCGCCTGATCGGTAATGTTTTATTAGCCGTAGGCGGCTTATTTCTGATTGTTAACCTTCTTTTCCCGCAATTATTTGGCCCTGGCGTCCCTAAAGTTCCCTACAGTCTTTTTATCGACCAAGTGGAAGATGGCAACGTCGCTAGGGTATCCGTGGGACAGAATGAGATTCGTTATCAGCTTAAAAACGACCAAGAGGGCAACTACGGACGAATTTTCAGCACTACACCGATTTTTGACCTAGAATTGCCCAAACGTCTAGAAGCTAAGGGCGTAGAATTCGCCGCCGCACCACCGCCAAAAAATGGCTGGATTGGTAGTGTCCTCAGTTGGGTGATTCCTCCCCTGATTTTTGTCGGTATTTGGCAATTTTTCCTCGCTCGCAGCGGTGGCGGTGGTCCAGCCGGGGCTTTATCGATTACCAAAAGTCGCGCTAAAGTCTATGTGGAAGGAGATACCACCAAAACCACTTTTAAAGATGTGGCCGGTGTGGAAGAAGCGAAAACCGAATTGGCCGAAATCGTCGAATTTCTTAAATATCCCCAACGTTACATTCAAATCGGGGCGCGGATTCCCAAGGGTGTCCTCCTAGTCGGTCCGCCGGGGACAGGAAAAACCCTACTGGCAAAAGCAGTCGCGGGAGAAGCGGGAGTTCCTTTCTTTAGTATCTCGGGTTCGGAATTCGTGGAACTCTTTGTCGGTGCAGGTGCAGCCCGAGTGCGAGATCTGTTTGAACAGGCCAAGAAAAAAGCCCCCTGTATTATTTTTATCGATGAATTAGACGCGATCGGTAAATCTCGCGCTAACGGTAATTTTATGGGGGGTAACGATGAACGGGAACAGACTTTAAACCAATTATTGACGGAAATGGACGGTTTTAACGCCGGCGATGCGACGGTGATCGTGCTGGCCGCTACTAATCGCCCCGAAACTCTTGATCCCGCCCTTTTACGTCCTGGCCGTTTTGATCGCCAAGTGTTAGTTGATCGTCCCGATCTGGCTGGACGCTTAAAAATCCTCGAAATCTACGCAGGTAAGGTAAAATTAGGCTCGGACGTGGATTTAAAACAGATTGCTACCCGTACCCCCGGTTTTGCTGGTGCTGACTTGGCTAATCTCGTCAATGAGGCCGCTTTATTGGCAGCCCGCAATCAACGCAGCACCGTTGCCCAAGAGGACTTTAATGAGGCAATCGAGCGGGTAGTGGCTGGTTTAGAGAAGAAAAGCCGGGTTCTCTCGGAAAAAGAGAAGAAAATCGTCGCTTATCACGAAGTTGGTCACGCTCTCGTCGGTGCAGTTATGCCGGGGGGTGGTAAAGTTGCTAAGATTTCGATCGTGCCTCGCGGCATGGCAGCCCTCGGTTATACCCTGCAAATGCCCACGGAAGACCGTTTCCTTATGGATGATACGGAATTACGCGACCAAATTGCTACTCTTTTAGGCGGTCGGGCTGCCGAGGAAATTATCTTTGGTAGTATTACTACTGGGGCCGCTAATGACCTACAGCGGGCGACGGATTTGGCCGAACGCATGGTGACAACCTATGGTATGAGTAAGACTCTCGGTCCCCTGGCCTACGAAAAAGGTCAACAGAATAGTTTTCTGGGAGATGGTATGATGAATCCCCGGCGCTTGGTGAGCGATGATACGGCCAAAGCGATCGATAATGAGGTGAAAGAGATTGTCGAAAATGGTCATCAGCAGGCCTTGGATATTCTCGCTCAAAATCGCGATTTACTTGAAGAAATTGCCCAAGAAATCCTCAGTAAAGAGGTGATTGAAGGGGAACAATTGCAGACCCTGCTTGATCGCGTTAAACCCCTCGATCGAGAACCTGTTACTGTTTAGATTGATTTGATTTTTACCTGACCCCATCTTTGTGGAAGATGGGTTTTTTTCTGTTCCCTTTTCCCTTTCACGACTAGGAAATTTATTTTGTAGGACATTAACAGTCAGGGATTTTTGTCTGTTACCATCTATACAAAACGACGCACGATTGCCCTAGGAGATATTACTCTCATTACCACCGAAGAACTCAGGGAAATTCGCCGTATCTGGTGAGAAAAAAGACAGGAATTTGATCAGAGTTTACCCAAAATTGATTAGGAAATTAGGGACGAACCGTTGGTTCTATCTCAATTTTTTCGATGATACCGAATTCTTCACTAATTGCTCGTGTTGCTTTCAGCTGACCAGTTACTAAAAACTTCAGCTTCATTTTCATTGAAGATGTATCGGGTGGATTTCCTGCTAAAAACTGAATTTGACGCAGTTGGGCTAAAATTCCTAGGGAAGCTGCATTATATTCTGTTTTGTAGGTGGGATCTTGATTATAGGCTTCGATTAATTGGTCGTGGTAGGTTAGGATAGAGCCAGCAATGAGAGCAGTTAATTTTTCCAGTTCATT
>SFAU01000175.1 GCA_007096045.1 Microcystis novacekii Mn_MB_F_20050700_S1 | reverse complement strand
TGCTATTAATAAAAGTTATATTTTCTCTGAATTATCTCAACAAAAACTTATCTTCTCAATTGGCTTGAATAATCAATTATCTTTCTCCTGCTGCCCCCTTACTTTTTCAGCAAGCCCTAATTATCAATCCGAATCTGGCCAAAGCAGCCGGACAGCAAGCAGAGCAAAACCAATGGCCGCTATCGCTTTTAATATCTTAGCGGGGAATAATTGCGCCATACTGCCCCCCGCAAGCACTCCTAAGAAACTGGTGCAGATTAAGGCGGTAATTGAGCCAAAAAAGACAGCTTTGGGTGATTTGGAACTGCCACCGAGAGCGATCGCTACTAACTGACTTTTATCGCCTATTTCTGCCAAAAAAACCGTGATAAATGTCAGTCCGAATAATTGCCAATTCATAAATTCCAGGAAGTGGGGAAGTGGGGAAGTGGGGAAGCGGGGAAGTGGGGAGGTGGGGAAGTGGGGAAGTGGGGAAGCTGTCTCATCACCCTATCACCCCAAAACCCTATCACCCTATCTCCTGACTCCTATCTCCTGAATACTGATCACTGATTGCTTAGAGAATATCGCTGATCAGTAAACCGGTGATCAAAAGGAGAAGGATAGCGACACCGATATCTAAAGTTTTGGGGGAAAGACGACGAGCAATCCAATAACCAATCAGGACACCGAGGAGACTGGTAGCGATTAAAGCGCTGGCTGCCCCGGCAAAAACCACCCAGGGGGATCGGGATTCAGCACTGATGAGAAGGGTTGCTAATTGGGTTTTATCGCCGATTTCAGCCAAAAATATGGTTAGGAAGGTGGAACTAAACACCGTCCAAAAACTCCAAGAAGGTGGATTATCTGGCTTTTTCTCGGTTAAGGCGATCGATTTGCTATCACTCATCGGCTAATTCAACAGTATCGGGTTAAGAAATAATTTTCATACTTTTTTCATTTTAGCCCGACTGGTTTTCTGAAGATGGTTTCTGCTGTTGATTACGCTGTCTCCTCCACCAATAGTTAAAAAACCCTAGTCGATCGAGGTGGAGTTTCCATCCTAGAGTTTAATAATTATTAGATTAGGACGAGCGCAAATCCCTTGGAGGTATAGCCCCTATGGCCAGTGAAAGTGTTGTACAGGACAGAGATTATACTCTGATTATTGACAAAAGTGGCAGTATGTCCACTGCTGATAAACCCAGTGATAAAACCCGTTGGCAAATTGCCCAAGAATCCACCCTTGCCTTGGCTAGAAAGTGCGAGGAAATCGATCCGGACGGCATCACTATCTATCTTTTTTCCGGACGTTTCCGACGCTATGATAATGTTACTTCCGATAAGGTGACACAAGTTTATCAAGAAAATGAACCGATGGGGAGGACAGACCTAGCAGCTGTGCTTCAAGATGCCCTCGATAATTATTTTCAGCGCAAAACTGCCGGCAAAACTAAACCCAACGGAGAAACTATTCTGGTGATTACCGACGGAGAACCAGATGATCGCAAAGCGGTGATGCGTCAAATTATCGAAGCTTCTCGAAAACTCGATAACGATCAAGAATTAGCCATTTCTCTGATTCAAGTAGGCAATGATCGACAAGCAACCGAATTTCTTAAAGCTTTAGACGATCAGCTAGAATCGGCGGGGGCTAAATTCGATATCGTTGACACAATTACTATCGATGATATGGAAGATATGACCCTAGCGGAAGTTCTTCTCAACGCCATTACTGATTAATTTCTCTCCAGTAGGGGTGATATATTTTCACCCCTAATCAAAGAGGATTTAACTGCTAGTCAGGGCGACAAATTTATCCTTTTCTTCATCGGATAATTGCTCCGATTGTCCGGTGATTTGTTTGTAGATTTTGAGATATTCCAAAGCGGATTTATACCAACTAAAATCCTGAGTCATTGCCCGTTGCTGTAGTTTTTGCCAATCCTGTTTATAACGAAAACTTTCCCAAGTCCGGATCATACAGGTAAACAGGTCTAAAGGTTCATAGCGATCGAAACTAAATCCCGTTCCTTTTTCCTGAATCGGGTCGTGGAAAGACACCGTATCGACTAAACCACCGGTGCGGCGTACCATGGGAATACAACCGTAACGCATGGCCATTAATTGGGAGATGCCGCAGGGTTCAAAACGGGAAGGCATTAACAAAGCATCGGCCCCCCCATAGATGCGACGGGAAAGAGCATCACTATAGAGAAGATGCAGGGACATTCGCCCCCGGAAACGGGAAGTCATCTCCCACAGTTGGGTTTCATAATAGCGATCGCCTGTACCTAAAATAATCAATTGTGCATCAGTATAGGTGAGAAAGCGATCTAAAATTTGCATCACTAGATCAATACCTTTTTGTTCCACCAAACGCGTCACCATCGCCATGACAAAGGCACTTTTACTGACCTGTAGCCCCACTTCTTCTTGCAGGGCAATTTTGTTGGCCAGACGTTTTTCGATGGTTTCTGGGGTAAAATTCTGCTTAAGATAAACATCTTTAGCCGGGTCATACACCTCCGTATCGATGCCGTTGACAATCCCCACCAGATTGCCGGAAATATAGGACAATAATCCCTCTAAATTTTCGCCATAAATGGGGGTCTGTATTTGACGGGCATAGGTGGGAGAAACGGTAGTGACGCGATTAGCAAATTGAACCGCCGCGGCCATGGTATTATCGCCCTGCATATACCAAGGACACCAAGTCATTTTTTCTAATGCCTCCCGCCAAGGCCCCTGGTAGGCGAGATTATGGATCGTAAAAACGGTGCTAATATCGGGGTCTTGGTGCATCCAGACGGGAATCATGCCCGTGTGCCAATCATGACAGTGAATAACTTGCGGTTTCCAGTAATTCCAGGCGAATTCCGCCGCACCATTCGCAAATAGGGTAAATCTCCAGGCCTCATCTTCGCCTCCGTAGATATTGCGTCCAGAGAAAGCTAGATGACCAAAGAGGTAGAGAGGAATATCTGTGTCGGGTAAAACCGTCTCATAGACTAAAAAATCCTGAAACATGGCGAATCCTGACCAAATGGGTTCGGAAGGGATGTCCATTTTTTCCTGGAGAAAACCATAGTAGGGCAGAAAAATCCGCACGTCATGACCTAGCTGACGCAGGACTTTCGGTAATGCCCCAATTACGTCCCCCATTCCCCCAACTTTGGCAATTGGGGCGGCCTCGGCACCCACAAATAGAATTCGCATACTGTTCCCGCTTCACTGAAGATCGATATGGGCAATGTTAGTGATTATAGGGGACTTATTCACCCAATCGATCAAATATCTTGATTATTTTCTGGGCTGTTGGGGATTTGTCAGTTATGAGTAAACAGTGAAAAGTAATCAGTGAACTGAAAACTTGCATCTGATAACTGATAACTGATAACTGGTAACTGGTAACTGATAACTGCCTTTTTCTAGGATTGAGAATCAGAATCTACCTCGGTCTTCACTTCGGGGATAATATCGGGTCTTTGGGCATCTTCCCAACCGACCGGGCGTTTAGAATTATACCAAGCGATCGAACCGATGGTGACGGCAGCGAGAAAACCGACCACATAAACTGCTACAAAATAAACGGGGAATTTGCCACTGGCCACTTCTAGGAGTAAATACATAATTTTTTCACGATTAAGCTTTTAATTTGTATATCTTAACAGAATCGGCCTCCTCATCCCTATTCTCGATCGCTACTTGTCCAGCAACCAGAGGGCAGCCAAATACCGCCATGAAAAGCTATTTTTGCTGGTGTCATCATATATCCCCAGGCTTCGCCGATCAATTCTCGCTCTAGATTATAAATAGGAATTCTGCGACGCTGATACTCGTTTTCTTCTGGGGGTCTTGCTGGTTGATAATCTTCCAAAGCATCCAAAAGCCCCATATCATAATCTGCGTTAAAAGTCAATAAAATTCCCTTCACCCAGCCATCCCCCTCGGTCAGTCCGGGATAACCGAGGGCGGTAAGATGGTATAAATGCCCCTTTGTGTAGGCGGTTTTAGAGTTGATCACTTTTCCTGCACAGTAGGCAGAATAGTTACTCTCCCTAGGTTTCAGGGTTCCATAAACAAATACTTCCATCATCGGTCTAATTGTGCTGCTACTCCTCCTAATAGGATATCGCGAACAAATTGACTGGCTAAAAGTTCCTGGGGAAAACCGAGGGAAATGGCACTGATATTATCGAGTCGTTGCAGCTGTTCCCCAGTCAGGTTAAAATCCACACAGGCTAAATTATCCTGCAATTGGGACAATCTTCGAGCGCCAATCAGAGGAATTACGGCGTTAGGCCGATTTCTGAGCCAATTTAATGCCACTTGTGCCGGTGATTTCTCAATTTCTCTGGCAATCTCTAGGACAGTCTCAGCAATTTTCAGATCGCGATCAAAAATTTGAAAAGGTTGGTCGGTCATGCTTAAACGACCATCGACGGGGTTGGGTTGATTATATTTTCCCGTTAAAACTCCTCCTCCCAGGGGACTCCAAGCTGTCACCCCGATGTTTAATGCTTTGGCCATGGGCAATAATTCCCGTTCGGGGGTGCGTTCCTTGAGAGAATATTCTATTTGTAGTCCGATAAAGGGTGTCCATCCCCGTAGGGTGGCTAGGGTGTTTGCTTGGGAGACAATCCAAGCAGGACTGTCAGAAATGCCGATATAAAGCACTTTTCCCATCCTGACCAAATCATCGAAAGCGCGCATCACTTCCTCGATAGGAGTGAGAGAGTCCCAAAGATGAAGCCAGAGTAAATCGATGTAATCAGTACCTAAACGCTTTAAACTAGCTTCTACCGCCTGAAAGAGGTTTTTTCGATGATTTCCGCAGGCATTGACATCGCCGGGGCGGGTGTTGAGAGAATATTTCGTGGCGATTACCCATTTTTCTCGATCGCCCTTGACAAATTCCCCCACTAATATTTCACTGGTTCCGTTAGTGTAGAGATTAGCAGTATCGAGAAAATTGCCGCCCGCTTCCGCAAAAGCCTGAAAAACCGCCCGACTTTCTTCTTTATCCGACCCCCAACCCCAATCTTCCCCGAATGTCATCGTTCCTAAACATAGTTCGGAAACTCGCAGACCACTATTACCTAAAAGTTTGTAACGCATAATTAACTAAAATTTTGAATAAGAAGTTAATTATAATTGAATTTGATCGACATTTTTGTTAAGTACATTTGGTACAATTTTGACAAGTTAACCCTGGCCTTATTGATTAATCATTTTTTGCTTAGGTACTTAGCAGACTCAGGCTATTTAGAAACAGCCCAAGAACGCACTTCACCTAAAGTTACAGGGGTGCGATCGCTGACATCAATAGTAAAGCGAAAAACTCGTTTAGCACGCAGACCATTTTCGGGATCAAAGAATTTTAATTTCACATCCCAGCATTCACTGCCATAGCGACAGAAGGGGCTTTTTTCCACTTCAATACTGTGTAATTCCATTCCCATTGCCACTGCTTGGGAGAAGGTTTGTACTGCTTGAAAGGCGTTAGTAGCAGCGAAATTTAAGGCGCGATCGCGGGCGATTTGTCCGACATTGCGTAAGTCATAATAAATGCGATTTAAGAAACTTGTCAGAGAACGCCGCATCCTCGCTTCATCGGCTATTTCATGTTCCGCGCTAACAGTTTCTATGGCTGATTCAATCAAAGTATTCACTTTCCAGCCATACATTCCCCGGGGACTATTAACTTTGAGGACAGGAATGATTTGACCGGAAAAAAGTTTCACAGTCTCATCGGTGAGAATGCCCGGAATACTCACTCTTTCAACATAATCTTCGTCAGCTTCTGGCAATATTTGACCCGCTAACATATATTGCATGACTTGATAAATCTCAGCGGCAAAAGCTCCCACTGGTTTAATTGCATAGATGGGAGTTAGTTCTAAATTCACTGTCCAAATTAGAGACTTAGTTTCTGATAGATTAGTTTCCAGATAATCTACCATTTGCCGTGCATCGTAGGGATTGGATGGTAATTCAATATTATCGATCGTGATGGTTGGCATTAACTGTTTAAAAGTATCCCGACGTGCTTCTGTCCCGAAATCATAACCCAAGGTTCCTAACACATAAACGAGGTTTGAGCGTTGACTAGGAACAACATTATTTAGGACAATATTGTTATGTGCTTGATGATTTTTTATTAATCCAGTTGAGGAAATATTTTCTGAAGCATTGCTAGGAGCGATCGCTGGTTGTCTTGTTGCTGCTGTTGAAATGGTTGCAGTTATTCCCTGATTCGCTATCTCGGTTGAACGAGAGGGGATAACAGAGGTTGTCGCTGTCACTGGAGTTACCACCGATTCTCTGATATTAGCTGCCAAATTGTTGTCAGCTTCAACGGGTTTTAATGTCTCTCCTGTCAGCAATTCATAAGCTCCAGAAATGTTGATTTTTCCTAACAGACAGCGTTCTGGTTCTTCTACTTGATTAGGATCGCAAGGGATGGCACTATTAGTCAAGGCTGCTCGCACAGCTTCCGCATCAGGAGATAAACCCTGTTCTAATTGTAAACTCATTAATAAAGCGGCTGTTCCTGTCACAATTGGAGCAGCGCAGCTAGTCCCTTTTTTGCGGATGGGGTCATCAGTTCCGGGTTGCGCTCCTAGAATATTCTCTCCGGGAGCAAGAATCCCTTGAGTCGCATATTTACCACCAAAATTACTAAATTTAAACGGCTCTCCTGTATCTTTCATGGCTCCTACTGTCAGGACATTTTCTAACACAGCAGGAACGCACCAACACTCTCCTTTATCATTACCCCCTGGAGCAATCACCAAGATATTATTATCCTGTGCTTGACGAATCGCTTTGTCAATAAATTCGTGAGCTAATCCACTTTGAGTTGGGTGACAGGCCGCACAATGAATAATATTCGCTCCCTGTTCAATCGCGGTACTAATTGCACGGGAAAGATTGAGGGGATTAATAAAATCATTGTTCCCATAGGCGATGGGAATATTAATTACAGTAGCGTTAGGAGCAATCCCTTCTACAGGTGAATCTGGTTGTCCACAAATGGTGCTGATAATATGGTTAGCATGGAAGCGCAAATGCAAGCTATGGCGGATATTTTCATCTGGAATCGCCTCTTTAAACATTTCCTCTTTTTCTTCATCACTTTTGCCACTAGCTTCTATTTCTAAGAAGGATTGTAAGTGTTGGGGATCGATGGGAAATTCTTCGGCCCAATAGGGATTAATACGGGTAATATTTGCTCCTTGAAAACAGGCGCGCTCTAAGTCAATTGGTCCATCAAGAACGGCGATTTTGATGCGTGGATCGCCTTTGGTATGGGAGCGTAGAGCAGAAAGTCCAGGAATATCGGCTAAGTCAGGCATGGTGGTTTCTTCGGTTTGTGTTATGCAATGGACGAGGTTATAAGGGATGAAACGCTTATATTATATATAAAGACATTGCTGGTATTTTTGTCAATTGTTTTCGATAGATTTTACCTTCTAATTTACCATCCTCTTTTGCCTCTTGATAAAACTTATTTTGCTTCCATTCAGTTAAATTAAACATGGCTTGTAACTCCTGACGACTTTTCTATTGATAAGCACAACAAGGTAGGTTTAGTTATTTTGATTGACAATAAATTGACGGACAATATCAATTGTGATTCCTAATTCCTGAGCAATTTGTTTGTCATTAAGTCCCAGTCTAAATAGAATTGGTATCATTTCTAACTTAGCCTCTAATTTGCCTTCTAATTTACCTTCTAATTTACCTTCTAATTTGCCTTCTAATTTACCTTCTAATTTACCTTCTAATTTACCTTCTATTTTACCCTCCTCTTTTGCTTCTTGATAAAACTTAGTTTGTTTCCATTCAGTAAGGTTAAACATGGCTTGTAACTCCTGACGACTTTTTTGAGGAAATTTGTAGATAATAATCTTCTCAATCAATTCTATAACATTTTGTTGGGTGCTACTATCAGCAATCTGTTGACGAGTTTGGTCAAGCAAGGA
>SFAU01000174.1 GCA_007096045.1 Microcystis novacekii Mn_MB_F_20050700_S1 | reverse complement strand
GCAAAGACAGGAAGAGTCAGACAAGCGTTTTGAGGTTTTGCTGTCAGAAGTTCGCTATTTGATTCGGCAAATTAAACCAGAAAATCAATCATAAGCTTGAGGAAAATGGCGGCGATTGCGTCTCGACAATTTAACCTAACCTTTTGTGAAACTAATTGACAAAATAATTAATTGACTATCATGGAACAAAAATTATTGTTGGCTAAATTGTTAAAAGGTCTCTCGAGTAGGATGTTTCGGCTATCGAAGAGAATCGAATATTTTGGATGTGAATCAAGTATATTCAGATATATAGATTGTTTTGAGACCATAGATGTATTGCTGAAATTCATTCAACCAAAGTGTCTCTGTGATATAGGGGCAAATGCTGGTCACTGGACTTATGTTTTAAGTCAAATGAGTCCCACTTTGGAACACGTGGTTTTTTTTGAACCCCAATCTCAGTATCAAGAAAAATTGCAATCTTTATCTTTACCCGGAGTTAGCAAAGTTATTTACCAGTGTGGTTTAGGTGAAAGGGAAGATAAGTTATTAATTAAAGGAGGAACTTCTTCAGCCTCTTTTCTTGATTCTGAACAACAAAATAAATATTTTCCCAATAGTATTTCACAAAACCAGCAAGATCAGGAGGAAGTAGAAATTAGAATTTTAGATGCAATATATGCCAGTGATAATCTACCAATCCCTGATGTAATTAAACTAGATGTTCAAGGTTTTGAGCTTGAGGTTTTAAAGGGCAGTATGAATTTACTAAAAAAATCCAAATACTTAGTGATTGAATTATCATTTCGTCAGTTTTATCGAGAGCAACCCTATTTATGGGAAATCATCAAACTACTAGAAGAGAATAAATATATTATGGTTGGCAAGGGATTTGAATGGCGATATCACGAAAATCCTTCAGAAATACTGCAAATGGATGCTATATTTAAGAACACTGATGTTATGTAATTAATTAGAGCGGTATCAAAAAGGAGTTTACTTAGTTGAGCGATCTACTTGCCAAAGCTGTTAATAACTCTAAGTGGACTGCCATTGGTTCTCTCATGACAGCTATTCTAGGATTCCTTTTTGCCGGGTTAACGATTCGCTGGTTGGGAGAAGCGGAGGCTGGATTTGCCATTGCCATTGCTACTATTGTTGGCATCAACAACACCTTTAGTGGTTTGGGACTGGGTGCGGCTGCAACCCGGTTGATTAGTCGCGCTCATGAAGAAAAGAATTATCAAGAAATTCAGAAAATAGCTGGTGTCTGTTTTACAACTTCTCTGGCTTTTGGATTGTTTGGGTTTTGTATTTTTACTTTCGGTTCTGCTGGGATTGTTCAGTGGAGTAAATATGAAGGAAATGCTGATATAGGACGTTGGTACTGTATATTATTAGGATTAGCATTTTTATTACAACAAATCACCGGTTATTTTAATATATTTCTCACTTCTCTTCAGAGATTTGACTGGCAAACAAAGCTCAACACTACTTTTATGTTAGCCAATGGTATTTTTGGAATCACTTTTTTGAAAGCCTTTCCTAGTATTTTAACTCTGGGAATAATTAGTTTAACTCTATCTTTACTAAATTGTTTATGTACGGGGTTTATAGTCACTAAAATCCTGGGATTTCTGACAACCCCTTCCTGGCATCAAGCTATGTTTATTGAGCTTTGGTCTTTTGGAAAATGGGTTTACATGACTCAGATCAAAGCTATATTTTTTGATGGTGTTGATAAAATATTTTTAACTTCTGTGTTTGGCAGTTCTTCTTTACCTTTTTACACCTTTGCTCAAAGAATTTATATAACAGTTCACCAAATGTTAGTTGGACAGTCCTCTTATCTATTTCCTATGCTCTCGGCTCAAGGAGATAAATTAGAAGTGGTAGCAGAACAAATAGAAGACCGCTTGCGCTGGTTTATTGGGTTAATTGCAGGTTTTGTCTATTCAGGACTGATTATTGCTGGTCCAGCCTTATTAACTATTATGGTCAATGCCGAATTTTCTAGCAAAGCTAGTTTTCAGTTGTTTATTTTTTGCTGGGTAGGCTATATTCATGGCAATGCTATAGTACCATTTTTTTTCGGACTGAGTAAGGGGGACGCAAAAGGTAACTGGATTTTTCACATGATTATCGGGCTTGGTTATCTACCATTTTTTGTTACATTTGCTTTAATGTTTGGTTTTCAATATGCGGTGCTAGGACAGCTAATGACGTTTGTTGGAACAATTTATTTGTCTCGCCGTCTTAAGCCTAACATGGACTGGATGACTTTTTGTCGTTGGTTAATTAAACCTCTATACTCATCTTTGTTATTGATGGTTGTAGCTTGTTGTTTTCATGCTATAATCATTTATATAAAAGCAAATACTGGAATACAAATTGCTACAATGATTATTTTTTATATAGTTGCAATTTTCTCAATTCCTCGCATTGAAGCCTCTTATTTTGACGGCATATATCGCCTGAAAACTCTAGCCAAATCCCTGTCATTAGTTTTTGCAAAATTGGGGATTACAGAAAAATTAGTTTTTCGTTTGATGGGTATTAAATCATTATAATTTTTTGTATATAAGGAGTACATAACTGTGAAAAGCTTAAAATTTTTTTCAAGAAGGGTAACAAGAGCGATCACCCGCAGATTAAGATTAGATCAAAATCTTTTTCGGCAAAATCAGCTTAAATTAGAAGCGGCAAAAGCCAAAAGTCAAGAGTTGGTGGATGTGATGCCAGGAATCAATCTGCCAATGGTGATCCACCCAGATATGTACTTTACAATTGGCTATACTAAATATATATTTGAACCTGAATCACTTGATTTCATCCGCGATCATCTCAAACCTGGACAAACTTTTCTGGATATTGGTGCTAACATTGGCTACTTCTCGCTGTTTTGCTCTAAAATAGTAACTCCAAGCGGACGTGTTATAGCTTTTGAACCGGGAGAATTTGCCTTCAATCTACTGAAAAAAAATAAGGAGTTGAACAAATTTAATAACCTGGAAATACATCAGGCAGGTTTTGGAGAAAAAGATGAGATTGTAGAATTCAATTCAGGCGCACCCGGAATGGAAGTTTATAACTCATTGGGCAACATTATTCATCCTTCAGCAGCTCCCGATAAATTTAAGACAATACCAGTTCAACTTTTTCAGGGTTCTACCTGGTTACAAAAGAATAATGTACAGCATATAGATTTAATGAAACTTGATGTTGAAGGCGGAGAATACCTTGTACTCAAGGGAATGCTGGAAATGTTTCAATCCCAAAAAATCTCTCGACTTTTAATAGAAATTACCGATGAAATGTCAAAAGCCTTTGGTTATCAACCTTCAGACATTATCTTAATGCTTAGGGATTGTGGCTATAATTGGTTTAAACTGGGTTCCTACGGCCGGCTTGAGCCATTGCTTGAAAATGACATCAGTAAGGTTAGTATAGGCAATCATATGTTCGTGGCCGTATCACAGAAATCTAAGAAGCAGAGTTAAAAACCTTGAAAACCATCGCCCTAGTTGATCCCCTGTGGGGTGGCCACCACCCGACCTACCTGAAGTTTTTCGCCAAGACGCTACTAGAATTGGGACATGAGGTAATTGTCCTTTGTCCCGCACCAGAAGAAGTAAATCAATGGATTATTGGCTTTTGTCCAGAGTTGACTAATCGTCTTCACTGCTTTGGACTAAATGAACCCCTATTACCCTACTTCCCTCTACGGCGATGGCAGCGGCGAAAAATGGCGATCGCTCGTTGGCAACAAGTGGCGAAGATTATGGAAAAAATCGCCGCAAAACTGGGCAAAATACCAGATTTAACCTTTTTTGCTTGGCTGGACAGTTATTTGGGTTCTTATTTAACTGCAGCTACCAGCGATCACATTTTTCCCTATCCTTGGTCTGGATTGTATTTTCAACCCCCTCTGCGGAAGAATCTGAAATACCAACAACTTCGCCGGGGCATTCTCGATCCCTTTGCGGTCTTGAAATCCAAGCACTGTCCGGGTGTCGCGGTGCTAGACGAAGGTATTGCCGATAGACTACAAAGAAAAATCGCTAAACCAGTCATAGCTTTTCCCGATTTTACCGATGAATCGCCCCCCGATTTAGATTGGCAGATAGTCAAAGATATTGCCGCCAAAGCTGGGGGCAAAAGAATAATAAGTTTGCTCGGAAGCTTGAGTGAGTACAAAGGACTGCCAACTTTTGTAGAATTATCTAGGCAAGTTCCCGAAGGTTGGTTATTTGTTTTTGCAGGAAATCTATCAACCATAGGGCTTAAAGATCAAGAAATTGAGACAATTAAATCGTTTTTTTGCTCAGAACCGGAGAATTGTTTTTTTTATCTGACGCAAATTCCTAGCGAGTCGCAATTTAATGCTTTGGTCAAAATCTCTGATGTTTTGTTTGCTGTACGAGAAAATTTTCCCTATAGTAGTAACACATTAATCAAAGCGGCTTGTTTTCAGAAGCTAGTGATCGCCAACCAGCAATACTGTATAGGAGAAAGAGTGAAAAAGTTTCATTTAGGATACACAATTGAGTCAGGAAATATCGCTCAGTGTGTCAGTCTTTTAGAAAAATTGCGGACGGAACTCTCCACTGGTAGGCTCTTGATCGAGCCAGATTTTGAGAGGTACAGGCAACTCCACTCAACTGAGCAATTGATAACAGCTTTTAAGAAAGTTTTAGGGTTTGTGTAAAATTCAATTTATGACTTCCATTACATAGGAGATAAACTAAAATGAATAGTAGAGAAAATAAATTAGTTAATAAACTCATCGCTACTTTGATTTTTTATATCAGTTTGCCTCTAGTTTATTTTAATTTTCTTGAGTATATTTGGTTTGGGAAAACTGAGGCTACCATTAGATTTATTATTTCTCCAACGATGTGGGGATTTTTAATTTCCTTAGCATCGGCATTTTTGATTGAAAAAGAGTTTAGAAAGTTGCTTTTGGGAAAAATAGGAATTTTATATGGCTCTGCTTTATTGTTGTATAGTTTGATCGGCTGGATCTCTGGTAATGGAATTGACTGGATGTACAAAGAATGGCTTATTCTTATCTATCCATGGTTCGGAATGGCTATGTTCTTCCTTCTCTCCAAATCCTATTCTCCAAAGTTTCAACTTACTGCTTATGCGTTTTTTTTAACTTACATAATCTATCAAACTTTTCAGACAAGTATTAAAGTTATGTTAGCGAAAGGAGTGATAAGTACAAACTCGGCTATAGGAATGGATACAAGAGTAGCAGGTGGGAATATGATAATTATAACGGCAAGCTTGATAGCCACTGGTATTTCTCTAGTAATTTTATGCAGGTTGGGATGGTTTTTGGTAATTCCACTGTTAGGATTAGTATTTTTACAATTCTACTTTGCTGGATTTATAGGCGCAACTAGAGGGGCTTTTCTAGGCGTACTAGTTGTCTTCATTTGTTCTGGCTTTGGCTTATTATTTTACAAAGTATGTAGCAGAACTATGGTTCTTAACCCTCAACCATCTATGTCATTAAGGTGGCTAAAGTTTATCTTAATATCTTTTACAATTTTTATATTTATTGCTATTATTGCTATAACTTTCGATTTTGATCTGGTACAACTATTCCAGGGGAATTTACTATATGAGAGAGCTTTTACTGATGAATCTAGCGGTTCAGATAACGCCCGAATTGAAGAGGCTTCTTTTGTAATTGGAAATCTACAAGATCTAGATTTTTTAGCCGGTAAAGGTCTAGGTGCTACTTTTATTAATCCTATACGCAGAGGTTGGAATGTAGATTTGGAAATAAATTGGCTTCATATAGGGCCTCTGACTTTTCTTCTCAAGGGTGGATTACCTTTATTCCTTGTCGTTATCTTCTTTTTCTATATTAAGATACCCTATTTATATTGTAAGGCATTACTTAACCCTTATGCTTTTGATCCCAAGGAACGCACGGCTTTGCTAACTGTTCTACCAGGTGTGCTTGGATGGTCAATATGGCTATTAACTTCTGGAGGTTACGATGGCCTAAATTTCTTCGGATTGGGGTTTGGTTTCGGTGCTTACTCACATATTAGAAAGCATGGCCTGGGCATTTTCTTTGAGTAATTAATAAATAGACACAAAGCAATCTTTAAGCTTTTTTTCTGTACTGAAGCCAGAAAATTGTATATGGGGTACAATATCGCCACTTGACACAACTGACAATATTTGTTAATATTAAGATTGTCGGAGTTATATCATTAATAAAACTGCGAGAAATGTCCAATATTTTATATGATTCTGATTTTGAATTGTGGATTGAGCAGACAATCCAACAATTAAAAGATCGTCAATTTGAACAACTAGACGTTGAACACTTAATTGAGGAATTACAAGACTTGGGCAAGTCAGAAAAAAGAGCCTTAGAAAGTAACTTAATGGTTTTGTTGGCTCATTTACTCAAGCTCAAGATACAAGGCGATGCGCCTGATGCTATGACAGGCAGTTGGTATGATTCAATCAACGAACACCGGCAGCGAGTTCAAAAAAGCTTACGAGATACTCCATCTCTCAATCCCTATCTGTCAACAGCAGTTTCCTCGGTCTATCCAGACGCTCGCCAGCTGGCAATTAGAGATGGAAAAAAAGCTAAATTTGGCGTTCGCATACCATTAGAAAATGATTATCCAATCACCTGTCCTTTTTCAACTGAGCAGCTCTTGGATGATGATTTCTACTTAGATGCTTCTTAGCTTAGAGTTTTAATATAATATAGCCAGTTAAAGAGGGCAAAAAATCTAGGAAATCTAAATAACTAAACCCAAAATATAGGACAGAAATATGGAAACTCTAACTATTAGTCAACCGATGCATTTAACTGCATTACCCACGCAAGATGAACTTCCCTGCGATGATGGAGTCCCCATGGAAACTCAAAGGCATAAATGGCAGATGGATCTGTTAATAGACACTATATCTCCTTGGCTAGAGCAGCGAGAAGATGGTTATGCCAGTGGCAATATGTTTGTCTATTTCAGTACAGCACAACTGAAAAATCAAGACTTCAAAGGACCTGATTTTTTTGCCGTCTTAGGCGTGCCAAAAGGGGAGCGAAAAAGTTGGGTTACTTGGGAGGAGGGAAAAGCCCCCGATGTAGTGATTGAACTACTCTCAGAAAGCACCGCCCAAATAGACAAAACCGAGAAAAAACAGATTTATCAAGATAAGTTACGAGTGCCTGAATATTTCTGGTACGATCCTTTTAACCCTGAAGATTTTGCCGAATTTGTCTTGGTTGATGGCCTATATGAACCACGGCAACCCAACGAGAAAGGATGGCTAATCAGTGGCCGTTTGGGATTAGCTTTAGTTCGTTGGCAGGGAAAATACAGGGGGGTAACAACCGTCTGGATTCGCTGGGCGACTTTGGATGGAATGTTGTTACCAACTGAGCGAGAGTTGGCTGAGGAAGCACAACAGAAAGCTGAGGAAGCACAACAGAAAGCTGAGGAAGCCGAAGAAAAAGCCGAGCGATTGGCGGCTAAACTCAGGGAATTGGGGATTAATCCCGAAAGTCTCTAACTTCCTCTGGGCGGATTTTGGTAAGACTCCCCCAGTGGAGTACTTCATTTTTGAATCGGCATTTTCACCAATGGAGAACGAGGAATTGACGACTGTTCCGATTTATTGTGCATCAAGGCTTGCGGCGTTCAGGGGTCTAAAATTGACATGAATGCCATATTATCTTGCTAAACTAAACACCAAACTAGCCACATTCCCCCCATGTACCAGAGAACGCCGTCCCTTCCACCCAAAGAAATGTTACCAACCATGTACGACCTCCCCAGCGAAAACCCGGAGGAACCTGGCTTGCCTGACGAATTTCATCTCTTCCAACCCGAATTATTGCGCCAGACCTTTCGATCTTCTAACTATCCTGCCGAACAAATATTTATCGCCAGCGATCTAAATCTCTACTACGACCCTTACCATCCCCAATGGTACAAGCGGCCGGACTGGTTTGCCGCTTTGGGAGTCTCGCGGCTGTACCAAGGAGAGGAATTGCGCCTGAGTTATGTGATTTGGCAGGAAGAAATTGTTCCCTTCATCGCCATCGAATTACTCTCTCCTGGAACGGAAGCAGAAGATTTAGGGCGTACCGTGCGGGGAATCAACCAACCTCCCACCAAGTGGGAAGTTTACGAACGAATTTTAGGCATTCCCTACTACGTGGTGTTCGATCGCTACAGCAACCAATTGCAGGCATTTACCTTAAAATCAGGAAAATATCAGCCTTTAAAACTAGAAAACCAGCAGTTGTGGCTAGAGGAAGTACAATTGGGATTGGGACTTTGGGCTGGAAATTGTCAAGGCATTGAGCGGTTGTGGCTGCGCTGGTACGGACGAGACGGCAATTGGATACTGACTCCTACTGAGCAGCAAACCCAACGCGCCGAGCAGGAAGCTCAACGCGCCGAACAGGAAACCCAACGCGCTGAGCAGCAAACCCAACGCGCCGAACAGGAAGCTCAACGCGCAGAAAGAGAACGGCAGCGAGTTCTAGAACTAGAAGCTTTGTTGGCCCGTTACCAAGAACAATTCGGGCAGTTAAATTGAGAAAATAATGAATGGATTTTCTAAGCCATGAAAGTATCTTACTCAGTCACTCTGACGGTGGAAGCAGCGGCTATGCAGCTCTTGGTTGACAATTTGGTCAGAGTGGGTTATTGTGCTACAAGTTAACAGTAAATCCGTCTATGACTGACTTCCAATTAACCACTCCTGTCGCCTTCCTAATTTTCAATCGACCTGATACGACGGCGAGGGTATTTGAAGCCATTCGTCAAGCAAAACCACCTAAGTTATTAGTAGTTGCTGACGGTCCGCGTCCTGATAGACCGGATGATGTTGAAAAGTGTAAGGCAGCGCGTGCTATTATTGATAGGGTTGATTGGGATTGTGAGGTTTTGACGAATTATTCGGATGTAAATTTGGGATGTGGTAAGCGTCCAGCTACAGGAATTACATGGGTATTTGAGCAGGTGGAAGAAGCAATTATTTTTGAAGATGACTGCCTACCTCAC
Source organism: Microcystis novacekii Mn_MB_F_20050700_S1 (assembly GCA_007096045.1). Lineage (GTDB taxonomy): Bacteria > Cyanobacteriota > Cyanobacteriia > Cyanobacteriales > Microcystaceae > Microcystis > Microcystis novacekii. The sequence goes on along the minus strand of SFAU01000174.1, from coordinate 5,070 downwards.
CCAACTTTTTTTCGCTTTTGCGAGGAACTACTAAACTACTACAGACATGATGAAAGGATAATGGTCATTTCAGGAAATAATTTCCAATTTGGGCGCAATCGTACAAATGACAGTTACTACTTCTCTCGCTACAATCATATTTGGGGATGGGCAAGTTGGCGAAGAGCTTGGAAATACTTTGATTATGATTTGAAACTGTGGCCAAAAATTAAAACCGAGAACTTGATCACATCTATCTTAGAAGATCGAAAATCAGTAAAATACTGGACTAAAAACTTCCAGAGAACTTATGAAGGAAATCCTACCGTATGGGATTATAGATGGACTTTTGCCTGTTGGATTCAGAATGGTTTAACCATTCTTCCCAATGTAAATTTAGTTAGTAATATTGGATTTGGTGAAGGTGCTACTCATACAAGCAGTAGTAAAAGTAAAGTTGCCAATCTTCCAGTAGAAGAGATGATTTTCCCTTTAAAACATCCCCCATTTTTGCTGCGTCATGTTGAAGCAGATGATTTTACAGATCATAATATTTTCTATGTTAGCTTATTGTCTAGTTTATCAAGAAAATTAGCAAAAGTTTTTATAAATTAAATTTGGAGTTACCATGACAGAGCAAATAAATCAAGAATCAGTATATTGTCCCTTAAGCAAAAGCTCAAAAATTGGCTTAGTTGAAAAGATAGCTGTTAGTGACTTAGTAAGTCTCTATAAAAAAATGCTGAACTGTGATGTGGCTTCAGAGTTTGGCAATATTCAATATATCGATTTTTATCACTGTCTTGAATCAGATCTTTATTTTTTCTTTCCGATGATAACGGGTTCAGAGAATTTTTATGAAAAACTACAAGTATTTGATTGGTATTACTTGGAAGAAAAAAATGAATATAATTATGCTAGTCAATTTATCAAACCTTCTGATTCTGTTTTAGAAATTGGTTGTGGACAAGGAAGTTTTTCAAAAAAGATAAGTAGTAAAAACTACACTGGTCTTGAGTTTAGTCAAAAAGCTAAAGATTTGGCTCAATCTAATAAGCTTAATGTAATTAATGAGTCAATTCAATCTCATGCTATTTCCTATGCAGAAAACTACGATGTCGTATGTGCTTTTCAAGTTTTAGAACATATAGGAGATGTTCATTCATTCATTGCTGCTAGTATTGCCTGTCTTAAACCTGGAGGAATTCTTATATTATCAGTTCCCAGTTATGATTCGTTTAGCAAATATGTATCCAACTTTTTTCTTGATATGCCACCTCATCATGTTACGCGGTGGACTGATACAAGCTTAAAAAATATAACGAAATACTTTCCCATTGAAAATCTAGAAATTTGGCATGAACCATTACAAGAAGTTCACAAATCATTTTATGCGACAACTATTGTCAAATTGGCATTATTTAAGTTTCTTGGAAAAGATATAAGGAACATCGATTTTGGCATTACCTATAAAATCCTAGATATAGTGAGTAGAATCATAGGAAAGATTTTTGCTAAAGGTTTGATTTCTTCCGAATTATTTCCTCGAGGAATATCTGTGGTCAGTATTTATCGTAAAATTTAGATAGATAACGTATAATTTTTGACGAATATAGCAAGCTAATGAAACTCTTGAATTTTGGCTGTGGCTCCACCTTTCATCCTGCTTGGGTGAATATTGATATAGCGTCATCTTCACCGGAAGTCAGGGAATATGATATTCGTAAAAACTTGCCCTACCCTGATGCTGAATTTGATGCCTGTTATAGTTCCCATGTTCTAGAACATCTCAAGCAAAAGGAAACCCAGAAATTACTTGTAGAATGTTACCGCGTTCTCAAACCAAAAGGTATAATCAGAATCGTTGTTCCCGATCTTGAATCGATAGTTAGAGATTACTTAAATGTTTTGGAACAAGTCGATTCTGGTATTAAAGAAGCAGAACCAAACTATGATTGGATGATGCTCGAACTTTACGATCAAACAGTTCGCAGCTTCGGTGGAGGTGAAATGGTCAATTTTTTAATTGATCCAAATATTCCTAATAAAGATTTCGTGCGTTATCGAATTGGTGCGGAGGCGGAAAAGTTTTGGGAAATTCAAGCTGATCAAAAGTCCCTGAGGGAGAGAATAATGGCTAAGAGTCCCGCTTGGTTTTTACGGAAACTGAGAATTGTTATAGCTAAATATCTAGTAGCACTTGTGGCAGGAAATGAAGCTAAAAAATCTTTTGAAGAGGGTATGTTTCGGAATTCAGGGGAAATTCATCGTTGGATGTATGATCGCTATTCCTTGAAGCGGCTGCTGGAGCAAATGGGATTTACCGATGTGCGTGTTTGTCGTGCTGATGAAAGTAGAATACCAGATTTTAATAGTTACGGTTTAGATATGATAGAGAGCAAAATTCGCAAACCAGACTCTTTATTTATGGAAGCTATGAAACCCTAGAAATAATTACACTAAATTCACCTTCAAAACATTGATAAATTTTAAAAGAACTAAAAGATGACAAAAAATATCGTTAAAAAACTGTTCATAAAACTGGGATTTGAAGTCAAGAGATATAATCTTAATACTTCCCAATTGGCTCTGATGGAAAGGTCATTAGAGTATCACCACATACATATAGTTTTCGATGTGGGTGCTAACTGTGGAAGACTATTGCAAATTGATAAAATGTTCCTTGAGTCATGAAAGTCTGTTTACTAAGTTATTCTGATAGTCAAGGAGGGGCTTTTATAGCCGCTCATCGTCTGCATAAAGGGTTACATCGGATTGGTGTAGCAGCGACTATGCTAGTTAATGATAAAACGACTGATGACTATACTGTTTTATCGCCAGCAAGTAAATTAATGAAGGGATGGACGAAACTAATACCTGGGGTTGATCACTTGCCCTTGTCATTATATTCTCAAAGAGAGAGAACACCTTATTCTATCCAATGGCTTCCCGATCGCCTTGTTTCTAGAGTAGCCCAAATTAATCCAGATATAATTAATTTACACTGGATTAATGCCGGGTTTTTACAAATTGAAACCCTAGCTAAATTTAAGCAACCTCTTGTTTGGACGGCTCACGATATGTGGCCTTTTACTGGTGGTTGTCATTATAGTGGAGAATGCGATAAATATACTCAATCCTGTGGTCATTGTCCCCAATTAAAAAGTCAGCAAGATAGGGATATTTCTCGTTGGGTTTGGTGGCGAAAAGCTAAAGCGTCGAAAAATCTCAATCTGACTATTGTTACCCCCAGCCAATGGTTAGCAGATTGTGCTAGAAATAGTTCTCTATTTCAGCATTTACGGATAGAAGTAATTGCCAATGGTTTAGATATTCAAAGATATCAATCAATCGAGAAAAACACTGCTCGTTATCTCTTAGGATTACCCCAAGATAAACAGCTTATCCTCTTCGGTGCTATGACGGCAACAAGCGATAACCGAAAAGGATTTCATCTACTGCTGCCTGCTATAAAAAAACTCAGCCAATGGGAAATATGGCAGCATAAATTAGAGTTAGTAGTCTTCGGAGCCTCTGAACCAGTTAATCCGCCTGATTTTGGACTGAAAACCCATTATTTAGGCAGATTAAATGATGATATTTCCCTAGCTTTAGTCTATGCCGCCGCCGATATTTTTGTCGCTCCCTCAATTGAGGACAATCTTCCCAATACAGTCATGGAAGCTCTCGCTTGTGGCATTCCCTCTGTTGCCTTTAAAATTGGTGGAATGCCTGATATGATTGAACATCAAGAGAATGGTTATCTGGCCCACCCCTTCGAGGTGGAAGACTTGGCACGGGGAATTAATTGGGTATTAGAAGATACAGAAAGGTATAACCAATTGTGCATTAGGGCAAGGCAAAAAGTGGAGCAAGAATTTACTTTGGAGTTACAGGCACAAAAATATTTAGAGTTATACAGTGAGATCTTGAGCAAGAGCAATGGATAGTTAAGCTATAATTGCCATAATATTTTGCCCCCATCTCAATTCTAGCCAGTAGATTCTTTTCCCTAGTGCTAGAGGAAAAAGCCCCATAAGTCTAATCACCAGTGTAGCTCCGATGACTTCCACTATTGCCCCTTCTCCACTTTCACTGCCCACCCAAGATGAATTGCCCTGCGATGACGGCGTTCCCATGGAAACTCAACGACATAAACTTCAGATGGATATCCTCATGGACACCTTGTTACCCTGGTTAGGTGCCAGGGAAGATGGCTATGTAGGCGGCAATATGTTCGTTTATTTCAGTGCCGCACAGTTAAAAAGCGAGGAATTTCGCGGTCCCGATTTTTTTGCTGTCCTGGGAGTTCCTAAAGCGGAAAGAAAAAGTTGGGTGGTTTGGGAAGAAGGGAAAGCTCCCGACGTGGTTATCGAACTCCTTTCCGAAAGTACCGCTCCACAGGATAAAACTGAAAAGAAAGCCATCTATCAAGACCGTTTGCGAGTGCCAGAATATTTCTGGTACGATCCCTTTAATCCTGAAGACTGGGCGGGTTTTATCCTCAGAGATGGCAACTACGAGCCATTATCTCTAGAGGAGGGAGAAAGATTTTTCAGTGAAAGACTAGGGTTGGCTTTGGTACGCTGGCAAGGGGAGTATAAGGGAGTCGAGGCAGTTTGGTTACGTTGGGCGACTTTTGCCGGCGATTTACTACCCACGGAGTCAGAGCTAACTGAACAGGAAAGAATGCGGGCCCAACAGGAAAGAATGCGGGCCCAACAGGAAAGAATGCGGGCTGAACAAGAAAAAATGCGGGCTGAGGATTTAGAAGCATTGCTTCAACGCTATCGAGAGCGTTTTGGAGATTTGCCAGAATAAATCTAGATATTGACCTGCTAAGTAGGTGGGTGGAATTAAATATAAGATGAACGTAGGTTGGGTTGAAGTATGAAACCCAACGCCCGCATGGGTTACTACAAATAATTGTGCCTCCCTACTTAGTAACCAATCATCCCTTTAAATTAATTAAGGGCTCTTCTAGGTTCTGTGTGAGCATGGTATAATAGTAACACAGAACAGGAGGTGGGTTATGTGGATAAATTTTGATCAACTCCTCGATTTACCAAATGTAACAGTGGTCAATTATCA
>SFAU01000173.1 GCA_007096045.1 Microcystis novacekii Mn_MB_F_20050700_S1 | reverse complement strand
ATATTTGAGTAAGCCAGACAGGAGCCACAAAAAGATATTTATCAGAAGAGTCATGATCAAGCTAGAGGTTTAAAGACTGAGCGGGTTCCAATTATTTTTATTAATAAATATTTGACACACTTCATACCGGATAAGCAAGAAGCCTACGCCACTACTACCAAATCATTACCGAAAAATCAACTCAATAACCAATCTAGATGATCCTGTAAACATTGCTTGAGGTCGTAGCGTTGTTTGATGGTTTCCCTAGCATTTAAACGCAGATTTTGCCAACCCGGGGGATAATTTAACACTTCATCCACGCGATCGGCTATTTGTTGGGGAGAAAAGAAATCCACTAAGAAACCATTTTCCCCATCAGTAATTAATTCTCGCACGGGAGGAGTATCGGAACCGATCACCACACAACCCATAGCCATAGCCTCTAACATCGACCAAGACAGCACAAAAGGACGGGTAAGATAGATATGGGCCGCCGATGCCTGTAAAACCTGCTTATATTGACCGTAGGGCAGAGAACCGGTAAAATGCACCCGGGATAAATCCAAAGAAAGGCTTTCTAACATCAATTGTTTATAGGTTTTGCCGTCCGGTAGAGTTTTCCCATAAGCGACCCGATCCTCACCGACAATCACCACATGACAGTTAGGCCGACGGGCTAAAATTAGGGAAACAGCCGTCATAAATTGGGGAAAACCGCGATAGGGTTCCATTCCCCGGGTTGCATAGGTGACAATCTCCTTAACACCGGATAAATCTAAACCTATCTCTGGAATCACTAACTGCACATCGGGACGGGGACAGAAATAGTCTGTATCGATGCCATCGTGCAAAACCGTCAGTTTTGGGTGAAATTCCGGCGGAAATTGTTGTTTTTGCCAGATAGTCGGCGATAAACCTCGATCGCAACTGACCAGATCGATCAGGATCGGCGCATTTTTAATTCTAATCCGGGCCTCGGCATCAGCATTGAGGGGATCCGCCGGATCAAAATCAGCATCGGAACCATGGGCATGATAAAACCATTCAAAATAGGCTAAAAACTTAGTTTTCGGGAAAATATCCTTGATAAATAGACCCGGCCCCCAGCCAGAATGTGCATAGACAATATCGGGATAAAATCCTTGATTTTTCAATTGTTGGCAAACACCATAAACCGCTTGACCTTGCAAAACCGCACTTTCCAGGGGACGGACATAATGATGGGTTTGGGGAGAAACAGCGCGACTTTCCTTGTAAATAAATTTTTTTACCCCCGCTATCTCTCCCTCTTGCCGGGTAGTGCCGAAAATCAGTTGATTTCGGGGGTCTTGAGCCAAAACCGTGATTAAATGGCGAAATTGGGCGGGAAAATTGGAATGGAGGAATAAAAATTTCATCGCAGATAAAGGTTTAGAAAAAGCGATCGCTAATCGTACATTGTCCCTGAAAACGGAGCAGATGATCGCATAATACCAAAGCCATCATCGCTTCTACCATGGGGACGGCCCGGGGTAAAACGCAAGGATCGTGTCTTCCTTTGGCTGCCAGGGTGGTTTCTTCCCCGGTGCGCGTCACGGTTTTTTGTTCTTTACCGATAGTCGCGGTCGGTTTAAAAGCGGTGCGGATAATGATATTTTCACCGTTACTGATTCCCCCTTGGATGCCCCCCGAACGATTGCTAGTGGTGCGAATTTCCCCGTTATCATCGATAAAATACTCGTCATTGTGTTCGCTGCCGGTTAAGAAAGTTCCCGCGAATCCCGATCCGATTTCAAATCCCTTACTCGCGGGTAAGGACATCATCCCCTTAGCTAAATCAGCTTCTAGCTTATCAAAAACAGGTTCTCCTAGACCTTTCGGCACATTTCTGGCTACACATTCCACCACACCGCCGATCGAGTCTTTATCCAGGCGAATTTGGTCAATCAGGGCGATCATTTTGGCGGCCGTTTCCTCGTCCGGACAACGCACCATATTACTTTCCACCTCGTCGAGGGTGACGGTGTTGGGGTCGATGATTGCCTCAATATCTTTAATTCGCTTCACATAGCCGATAATCTCGACATTATAGACAGATTTAAGGATTTTTTTAGCGATCGCTCCTGCGGCCACCCGGCCGATGGTTTCCCGGGCCGAGGATCTGCCTCCTCCTTTCCAGTTGCGAATGCCGTATTTTGCTTCATAGGTGGCATCTGCATGGGAAGGTCGGAATTTCTCGGCCATTTCGTTGTAATCTTGCGAACGAGCATCCTGATTCCGCACTAAAATAGCGATCGGTGTACCGAGGGTTTTACCTTCAAAAACGCCAGAAATTATCTCACAAATGTCATTTTCCCGACGCGGGGTCACGATTCTGCTTTGTCCCGGTTTGCGACGGTCTAAATCGATTTGAATCTCCTCTTCGGAAATTTCTAAGCGCGGGGGACAACCATCGATAACCACTCCTACCCCACCCCCGTGAGATTCTCCAAAAGTGGAAACCCGAAATAGTCGTCCGAAAGTGTTACCCATAATCTCAATATCTATTAAGCCTCAAGGTTTTATTGTACCTGAGCGGTTATCAGTTATCAGTGATCAGTTATCAGTTATCAGTGATCAGATGTGAGTTTTTAGTGGACAGTCTTAAGTAGAAAATTGCCGTTTTCTTGTCCCTGATGCCATTTTTCACAAGTAATCGCAGAGATGGTTAATTTCCCTTACCCCCACAACCAAAGGGAGAGGGGAGTAAAATGCCGGCTCTCTTATTCTTTGTGTGATAAGTTTAACCTATATAATACCGATCAATCTTTGTGTCCTTTGTGTCTTTGTGGTTCGTTCCATTTGCTCGCCAGCAGGAATGTATTTTAGAATACATTTTACCCACCAAACCCAAGAGAGTAAAATGCCTGCTAGGAATAAAGGAAAATAGTATGATTACTGTTTACCGATCACTGTTCACTGATAACTGAAAGGTTTCTTGTCTTCAGGTTAAGATTCCCAAAAAAAGGCTATTCTTTACCTTGATATCCCTCGGCGAAAATTTGATGACTTCCTTGTTGGTTCACACTTACCCTTCTCTTGTCAAGGGGATTTTAATTAAACGTTACAAACGCTTTTTTGCCGAGATACAACTGGACAATGGAGAATTAATTACGGCCCATTGCGCTAATACCGGACCGATGACAGATGTATGCGTAGAAGGTCAACCGGTTTATCTTTCCCGTAGTGATAACCCGAAGCGAAAATTAGCTTATACCTGGGAGATGATTCAACTGGGGGAGACTTGGGTGGGAGTTAATACCAATCTTCCCAATCAGGTGGTGAAAAATGCCCTGTTGGAAGGTGTTTTTCCCGATTTGGTCAAAAATGACACCGAAGTGCGATCGGAGGTGGCCTACGGTCAAAATAATGGCAGTAGAATTGATTTTTTGTTGACCCATGGTGATAATTCCCTCACCTATATCGAGGTTAAAAATACCACTTGGAATCAGGGAGAAACGGCACTTTTTCCCGATACTGTCACCACGCGGGGACAGAAGCATTTAAACGAATTAATGGCTTTATTGCCGGCAGCGGAGGCGATTATGCTCTACTTTATCAATCGGGGTGATTGTGACCGATTTGCTCCGGGGGATAGTAAGGACGCTAAATACGGGCAATTATTGCGTCAAGCAGTGGCTAAAGGAGTCAAGGTTTTACCCTGTCGCTTCCAAGTGACACCCACGGGAATTTATTATTTAGGTTTAGCAGAATTGCAACTGTGAAACCAGTGGTTTAGAGGGGCCAGCTTTTGACAAAATCCCCCGGACCGCAACTGACCTTGAAAAGCTTAGAGACACAGTTACCTGTGCCTCTGCTGGGGATTTTGTCGATACATATTTGGGGTAATTTGTCAAGGTTTTTGATAACTAATTCCGTGGCGCATTTTCTCTAGTTTCTGTTGCACCTGAGCATCGAGAGAATGGAATAAAAAACGCCCTTTGGGACTTTGAGAAGAACTCTGGGATTTTCTCAGACGACGACCGGTTAAATCCACCTCGATTTCCAGACGTTGAGCGGAAATCCACTGGGCCCCATAACCCATAACGGTCATTTTTTGGGCATTATCAGAGGTAGCGACGATAATCCGTCCGATAGCTGGGGCGCGATCGTGCCAAAAATCGGCACAGGTTTTCTCGATATAGGTGTCGGCGGTTTGAGCGTGAGCGGTAAAATAAACCGATAAATGGTTAGTGTAGCGTTCTTGGCTGCCGGGGGTATCTTGAAGGTAGGAATCGAAAACGATTTGGGTTTGATAACCCTGATGGTGCGTGTAACCGATTAAGGTTTCAATTAACTTGTCTCGCGCCGGTTCGAGACCGTGGCGATCGCTAATTGTTTTCAGGGACGGCCAGGCGCCGATGACGTTGTAGCCGTCAACCAGCAGAAGGGAACGATCAGATGAATTAACCATGGCTTTGAGAGTAATTGGTGTAGCATTAAGGGCAGTTCTAAAAAACAGCGTCCTAATGATATTAACAAAAAATCTAGGATTCTCCCGCCGCACTTGCCAATAATCTCGCTTTTAATTCTAGGGGATTTCCCTGATCCGCTACCTTGCCACCCTCTAACAAAAATGCTCCATCGCTGTAATCCAATTCATCAAGGCGATGAGTCACCCAAAGGGCTGTAATACCTCGGTTTTTGACCAATTTCTGCACTTGAGAGACTAATTCTAACTGAGTATCCCCATCCAAAAGGGCGGTGGGTTCATCAAAGAGCAAAACCTCGCAATGACGAGCTAAAGCCCCCGCAATGGCGATTCTTTGCTTTTGTCCGCCACTGAGAGCATAGATCGGTCGTTTTTCCATTTCTAATAAATTCACCGCCCCTAGGGATTCCCGCACCCGCGCCCGCATTGCCGGCGTGGATAAACCCTCGGATACCAACCCAAAGGCCACATCTGCCCCCACTGTTGGCATAACTAACTGATGGTCGGGATTTTGAAAAACAAAACCGAGGGGGTTAGGTATCTCTATTTCCCCGCGACTAGGTTTTAATAATCCCGCTAAGAGCCGCAGCAGGGTTGATTTACCGCTGCCATTTGTCCCCAACAACATCCAAAATTCCCCTCTGGGAACTTGCAAAGAGCAGCCATTTAATACTGATTTCCCATTCGGCCAGCTAAACCAGAGGTCTTTTACTTTTATAGTCATGAATTATTAGCCTTTTCAGTTATCAGTTATCAGTTATCAGTTATCAGTTATCAGTTATCAGTTATCAGTTATCAGTTATCAGTTATCAGTTAAGCTAAGACTTATTTAAACCGCTTATTCTTAATGATCAGCCGAATCTCCTCCAATCCCTTTACTGTTGCCTCTTGCCTATTGCCTCGTCTCAACAAGCAATTTAAATTATGAACAGCTTATCAGTTATCAGATTTGAGTTTTGAGTTTTGAGTAGAAAGTGTTATGTAGGCGGTTGCCGTTTTCTTTTCACTGATTACTGATTACTGCTCACTGATAACTGATGAAAGAACTATTCTGTGGCTAAAGCGACAAACCCCGGCGCTCTGCCGGTGGAGGCAGCCCCGGATTTTTGTGAAACAATCACCGCACTGATCTGATCGCTCAAAACCGCCACCTTTTTATCGGTTTGTTTTTCGCAGGTTAACTCTAATAATTCGGGATTCGGCGATCGCATAGCGTTAATAATTGTTTGATACAAAGCGTCTGCTGCTGCTTCTTCCTTGCGCTGCACGGAAATGGGGATGGGCGAGAGTTTCAGGGTAATATCGATCGAATACATAGTTTAGCGTTCCCTTCCAAAAAACAAGTCAAAAACCATTGTATAGCAGGGGTTGGGAAGTCAGAGATCAGATGTGAGTTTTCAGTTCACTGATTGCTGTTCACTATCACCGATTAACTCTCGGCAGTCGGTGTGCAGAGGCGTTGTTATGCCCCAGGACCGATCGCGAGTATCAAGCGATCGATCTTGTTCTGGGTTCGGGAATCACTTCACCTTCTGTCCGCCAGGCTTCCAAGTACATTTCAATCACTTCTTCACCGTTGTGGATAGCCTCTTGACGAGTTTTTCCATGAGTACAAGGCATGACGACAAGATCAGAAAACTCTGGGATCGTTACCAGGAAAAGCTGATCTTCATCAGACCACTGAACAATCATGCTGTATCTATTCATTAATCTCCATCCTCTCGCAACTCTTTCAGTTCAGTCAGTAGTTTTGTCAGTTGTTTTTCTAGGTAAAGTGGGACATCATCTCCATCTTTGCCCGGGGTTGTCAGTGTTTTTCCGATCAAAGGTGTCTCCAACGTTCATGGCTGCCCTTGCCGCGTTTGGGTAAGTAAACAAATCCTTCACGGGCAATTTGAGCTTTCAACTCTCGGATCTTTCTAGGCATGGAAGCATCTGATCATTCCACTCTATTCTCTCACTTTTCTCTTCTTTAAACCCTGTTTATGAAATGGAACAGTAGTTGCACGTTCATCTTCAGGAAGGAACTGTTTATGGGAGCCTTTTTGACGTACCTCAACAAAGCCAAGATTTTCTAATACCAAATTTCTAAATCCATGACAGACATCCACGCTCGAATGCTTGCCAAGCCTGCATTCGTTGTGACGCGAATAAAGAAAAATGGTATAAGATACGAACCACTTCCTGTGGTTTCAGAACAGGTATATTGCCGATGGTTACTGTGTACCAACAAATCCTGTTTTAAATCTTGTTTGTTCATCCTCAAGGAGCATTTCTATCACTTCACAAAGATTTTTCTGTAATTGATCTAAAGTTTCACCTTGAGAATGTACTCCGGGAAAACTAGGGGCATAACCAACATAGAGATTAGCATCAAAATCTTTTTCTATTTCTAGGCTGACCAGAATACAAAATAATTATGACATGAATAGATAAGGGGAGCGCTAACAAATCTTGGTGCGTTCCCAAGAATTTATTGGCGAAGTAATTAGGAGTTGTCGTGGGGAATGCAGCTTACAAGATCGGCGATCGCTAACGGAAGATTTTTGATTTTTGCAAGAGGTCTATAGTATCAGTCCGTTGCAGCGACGTGTTAGCATCGCTCTCTAGCGATCGCATTTTTGTCAATTAGTGATCGCTGACTGAAATTGGGAATCTTTTTGAGGAATATTTGGCATCAATTTACTAAAGTCAATGGTAGGACTATCGCTAAAAGTTCCTTTCTGACCGTAAAATGATCTTAGCATCTCTGCAACAATACGCGCTTTGGCAATATACTTTCCATAACTTTCAGGTTGAATATTAGGGTATTGAGAAATTAAGTCTGTTTCTTCTGTCCGTAATTCATCGATTTTTTGGTTGAGTTCTTCGTAAGAATTTGGCTCTGTAACTTTCCCTCCTAGATAGACAACGTTGCTCAGTCCAAGAATAGAAAGAAAGTTTTGCGGTAAAGCAAATGTCGCTATATCTGAACCAATACCGAAAACACCTGAAAATAAACTAGCAGCTACCAACAAGCTAAAACCTGCTAGTTGAAAGCTGTAAACATCAAATGATCCACCACTTTTGATTAGGTCACTCCATTTTGCATCTTCTAATTTTGATTTTTGCTCGTAACCTTTTTCACCAATGGTCAGCCATTCATGTTTTCTCAACCAGGCCCAATTAGAGAATGTCAGTCGTTTGTTTCCCAATGCTATAACCTTGGAACCAGTTGTGCCAACAGCGCTGATACCTAGTAGTAAAAGAATATCATTTGATAGCCCACTCAGTTCTTTCTCATTGGACAGAGTGTATAGAAGTCGAAATAGCACCACTAAGGTGAAACCAAAAATTTGAAAATTAGAAAGACTAGCTTTACCAAATTGTCCTGCTGTCAAAGCTACAGGCTTAATCCATAATTTTGTAAAATTATAGTTGTTATCCAAGCTCACCCACAACACAGTAATTGTATACAAGCCCAAAATACTCCCTAATGCTATTAGGAACGCTTGGACAGAGAACTTCGCGGGAGTCCCAGATTGAGTTTGAGCTAAGACACTGTTAACTAATCCATAAGCAAAAGTCACAAAAACAGTAGTTAATAATGCAGTAAGTATCACTTTGACAATTGATCTTTTCATTTTTATTCACCTCTTCTTGTCGACTAAAATAGCTTCAATGTATGGAGTTTTAAATTCAACTATGCCTGTAACCTACTTTTGTAAAATTAGTTAGTTTTACCTATTAATTCAATAGTCTGCAAATCTTCATATTTTTGAATCTTTGATAACTTCAACAGAACGGATAATTGCACTATCTTGAAAAATCCTTGTTTCGTTGTATTCCTGCGCTGGTTTTGCATAAATTCCAGCCAAATCTTTTGGGCCAACAACAGGACGAAAATAAATGTTGGAGAAGGGCTGGTTGACAAATCTGACATATTCTCTGGATTCATTGCTCGTGTTGTAGGATAACGTCCCTTTACCGTAAACCTTTTCCGCTTGTTCGAGTGGGGTTCTCGGTCCGATACCTTCAACAGTGCGATAGTTGGGATTCTCTGTCAGAAGTGCTTCAATCACATCGGTATCTTTCAAGGCTTCTGCTGCTGGGTAGAGAATGTAGTATTGTACTTGCCCAGACTGGTAGACGGCGATCGCATCAAAGTCAACGATAAAGGGGGCTTTCACCTGAAATTGTGCTGCTTGCCCCAATTTAGCCTTCAATTGTCCTTAAGTCAGGCCGATTTGGGCATCACCGATTCCCCGAGTTGATATGGTAAATTTTGCCGGTACTTTAGCTGTTTCTTGTCCTTTGCGGTAATTAGTATCGGTAGAGATAACGTCAGTGGCGGTTTTTGAATGTGATGAGGATAAAGTAGAGGAGATACCGTTAAGGAATGGTGACTGGCAAGCAGACATTACCAGACACAGCATTCCAATAGTTGTTTGCCAATAATTAGGGAACATTTTGCTTTTTTATTTTGGGCAATCCCTGACTTGGACACTAGCTTACAGTCCCAAGACAGCATGGGTATTGGCTCTGACTACTCTATTCTACTTACTTTGTTAGTCAACCCCAACCCTGTAACTGGAACCATCCCGCTCGATTAAGAGTATCTTTGCCATAATTCCGGTTAGCAGTGAAGAAATCAACATCCCCGTGATCACGCAAAGCTCTTAGCGCATTTCCAGGTCCAGAATTGTATGCAGCTAAAGCGGCACGAATAAGCTCTTTGCCTTGCAAATTAGTCTTGCGTTGCATAAAAGCTCGGTTGTCAGCAAGAACTTTACAGCCAAAGAGAATGTTCTCTCTGGGATCTTTCCACTTACCAGTAGAGGTAAACTGAGGAAAAGCACGGTCATCAATTTGCATCAGTCCCCGACCGTGACCAAAATCTCCCGTACCAGAGGGACCGGGTGGATTTAAGAGCAATCCCCAGTGAGATTCTCGTGAACCAATGCCCGCAATCACAGCAATCGGAAAGCCCTGTTGGTTAGCTCCTTCTTCAATAAAAGCTCTGAACTGTTGAGCGGCTTCTAATTGTCTGAGCATGGAAGCATCATTGCGAGCAATTGTCGTGGCAAACACAAGTTCAAGATTGGGAGGTTGCTCGTCTGATAGAGCTGCCCAAGTCAGAGGACCGACAATTCCATCATCATCCAAACCACGAGAGCGTTGAAATTGTTTGACAGCCATTTCGGTTGCCTGTCCAAAGAAGCCATCAATAACGACGGCAATTCCTTTGGCATTGAGCAGTTCTTGCAGTTCCATCACTTCGTCTCGAAGTTGAGGAGAAGTATGGTCAAATCCGTCAAATAAACGTAAGGTTGGACCGAGCATTGTGCAAATTCTCCTTGCATTTTGTTTTTTGCTAGTTTTCAGGATTATTGATGTCAGTTTGCCTTTAGGAAGATGAGAGTCCCAACGCCGCCAGCGTGGCAGGTCCAACGATGCCATCAACCGGTTGCAATTGTTTCTGTTGTTGAAATGCTTTAACTGCTTCTTCTGTCTTTGGACCAAAGAAACCATCAACTGTTAACTGGAAGCCATTGCGGACTAATGCTTGCTGAACTTGGCGCACGTCATCTCCTTCCAGAAGTGGGCGCGTGAGTTGCAATAAGCGATCTCCTAGTTCAACGCTACCCCCACCATTAACCCCTGTGTCTAGAGTCGGACCATTAGCAAAGCCATTAGCAGGAGATTTACCGAGACGAGCGGCGGTATTTGGACCCCACTGCCCATCCTCTGCAATCCTGTCATTGGGATTGTTTTGATTCCACAGTTGCTGGAACGCCAGGATAGCAGTTGAGCGGATGTCACGAACCCCAGCACCTTTAAAGTCAAAATGAACCGGATCTGATGGACCTAGCCACTTCCAACCCTGAGCTTCTAGGAAAGGTCGCCAGCCTGCATGATCTTCAATATCGAGAGCTAATCCACTTTGATGGTTGCTCTTTCCTGGCTCAGCTGCGATAGTAATGCCACATCGATTCGCCTGAGCCTGTTGGAAAAGAATCAGTTGTTGGGCAATAGTACGATAAGCGGAGTTGACAATCAGAGTCTGGCCTCGATTGGCAACTGCCCGATCTAGGGCGCGTTTAGCCGCTGGTTGTAAGAATGGCCAAACTGCTTGTCCAAGTCTGATCTTGGGCGAAGAAAAATCAACTAAAGCACCTGAGACAAGTCGATTCATTTGAGCAATGAGTTGCCGATCTAGTCCCCTAACCACTGTCGTTGAACAGCTTCTAGTCCCAGCTTGCGTTACTGTTTCCATAATACCTGGCGATGTTTAGCTTAAATGGTGGTTCTTTTATCCTACTATCCCACTTCCATCGGTCTAACACCCCTTAATAAGACTTAATATGGCACTGTGGGGTTTAATCACCTCAATTTGGGCATAATTACCGCACAGAAGGGTCTAGCATTGTCTCGCTAACAACAATCACAATCGCCCCAACTCCCGTAAGTTTTTCAAATCCAACTCAAAATCTTCAACATCATAGGAATACAGTGCTATTTGGCGCTGCTTTAAAAGTTGGCGAAAATAGACTTTACCTCGACCTTCTAGCTGGCTTGTCCCCCTCTCAGGTTAAACACTCCATACCAATGATGTATTGCTAACCACCCGACTGATAACAAACCTGCTAAACTCAAGGTTAAACCACTAAAGGGAATTAATAAGGCAAATACTGGTAAAATTGCTCCAGCAATAGTACAAATAATGGCGGCTAAAGCAGCGTGACGATTTGCACCTAAACCATAGATGAAACCGAGTAAAATCAAGGATATGATCAACCAAGCTATTTCTGCATTCATTACTCGCGCCAGATAGGTTAAAGTTAATAAGCAAGCAAAGAAAATACCCGCAGCAATCGCCAAATTTTTTAAACTCATGGGTAGGGACAAATATAAAAGCAATATCCACCACAAAAATAAGGCTGGTGCTAACAGTAATAACCGGGGCATAATCCCAGTTTTTCCTATTGGTTTGGTGGCAGTAAATACACCAAAGGGATTTCTTACAGAAACATTCTCATCGAATATCCAAGTAAATTGGGTACTGTCACCATCACTTTTAATTTCATGAGGAACTATCCCACTAGCAAAATCAGCATTTCTAAAATTAGCAATTGTTGTGAGGCGAAATTGAGAAAGTAATTGATCAGTGGCATTATAAACCCAACGGGGTCCACCTTGGGCTTGATAGCTAACTTTAATTGTGGTTTCTTGTCCTGGTTCTAACTGCAAGGGAAAACCATAATCTCCAGGGTTTATTTGTTTTAATCTTGTTCCATCTCTTTCTACTTTATAACTAGAAAGTAAGGAGTATCCTAAGGGTGGTGGTGCTTCAAAGAAGAAACTATTAACATCACTTAGTGAATTGACAATTTTATAATCAGCAGTGTAATCTATAAGATAAATGGCACTGCGACTTTGCACGTTTACACTTTGGTCAATTTTAACTTGAATGTTTGAACCTGCTACGTTTAAATAGCGAGTAACTTTTTGTTTATCTGTCACCTTGACTATTTTGCCGTTCACTTGAGTAGTATAGCTATAAGGTTCTTCGACGATGTAACGCACTTGGGGTGCAATTTGTTCTAATTTATCACCTGCAACACTTTCCGCTACTTGTGCTACTTTTGCTTGTTCCCAGTGATGGTAACGGTTGCTTAAAGTAGAAGTGAGGAAAAATCCCGTAACTACTAAAATTAAAATTAGGGCTAAATGTTGTAGTTCTTTGAGAAGTTGGGAATAACGAATCGACCATTCCCCAAAGAAAACAGCTTGTTCGCTGGTATTGCGTCTCAGAGAAAAACTGATGAGAGCGATCGCAACTCCCAAAGCTACAATTAAAAACGCCAACAATAGTGAACCTTGAATTAGTTGCGTACCAAACTTGATTAATTCCTCAGGATGTGTTAAATCTGGTAATCCTGGAATACCTTGAGCAATAGGAGACATAGGTAAATATGTAGATGTTCAGATATTGAAACAACTTGACAGATATAATTTCCAAAAGTTTCTGCAAAAATACTAGGAAAACATTGTTAATATTTTAGAAGTCAGGAGTCAGTCCTGATGAAAAAATTTTCACCCCCACAGATGAAAGAGGTTTCTTTCCCTACACCCCACACCCTACACCCAGGGTGAGAGCATCTCAAAAGCTATTGACAATTGGCCAATTTTGTGATCCGCTTGCTCGATTTTTGCTTAACAATTGAGATAGCCAATTCTCCTCAAATATGCCTGAATCGCTCTCTGGGTAAGCAACTCACATAAAGTTCATTTTGTCAAGGATTGTTAAGATGCGCTTACCCTGACCCTACACCCTACACTCTTTTTCTACAACAGCATTTCTAGGCTGACCAGAATACAAAATAATTATGACATGAATAGATAAGGGGAGCGCTAACAAATCTTGGTGCGTTCCCAAGAATTTATTGGCGAAGTAATTAGGAGTTGTCGTGGGGAACGCACCCTACAGCTACAGCGATGGCTAATCTTGGTAATGATAGCGACAGGAAATAATTGTTAGATAATGATCATCGACAACATAGACAAGACGATTAGCTTCATCAATGCGACGGGACCAAAAACCTGACAAATTCTCTCTCAAGGGTTCAGGTTTACCGATTCCTTCAAAGGGATTGGATAGAGTATCTTGGATCAGCAGATTGATTCTTTTCAGGGTTTTCTTGTCCTGAGATTGCCAATAAAGATAATCTTTCCATGCTTTACTACCCCAAGCCAACTTACGCATCGATTAAATCATGTTCTTGTGTTTTACCTGCTTGATATTCTGCGATCGCTTCTTGCAAATGTTGAGCATTAGCCGGAGATTTTAAGAGATAAACTGTTTCCATCAGACTGTCATAATAACTTTTAGACATGATAACAACATCTTCTCTATCTCCTCTGACAATGAAAGTACAGTTTTTATCATTGGCTACTGTGTCTATTACAGATTTAAAGTTTTTTCGGGCTTCACTAAAGTTGACAATGTTGACGCTCATCAGAGTTGTACATGATTAAGTACAATTGTTATTATAGTTCTGTCTAAATCTGGTTGGCAAAACCCAAAGGCTTCGGGGAACGCACCCTCAAGCTGCGATCGCTTTAATAACATTGAAGGGTTCTCCAAGAATACTTGATTTACTCTTAGTCACTTTTAGCTCTGAATTTTCGCCCTTCTGACTAAAGTCAATAAAAACAGAGAATAAGTCATACTGACATGGATCTAGTGATGTCCTTGCACCTTGAGTCATTAAGAAATGCCTGAGTCGTAGTAATTACCCAACCATTCTGGTGATTGTTCGGCGCAGCGAACTCCCTTGCGACATCAACTGGAACTTCCAAGGCTTTCTTAACGTAGCCTCGCTCGTCAAAGAGAATTACCACCAGATAGTCAAACTCCCAAGACCGTATAACGTTCAGCTGCGTTGTTGAAGTGCCTTTTACCTTTCTGGACTTGACCTGATACTTCTTCCCATCTGGAGCCTCGATGTCGGCACTTGCGCCAGAGATACCGAGTAACTTTCCGCCGTAGTGCCGATGCGCCAAATATTCGGCGTACTCGCCGACAATATTGCTCGTTCTACCAAGTGCTTCAGCAAGCCTGTTCGAATACTCATTGTACTTGAGCCAAAGCTCTTGGAGGCTTTCCATCACTCTCTCTATGAAACATGACTATGTATCATAGAGATTTTTTCCGTATAACGTTGCCCATCCCCGCCGCAGATAATCTCTGCATCAACCGATCACCTTTCGGCGGTTGGTGTGCATGGGCGTTGTTATGCAGTGATCGCGATCATGTGTGGATGGTTCATTGCACTAAACCAGAACAAAAAGAGTAGATGCAGATATTTTTGCTTGAAGAGCTTGAATGATCTGTTCTAACTCAACGCGAGCTTCTGCCTGAAGCCCAAGACAAAGACCAATTCCATCCATATCGGTACTCAATCGTGACTGCATCGTCAGTTTGTATGACTTGTCAGCTTGCACATCTATCCGATATGCGTGAAAGTGCATAGAGTCACCGATGCTTGCAGGGTTGCGAAGATGGTCAAATTTAAATTCATGGCTCATATAATTCAACAATTTGTCTTGAACTACCAACACCAATTTCTTGTTCACATACTCAAAAGTGTGAATTTTATGGTGCATCTGAACCAAAATTGTCTTTGCTGTCATCTTCCAGTTCATACCAAAGGACTTTTTTGAATCTTCGCTGTCATCACTGCGAGGAATGCCTAATTCCTTAAGTAACCTCTGTCGCTCAGGCCATACAGTACCAGTTGTATCGAGAGTCTGAAGTTCAATACCAACAAAATCTTTTACCTTGTCGTCTTTTGCTGACACTAGAAAGTAATCGACGCTACCACCAGGGATAGAAACCTCGGAAACTATATGTAACTCATTTCCAGGTTCATGGCTGGTCAATAGATGAAAACAATCTGTGAAGATCTGGCGGCGCTCAATCAGCCTTGTTGGGCAGATGATGACGGGTTCTAGTTCACGCCCATAAAGGACAGTGCATGAACCAATCGCAGTGTCTGGGTTGCTCTTGCGAATCTTATAACATTTTTTGTTTAGATAAACGCACTGCTGTCCAGTAACAACTTCCTGCCAGTTCACATCAGATTTTGCCACTGAATGACCGAACAACTCCACTACTTTACTCATGATAGAGACTCACATCTTTTTTTAGTTAGTTCTAAGTATCGACGTGAAATGTCTATCCCTACTGACCTCCGACCAAGATTTCGGGCGGCAACAAGTGTAGTTCCAGTACCACAAAATGGGTCAAGCACCGTGCCTCCCTCTGGACAAGTTGCTAGTAATGGGAGGATACAAAGATCTACAGGATAAGGCGCAAAATGAGTTTCCCGTCGCTGAGTATCTTCGGGAAGTATGTCCCATACGTCGGTCGGTTTGCTACCTTTGGGGTGATATTTAAGAAAATAAAAGCCTTGATCACGAAGCTCTTTTGCGCGTCCTGACACCTTTTCATTGTCTGAGTGTGTGGCGCGTTGCTGTCCACGAATAATCATCCTGAAATCAGATGCACGACCTGAGCCGATATCGGACAACATTTGCTCAAGAGCTAAAAAAGCTGCTGCTTTCTCGGCATCTGAGAGAGATGTCGACAGTTCAATCTGCCGTTTGTACCGAACACCTGACACGCCTGTAGCGGATACAATCGCACCATTAACAACTTTTGACTCACGCGGTTTTGAGCGAATAGCATCAGCATTGTAGTAGTAGCCTTTAGGCTGTTTTACAAAGTGAAAGACATTTTCATGAACATTGCCAAGGCGGTCTTTGCTGTTATCCATTCCTCCCTTTAACTTGTTCCATATCACGTTGTTACGCAGAATCCAGCCTTGATTGTCTACAAGTTCAAAGGCAACGCGCCAAGGCACACCAATTAAACCTTTTCCGTTGTAACTGTCGCCAAGATTTAACCAGAAAGAACCTTCAGGTTTCAGCACTCGCTTCATTTCAGCGAAAACGGCAGCCAAATGCTTGACAAAATCCCTATAATCGTTTTCCAATCCAATGCCGCCATTTTCGTACTCACGCTTGCCCCAATAGGGTGGAGATGTCATCACGAAATCAATGCAGTCATCTGGTAGATCGCGTAATATCAATAGCGCATCACCATTTAGTAACAAAGGAGCTTTTTGGATTGTATTTTGATAAGCAGTGAAAGCTTGGAAAAAATTTTCACTGACGATCTCGCCAGCAGTTTTAGGGCAGCTTTGTGTTGAGGGCAAGTCAATTACGGTATAATCCATAGCCTTATATTATCTGATATTGGCTCTGACTACGCCGCTATCAAGGACTGAGCAGCATAACTATTAATTATACCGCTCCCTGCGGTCGAGCAATCCCCTCTATCCTAGTATCTCACTGCCATCGGTCTAACACCCCTTAATAAGACTTAATACCGCACTGTGCGGTTTAATCACCTCAATTTGGGCATAATTACCGCCGAGAGTGGTCTAGCATTCCGTTCAAGACGTAAAGACAATAATACCAAGCAATTGAGGCGGCATATCTCCCCAAATCTCCATCTCCCCATCTCCCCCCGCAACGCACACGAAGTGGTCTCCCGAAAAAATTTTAGATTTTCTTAAGATCGACCTAAAAAATCTTGGCCATTTTTCCCAATATAGTGTAAGTTAAGAAAAGTAAAGATTTCTCACAATTCTTCCACACATCTGCTCGCCTGCTCGGATAGATGGAGAAGAGAGCGCGGAATCTTAGCAATAATATACATTTTTCGGAGAAAACCCCCATGACCATTGCTGTCGGACGCGCCCCAGAAAGAGGGCTGTTTGATGCTCTCGATGACTGGCTCAAAAGAGACCGTTTCGTCTTCATCGGTTGGTCTGGTTTACTACTCTTCCCCTG
>SFAU01000172.1 GCA_007096045.1 Microcystis novacekii Mn_MB_F_20050700_S1 | reverse complement strand
CAATGCTTGACCGACTATCAATATCTTAACACAAAATTCCTTAAGTTGACAATACATATTTATTTAAAGCCGCCCGACCCTACACTAAAGGGCGGGGCTTGTACCCAAATTTTCGGTCACACCGAAGGCTGAGGCTGATAGCTTGACCCTATAATAATTAGGAATATGTAACTCGATCAACTGACTTTATGACCTTGCCTCTCGATGTTCCCACGGCCATTAATCAACGTCGTTCTATTAAAACTTTTACCACCGATCCGATCGCCCCGGAACTGCTGAAAACCCTAGTAGAATTAACTGTTGCCGCACCTAGTAGTTTCAACATCCAAGATTGGCGAATTATTTTAGTACAAGATCAGGCACAAAAGGCCGCTTTAGCCGAGGCCGCTTGGGGACAAAAGCAAATTATCCAAGCACCGGTTACTTTTGTCTTTGCTGCCGATGCTGCCGCAGGAGCAGGAGATCTAACTCCTATCTATGAACAGGCCCTCAGTACGGGTGCTTGGAACGAAGGCACGGTAAAATATTTTAAACAGGCTATCCCGGGATTTCAAAAGGATTTGGGCGAAAAAACCCGGGAATACGCGATTAAAGATGCGATGATCGCCGCTACTCATCTGGTTTTAGCTGCCGAAAGTTTCGGTTTATCTAGTTGTTTTCTCAATGGTTGGATTGAGGACAAGGTAAAAGCTGTGATTGGTGCTGCCGATCATCCCGATCTGGCGATCGCTGTTGTCGTTCCCATCGGTTACGCGGCGGAACCGCGGCTTAATCCGGGGCGTTTACCCTTAGATTACAATGTTTTTGTGGATCGCTTGGGTAATCCCTATCAAATCTAAACTCTATTGACTGGATTTAATCTCGTTTTGATCGCTGTTTTGGCCGGTGATTTAGGAGTTGGTAGAGGATTTTCTAGAACAAAGGACAAACATCTTGTTTCAGCCGATATTAATGGGAGTGCCAAATCTCTTAAGAATCCCCGTCCGTTTTAAGGCGGGGATTGTCAAGGCCAAGCTGATTATTTCTTCCCTTGCAGTAAGCCAAAACGAATTAAACCCGACTCGTAACCGCGCCGCATTAACCCTAAAGATAAAGCCCCTTTGATAGTAGTGTAACCGCTTGCTAACCAACCAGCGATCGCATCTGGGGTTAGGGCCGAGTCAATCACCACATCCCAAAAAGCGGCCACCGATAGAGACCAATCATCGGTTTTTAGGTCTTGAAAACCAATTTCACGGGCAATATCGGCGTATTCTGGCAAAGAAATTACATAGGGCAGACAATAAACCTGATAAATCTCGTTTAATAGTTTAATTTCCCCTTCCGTTAAATTACCAGCGAGGGAAGTGGTCGGACGATGACACCAAGTGGCCATCAAAAAAGTCCCCCCAGGCTGCAAAACCCGATAACATTCCCGCAGAAATTGCCTTTTATCGGGCATATGTTCGCCACTTTCCAATGACCAGACCAGATCAAAATTATCCTCAGGAAAGGGGGTTTTTAGGGCATCAGCCACACAAAAACTCACTTTTTCTTCTAAATTGAACTCTTGCGCTCTTTGGCTGGCTCTAGCGGCTTGTACTGGGGATAGGGTAATCCCCACCGCTTGGCTGTGAAATTTTTCGGCCAGATAAAGACTACTGCCACCAATACCACAACCTACATCGAGAATCTGATTAGCGCCGGTGACATTTCCCCAAGTTAATAATTCTTCTATTAAATCAATTTGTGCCTGACGGCGATCGAGTTTAATCTTGCCGCCGCGACCGTAGTAACCATGGTGCATATGTTCGCCCCAAATCCTTTCCCATAGTCCACTAGAGGAGTCATAAAAATCGGCTATTCGTTGATCAAGTTCCATGGTGATTTCCTAGTTAAGAGAGGCACTATTGCCAGAGATTAGCCAGATATGTTGCACCAAATCCTGTTTAAAAAGTACGGCAAAGTGGGAACTGGGAAGAAGGGAGCGGGTTTTTAAATTTCAATGTGTTTTACTTTATATTAAATATCATAGGTTCCGATTTTTGCAAGAGGTCTTATGATTAAGGCAGGATTAAAACTACTGGCTGTTTTGATTTTTAGTATTTTTAGCTTCAATGGGGCGGTCTTGGCCGAGGAAGCAGCCAAGCTATCTGGTTATCAGGCAGATTTAAGCCAAACATCTGTTTCTGGCCTTTCATCAGGGGCCTTCATGACGGCTCAATTCCATGTCGCCTACTCAGATAGGCTGGTAGGAGCAGGTATCATTGCTGGCGGTCCTTTTTATTGTGTAGGTTCTTACGAGACGGACCCAGAGCAATTTCTCGAGCAAGCCACATCAACTTGCATGAATCCTCTGACTGAGTCAGTAGGACCGGATGGAAAAAGATTATTTAAAAAAGCTCAAGAACTTGCCAAGGCTAACAAAATTGCCGATCTCAACAACTTAAAAGATGATCGAGTCTATCTGTTCAGTGGTTCAAATGATCGCGTAGTTAAAACTGTCGTCGTTGACGAAGTAGAAGATTTTTATCAAGCTGCCGGCTTACCCTCAGAGAATATTAAATACGAAAAGAATATCAATGCCGGTCATGCCATAATTGTCGAGCAGTCTAGGGTGTCATGTTCGGATACTAAGTCACCCTTCATAAACGACTGCGATTTCATGCAATCCCATCGGATTTTAGAGCATATTTATGGCCTGTTGAATCCACCGGTTGACTCTAATAGATTAAGTGGCCAGATTATTCGGTTTGACCAGAGCGAGTTTATTGACGGTAAAAATACAAGTATGAGTCGGGAGGCTTATGTTTATGTACCTGAAGCCTGTAAAAAAGAAAGCTGCAAAGTTCATGTAGCTATTCATGGTTGCAAACAGGGGGCAACGGAAATTGATGATACTTACTACACTAAAACCGGTTACAATGAAATAGCTGATACCAACAGGATAATTGTCTTATATCCCCAGGTTGAACCGTCATCATCAATCCCTTACAATCCCCAGGGATGCTGGGATTTTTGGGGATATTCTAGTGCAGATCCAGATAATCCTGTCTTTTATACTAGAGAGTCTCCCCAGATGAGGGCAATTGTCGCTATGTTAGAACGGTTGGCCGAACCGCGCCCTCAATAATTCAATCTTTTTGCTGGCACAGACAGAGAAATACATTAAGCAGTTTACGAGGAAACTACCATGCAAAACGAGCTAGTTAAACAGTGGATTGACTCGAACAAGTTGGCAATAGAGTCCTTCAAGAATATTGCGGCCACTAACGTGAACGCCATGGATGCCATGTTAACAAGTTTTGTTAACCCCAGTGCTTTCGCTGAAGTAAGCAAGGGTTATCTAAGCTTAACCAAAGAATTGGGGGAAGTTTATACTGATAGTATCAATGAACTATTTCAAAGCCAACTGAAGCTGGTGAATTTACAGGCAACCTCTGAGTCTTTTAAGGACTTGGGTGAAATTTATGTAAGTTCGATGACCAGTCTTGGACTAAAGCAAGCAGAATTGATGCGCCTGTATCTAGAAACTACAGCCAAGTATCTAGAGATATTAAAGAGCGCTCAAAAAGTAGATGATCTATTCAATGTCCAAACCAGTATTTTTAGCGAACTTCAAGAAAAGTTGCAGGGGAACATGATCGAAACAATGGGAGTTCTTAACTCTATCAATACTGCTCTGGATAATTGGACTCAAAAAAGCCTTGACGCATTCGCATCTGATCAGAGTTAAAAAAACTGGTTCTCGGGTTGTTGCCCCAAACATATCCCCAACGGCGGGCAAGTGCCAGAACTGCTGGATTGGCAGTGGGGGGATCGAGGAAGACTGGCTCCTCAGGAGCATCAGCTAACAGAGCTTGTAGCCGCTTGTTATCGCCCTTCCAGAAGTCCAGGAAGAGCGATAACCCGAAACTCTCAACCACGGACAAAACCCTTTCAAGTCTATCAATGGCTAGGTGGGGTGAAGAGAATCAAACCCCGAAAATCGTGTCAGAATAGATCAGTGTAGTCACTGATTATCTTTGAGAAAAATATTTATATGTTAGGACGGGACAGCTACGATTTAATCATTGTCGGGGGCGGTATAGTCGGAACCACCCTAGGGGTGGCTTTAAAAAATACAGGATTAAATATCGCTATGATCGAGGAACGTCCCCTAGAGGTGGCCGCTTCCCGTCGTCAAGCTTATGCCCTCTCGCTGATGTCCAGCCGGATTTTTACAGGCTTGGGTATCTGGGATAAAATCTCGCCCAGTATCGGTAAATTTCGTCATATTCGCCTTTCTGATGCCGATTTTCCGATTTTTGTCCCCTTTGTGGTCGATGAGCTAAAAACCGATTATTTGGGCTATGTGGGCGAACATCAAGTGATTTTAACCGCCCTGCACAATGCCAGCCAAAATTGCGATCGCATTGACTGGTTATCCCCTGCTAAAGTGTTAGAAGTGAAGTACGGAGCAGAAACAGCCACTGTCACCCTGGAAGAAGCTGGTCAAACCCGAAAAATCACCACAAAATTAGTTATCGGGGCCGATGGAGCCAAATCCGCTATCCGGCAAGGGGCGCAAATTAAAACCAAAGGTTGGAAATATTGGCAATCCTGTGTCGCTTTCACCATTAAACATCAACTCGATCGCAACGATACCGCCTTTGAAAGATTTTGGCCCACCGGTCCCATGGGCATTTTACCGCTTCGGGGTGATCGCTGTCAGATCGTTTGGACAAATCCCCATGAAGAAGCGAAAAAACTGCAAGAAATGCCAGAAGCGGAATTTCTCGACAAATTAGAGGCATATACGGGGGGATTACTGGGAAAAATAGCATTAGTTAGCCCCCGCGCTCTCTTTCCCGTACAGTTAATGCAGAGTGATACCTATGTTAAACCCCGACTGGCTTTAATTGGTGATGCCGCTCACTGTTGTCATCCCGTCGGTGGTCAAGGTTTAAATTTAGGTATTCGCGACGCAGCCGCTTTAGCGCAGGTATTAAAGGAAGCAGCGGAAAAGCAAGAAGATATAGGAGCGCTTTCTACCCTAAAATCCTACGAAAAATGGCGTAAATCCGAGAATTTAGCGATTTTAGGCTTCACAGATTTTCTAGATCGCCTGTTCTCCAATAACTGGCCGCCCATCGTTCTCATCCGTCGTCTAGGATTGGCAATGATGCGCGGTTTCCCCCCGTTGAAATTGTTTGCCCTGCAATTAATGACGGGATTAAAAGGACGTATTCCCCAATTAGCTAGATAGCTGGCCGCCAATTCCGGGGATGGGGGAGAAAGGAAGAAAAAAAAAGCTTGCAAAATGCTGCGATTATCGCTATGATGGTTAAGGTTCAATATCGGGGCGTAGCGCAGCTTGGTAGCGCACTACTTTGGGGTAGTAGGGGTCGTGGGTTCGAATCCCGCCGCTCCGATTTACAAGAAACCCGCTCACTGAGCGGGTTTTTGGTCGTTTTGTTAGGGTTTGCCAGTCTTGCTCTGTTGGGAATAAGCCCTAGCTGTTGGGTCATTTTTGAACATTTTAGCTATGATTTGGTCCCACATTCCGCACCCTAAGTGTCACAACGTCTCAAAAGAGGAAGGGGCGTGAGTCAAAATACTTATCTAGAGGAGTGAGTTGGCGGCAAGCTGCCGGCAACTAAGCCGAAAATTTCAG
>SFAU01000171.1 GCA_007096045.1 Microcystis novacekii Mn_MB_F_20050700_S1 | reverse complement strand
CTCATTATTCTCTCTTTGAAGTAGTCCCACAGGAACGATACTTTGTTAACTTTTGTGTCTTTTTTGTAGCAATTATGTTCGGCGTCCCCAAAATTGCTTTGAGCCATGGACAATTTCCCAGCGCCCACACCCCACCTTCAAACGTAATCTTACTACACTACAAACTGAAGTGCGGAATGTGGGTTGATAAAATACGAGTTAGTGAACGCAGCTCTTAGGGGGCTTTGGCTATGGCTCCAGCATCTAATGGAAAAACTGATATCATTCGTACAGAGCGAGGACTGACGATCGCAGGAACCCGCATCACCCTCTACGATGTGATGGATTATGTGACTGCTCAATATCCACCTAAGTTCATTCAGGGATTGTTTGATCTGACGGAAGAGCAAATTAACACTGCCCTGGCTTATATTGAGGCTAATCGTGCGGATGTAGAAGCTGAGTACCAGCAAGTTCTCAAAGAAGCTGAAGAACTCCGACAATATTATGAAGAGCAAAATCGTGAGCGAGTTGCCCGTATTGCTGCTAAGCCGCCAAAACCAGGCACAGAAGCCATTCGAGCCAAACTTCAAGCGGAAAAAGCCAAGTTGGCATCACGGGCATGAATTTTCTAGTTGATCATAACTTACGAGGGCATTCTGTTGTCCTCGCCGGAGTCCTTGCTGCGAGTGGTTGGCTTGACTTGATCTCGATTCGTTTTATTCTGTTTGAAGAAGTTGGGTTAGCTGTCACGAGCGATGATCGCGTTGTTTGGCGGTATGCCCAAGCCAATCAGATGATCCTGATCACCGCTAACCGAAGCATGAAAGGCAAAGATTCCTTGGAGCAAGTGATGCGGGAGGAAAATACCCCCACATCATTACCCGTCGTGACAATCGCTAATATTGAGCGACTACTTGCCGAGCCAGATTATCGCGATCGTTGCGTTAATCGTTTGGTTGATATTGTAGTTGATATTGAAGATTATCAAGGCGCAAGACGCATTTTCATTCCGTGACGCGCCGAATGCTAGAGCCGTTGAAGTCTATCTATAGGGACACGGTATTGTAAAGTTTCAATACAAATATAGTCATATATAGCCAGGCATGGTAATATATAGACAGGAAACTATAACGGGTTCGTTATACTGAATCGGTTTTTAATAGTATGATTAACTGCCAATCCCACTTGAAAAACCCGCTCCCTTCCCCCCACTGCTGTAACAAAAAACAACTATCCACCGATAGCGATCGCTAAAGGTCGAATAATTATAAATTTTTGTCAAGGGGTGCGGTCAGACAGAGGAATCATCGCTAGAATGAGCCTAATTGTCAGGAATTTAGTTAACCAAGGTTTTTGGCAATATGCTAATCTGGCTAACACGCTTTTGGGGGTGATATAGGGAAAAGTTCTGGCGATCACGCCTATCTCGTGGTATGATATATTTATAGTTCCATATCTCTGGACAAAAATTTTTAAATTTATAAAAGTTGATCTAAACTGCGTGATTACTATCTATCAATTAAAGCCAGCTTTTCAAAAGATATTGAGTCCGCTAGTCAAGCAACTAGCGAAACAAGGAATCACGGCGAATCAAATTACCACATCTGCTGCTGTCTTATCAGTATTGATGGGAATAGCAATTGTCCTTTGGCATTGTCAGCGCTGGCTACTGTTGCTGATGCCTTTGGTACTTTTTATGCGAATTGCACTGAATGCGATCGATGGGATGTTAGCCAGAGACTACAACCAGAAAACATCGTTAGGTACTATCTTAAATGAACTAGGAGATGTAATTTCTGATACTGCCCTCTACCTTCCCTTTGCCTTAATACCAGGAGTTTCGAGTATTTTGGTTGTCCCAATTGTCTTACTGTCAATCATCAGTGAAATGACTGGAGTTCTCGGGGTTACAGTGAGTGGAAAAAGACAATATCAAGGGCCAATGGGCAAAAGTGATCGGGCTTTTTTATTTGGTATAATTGCTTTATTATTAGGATTAGGATTGACAGCAGGAAAGTGGTTAGATTATATTTGGATTACCACAATCTTACTGCTATTTTGGACAATTATCAATCGGGCTTACAGCAGCTTAAAGGAATTAGAGTATGATGGTTTGGACGAAGCCAGCAATTAATGTTATCTGGGGGTTAGCAGGGGTATTTATCCTATTAATACTAGCGACTCTCATAATTCAGCTT
This sequence comes from Microcystis novacekii Mn_MB_F_20050700_S1, assembly GCA_007096045.1. GTDB lineage: Bacteria > Cyanobacteriota > Cyanobacteriia > Cyanobacteriales > Microcystaceae > Microcystis > Microcystis novacekii. The sequence goes on along the minus strand of SFAU01000171.1, from coordinate 5,943 downwards.
CTCTCCCTAACTTTGCCAGAGAGAAATTATACAGAACTGAAGCAACGAGTCAAATCTTGGTGGGCAATTACCCTTCTTTTCTCAACTTCTCTCATCCTCAGTCCTGGAATAGCTGTGATCTTTTTTGGTTTTGTCAGTTTTCTGGCCCTGAAAGAATATTTATCTCTAATTCCGACACGCCGGGCAGACCGTCGCGTCTTGTTTTGGGCTTATTTAGCAATCATCTTACAATATTACTGGATTTACAGTCGGTGGTACGGAATGTTTTTAGTATTTATCCCAGTTTATATGTTCCTTATCTTGCCGATGCGGATGGTAATTTTAGGAGAAATACAGGGTTTTCTCAAGGCAATAGGAACTCTACATTGGGGATTGATGCTGACAGTATTTAGCATCAGTCACGTCGCCTATTTATTAAGGCTACCACCCGCCGGTAATCCCATAGCTGGCGGTGCTGGATTGTTACTGTATCTTTTATTTTTGACGGCGCTGAATGATATTTCCCAGTACTTGTGGGGAAAAAGTTTGGGAAGACATAAAGTTTTACCGACAGTTAGCCCTAACAAAACCTGGGAAGGCTTGCTAGGAGGGATAATAACGACAATAGTATTGGCAGTAATTTTGGCTCCTTGGTTAACTCCGTTTAATTTAACTCACGCATTCTGGCTGGGGTTACTATTGGGAATTGCCGGTTTTATTGGTGATGTTACTGTATCGGCTCTGAAGCGAGACTTAGGAGTTAAAGACAGCGGTAATCTCTTACCAGGACACGGTGGTATTCTTGATCGTATTGACAGTTTAACTTATACTGCTCCCCTATTTTTCCATTTTACTGTTTACTTTTATTTTCGGGGGATCTTAGCTTGAATAAGGTACTGCGATTCTTGTTTTTCGGTTGCTTTGTTAGACTGATTGTCTTGGTAATTATCGGACTAAGAATTAGTCACAAAGAGAGGCTGCCAAAATCAGGCCCGGCGATAATTGTTGCCAACCACAACAGCCATCTCGATACCCTGGTATTGATGACACTCTTCCCCTTGAAGTTGTTAGATAAATTACGGCCAGTAGCGGCGATGGACTATTGGTTAAAGAATCCCTGGCTGACTTGGTTTTCTCTGAATATTATTGGTATCATTCCCTTAAGACGCGAAATGGGGGATGTTCGCGAGCATCCTCTAGACAGTTGTTCTCAGGCATTAGTGCGGAGAGAAATTCTGCTAATCTATCCTGAAGGCTCTCGCGGCAATCCTGAATCTTTAACTAGCTTTAAGAGTGGCATTGCCCATCTAGCGAAACGGCATCCAGAAATCCCCATCTATCCAATTTTCTTGCATGGTTTAGGCAAGACACTTCCCAAAGGTGAAGCTTTATTAGTCCCTTTCTTTTGTGATGTTTTGCTTGGTAATCCTCTCCATTGGACTGGCAATAAACAAAGCTTTATGGATTTGTTAAATCAGTCAATGCAAGAGTTGGCAGCAGCAGGAAATTTTTATGCTTGGCAATAAAAAAGTTCTTGATTTTTCTTGATTAAACGAAGGAATTAACCATGAATTCTCAAACCTTACCTAGCTATGATTCACTAAGTCGTCCGCTGCCAATTTGGCATCCTAAAGCCATCTACTACAGCCTTGTAAGATTGCTGTTTCAAACCATCGGGCAACTTTCAGACGGAATTCGTCTGGGCTTGAAATACGGCTTTGATTCAGGAGTCATGTTAGAGTATGTTTATCGCAATCGTCCCAGCGGCATTACCTGGTTTGGCAAGATAATTGACCGTGTTTATCTCGACTCCCAGGGATGGCAGGGAATCCGTCAACGTGGGGAAATTCTGAAAAGCGTATTGCGTCAAGTTATCCAAGATAATTTTGAGCAAGGGGTAACAACTAACCTCCTCGATGTTGCTTGTGGTGGTGGCCGCTATGACCTGGAAGTTTTGCTAGATTTTTCGGGTGGTGCAGTGAATGCTGTATTGCGAGATTACAAGGCAGAAAATGTGCAAAAAGCGCAAGAATTAGCTCTCCACCTTGGCCTATCAGCAACTATCGAACAAGCTGACGCTTTTAACGATGACGACTTAAACCGGGTCTTACCACCGCCTAATTTAATTGTCGTCTCGGGACTCCACGAAATATTACCAGATAATGAGTTAATTCGTCAGCATTTCCAGCAATTATATCGTCTTCTTGAACCAGGCGGGACGCTCATTTTTACCATTCAACCCTACCACCCCCAATTAGAGTTTATTGCCAGGGTATTAAATTCTCATACAGGTAAACCTTGGGTGATGCGCCTGAGACCGCTAGAATTAACCGAAGCATGGGCAACTGATGCGGGTTTTCAAGATTTCCAGGTACAGATGGATAACTTTAATATTTTCGGGGTCGTCAAAGCGAGAAAGTGAAGTCAGCGAAAACTCATTTTGTAACTATTCAGTGCGATCACCGCTCTGGTAGGGTGCGTTCCCTAATGTGGCTTCTACTGCTCCAACGATCGATTTTTGGGGAACGCACCATGCACATTGATTGAAGCTGTGGGTTTAAGTGCGATTGCCGCTCTGGTAGGGTGCGTTCCCTAAAGTGGCTCCTACTGCTCCAGCGCGATCGCCGATCTGGTAGGGTGCGTTAAGGAAATGTAGTGCATCCTATTTTCGTCCTGTGATGATAAAGTTGAGGTGTACTGATACTGATAATCATCGTTGCCCAGTTCCGAATGCCATTACCTCAAATTGTTATTGATACCAATGTCATTGTTGCAGGGCTGAGATCTAGACGTGGTAGTGCATTCCAACTACTTACCCTTATAGATACGGGACAATTTGATATACACTTGTCAGTTCCCCTTGTCTTGGAATACACGGACGTTTTGTTGCGGGAGTTACCAAATCTTTATTTGAGCAGAGGAGAAGTAGATGACCTAATTGATTTCTACTGCTCGGTTGGTATACCTCATGAAATTTTCTTCCTTTGGCGACCCTTCTTACGCGATCCCAAAGACGATATGGTATTGGAGCTTGCAGTCAAGGCAGGATGTCAGAGTATAATTACATATAACACTCGTGACTTTGCTGGCGTTGAGCAGTTCGGGTTAAGTCTGCTTGAGCCGTCGGAGTTCTTACGCTTGATAGGAAAATTACCATGAGTATTGTTCAAGTTCAAATTCCTGACTCATTACAGAAAAGCTTGTGTGACCTTGCAAGTCGCGATGGAATTTCTATTGATCAATTTATCTCTACTGCGATCGCCGAGAAACTTTCAGCATTGATGACAGAAAATTACCTAATAGAGCGGGCGAAAAGGGGTGATAGAACGAAATATGAGGCAATTTTGGCAAAAGTTCCTGATGTAGAGCCAGAAGCCTATGACAAGATACCGACTGTCTAACTTCACCGTTAGCTTGACTTCAACCCTGCAAAAATTAAAACCCAAAAAGCCATTTGTAGATATAGTGCGATCGCCGAGCTTGTAGGGTGCGTTCCCTAATGTGGCTCCCACTGATCCAGCGATCGATTTTGGGGAACGCACCATGCCCATTGATTGAAACTGTGGGTTAAAGCAGATTAATTGAAGCTGTGAGTGCGATCGCCGATATTGTAGGGTGCGTTCCCTAAAGTGGCTCCTACTGCTCCAGCGCTCGATTTTTGGGGAACGCACCATGCCCATTGATTGAAACTGTGGGTTTAAGTGCAATGCCGCTCTGGTGGTCCCAGTTGGGGAATGTTAGCGAAGATTCCCGATGTTTAGGTTAAAATAGAGGGCAAAAGTTGCCACAGGGTCAAGCCAATGACAATCCGTCAACCCCGCTACAGCAAAGAAGAATTTGCCCAACGAGGCGATCTGATTTATCAAACGCAAATACGCCCACAGGTCGAATTGGGTAATCAGGGCAAAATTGTAGCAATTGACCTTGAAACTGGCGACTTTGAAATTGATGCGCGTGAAATATCTGCTTGCAATAGACTCGAAGCTCGTCCCCCAGATGCTCAAATCTGGATTGTTCGAGTCGGTTCTCGCTATGTTCGCCGATTTGGTGGACGTACAAAGAGATTAGTATGATCCCAGGAATCGTTAATGCGGATTTTGAGGCGATTATTTCACTTTCGATCTTGTGACTCTGAAGGAAATATTTACGCGCAAGATGCGATCGTTGATAAGCTAAACGGCTTTTACTTCGGATCACCGATATAGACTCCAAAAGGGTTATAGCTATTGGATCATGCAGGTTAAGCGCCGTTTAGCTTACAGGTTTTAATGGTTGGCTTTCATTGCCACCAGACCTAATCGATCAGCTAAACCTGAAATGGAAAAGACGAGGACGTGCTATTCTTGGTGATGGTAGCGAATGCGTTTTTAATGTCTATGAAGCTGTCGTAATTTGGGACGGAGATTATTTAACCATACCAATTGATGAAGCTGATTCGGAACCTCTAGTTGGAATGTTATTAATGGAAGGCTATCAACTCACGGTTCAAGTGTTTGAAGAAGGAAGGGTAGAAATCCGCAAAGTAAGTGCCGTCTAACACTGCGTTGGAGCCGACTACTAAAAAGCGATCTGCAAAAGTTAAAATTTGTCGGCGGCGGCTCAACTTTACCGCTAGACTTACTCAAAAGATTAAGAAATGCAAAACGCTTGACTAAATCTATCTGGTTGGGTAGTATATAAATGGAGCTCGGCTCAGGGGTAGTCGTATGACTGCCGCACCAAACCGCACCAAAACTGAGGTGGCGGTTTTAGTGTTTTAAAGCGAATTGTCGAAACAATAATACTTTATCCCCATCTTTTCAAGATTATCAGATGTTAAAACTGTATCAACTAACTTCTGGGACTGGGTCAGCTCCTGAAATGCTCGATTTTGAGGCTGATCTTTAGATTTTGCTACAGGATACAAGCACAGGTCAGCGATTTGCAGGAGAGGGTTATTTTTAGACTTAGCCTCGATACCAGTGAGAACCCGCTGCATTTGGTTAGATGTTAGTGGTGCATATTTGGTTGAGGTTTCAGCGCTGAAGGGGACTCCCGAATCTCTCAAGTCATTAAAGTAACTGGTTATGAGTTTGTCTTCCCTTCTACCGGCTTTTTCAAAGTAAACCATAACTTCCCCACCCTGAAGGACGACATACTTGCTGACACGCTCTAACAAAATTGAGAACGCACTCTTCATCATCTCCCATGTGTTGCTACCATATCGTTCAAGATACCGATCTAGATAACCCTTTCGAGAAACAACACATCCATGAACGATAATAGGGCACTGAACAATCGTAGCTGTCAAGTCCTGCAAGAACTGATTTTGCTCATCTTCCGACTTGCGTCCTAGCCAAGCAAAGTTTTTCTTTCGACTCCGAATTTCGTTGCCATGTAGAGGAACACTTTCGTCAATTCCCCAACGTTTTTTAAAGTCCGCAATTTGTAAACAAATGCTACTTTCATCATTGTGCTCAATTAATACTCCCCCAACAGCGAAGTAGCTAGCCGAGTCCTTGGGATTCGGCTTGGGACTACCACTCTCATCCATATAAAAGGCAAACGATTGACTCACGAAGATTGAACCAAGGTAAAGACACTGAACTGGAAAACCATCATACAATAATTCAATTGGTAGCTTGTTGTTTAACCAGTGCGATGCCGAAGGCACTGCGTAGCAGATCGCCGATCTTGTGGGGTGCGTTCCCTAATGCAAGTCCTACTGCTCCAGCGCTCGATTTTTGGGGAACGCACCATGCCCATTGATTGAAGCTGTGGGTTTAAGTGCGATGCCGAAGGCACTGCGTAGCAGATCGCCGATCTTGTAGGGTGCGTTCCCTAATGTGGCTCCCACTGATCCACTGATCGATTTTGGGGAACGCACCATGCCCATTGATTGAAGCTGTGGGTTTAAGTGCGGTGTGGGCTAATCTGGCTAACACGCTTTTGGACGTGATATAAGGATAGTATGGGTGACGGTTT
>SFAU01000170.1 GCA_007096045.1 Microcystis novacekii Mn_MB_F_20050700_S1 | reverse complement strand
ACCCGAAGCAGAATTAAGACGAGTTAGAGTTTAAATGCTTGGGAAAAGAGGGTTTGTAGGCGCCAGGCTTTTCCATTGTAATTATCATATCATGTCAAGAGGATTTTGTCAAGAGAAAAATTTTCTGACCCAGAAGGAATTCAACCTAGATAAAAACTGAGGATCAGAGCCACTAAAAAAGTCATTAACAGGCAGAAAGATCGCTCGATTCATCTTTGATATATTTACGCAGCACTTCTAGGTTATCACCGTTTCGATGTGTAGCAGAAAGGGTAAGTGGTTAGCTTTTGTCCCTTGCTTGCCCCACCTCCCACCTCCTCCGTACCTGCACGGGCGGGAAAAAAGTTTTTTTGGGTACAGGAGTATGTAAAATGGAATGTTGATCTTTCTTGGCCTAAACAGCATTTCATGATTTCGAGTAACGACTTTCGGAGCGGCACAACCATCGAGATAGATGGCTCTGTCTGGCGGGTGGTAGAATTCCTGCACGTCAAACCGGGTAAGGGATCGGCCTTTGTGCGAACCAAGTTAAAAAATGTCCAGACCGGCAACGTGGTAGAACGGACGTTCCGGGCAGGGGAAACCTTGCCCTCAGCCACGATCGAAAAGCGCACCATGCAGCACACCTACAAAGAAGGCGATCAGTTTGTCTTCATGGACATGGAGACTTTTGAGGAAGCAACTCTCACCCCGGCACAAATGGGCGATCGAGCCAAGTATCTGAAAGAAGGAATGGAAGTCAATATTCTCTTTTGGAATGAGCAAGTGTTAGAGGTGGAATTGCCCACCTCGGTAATCTTGGAAATCACCGATACGGATCCGGGAGTCAAGGGAGATACGGCCACCGGTGGCACGAAACCGGCGATCGTAGAAACGGGAGCGCAGGTGATGGTTCCCCTGTTTATTTCCATCGGTGAAAGGATTAAAGTGGATACCCGGGATGGTTCCTATCTGGGACGGGAATAATTGTGATGAGAAGCCCGGAAATGAGGCTTTAGGGACGGGTTTAGGGCTAAACCCCGTTTTCTGAGCCTGTTTCCCAAAACTTAGCCGCTAGATGCCAAAAATCGACGGTTTAGTGGGTGCGAATTTGGATTTGTTGCTTTTTATTTGCGGGGGGATTTCAGAGCGGTGACTATTGATTACAACGAAATTCGAGAACTGATCAAAACATTGGCAGCCACGGATATCAGTGAATTTAGCCTGAAAAGTGCAGATTTGGAGCTAAATATCCGCAAAGGAACCGTTAATACTGCCCTTGGGCCTCCCGCCGCTCCCTTGCCAGTGGTGACGGACCCGGTCGCTGCTCCAGTGCTGCCCGCCGGTCCCACCCCGGCCCCAGAAACCCCCAGTCCTGAACCTGCGGCCGCCGCTATTGATAAAAAATGGCTGGCGATTACCTCTCCCATGGTCGGCACTTTTTATCGCACTCCCGCTCCCGATGAACCGCCTTTCGTGGAAAAAAATGATCGAGTCCGTGTCGGACAAACGGTTTGTATCATCGAAGCGATGAAGTTGATGAACGAAATCGAAGCGGAAGTGGCCGGGCAAATCGTCGAAATCGCCGTCGCTAACGGTGAACCGGTAGAATTTGGCCAGACGTTAATGTGGGTTAATCCCGAATAAGTAAGTGATTCTAATTAAATAGAAGATAGATTTTGTCTTTGATCCCCCCTGCCCCCCTTATTAAGGGGGGTGCCGGTAGGCGGGGGGATTCCTGCCCCCAGGAAAAACTTTTTCAGCAAACCCTAGATAGAATGAAAGCTATCCTCATGACCGCCTTGGATGTCCTGCAGCTTCAGGAAGTCCCCACCCCGAAAATTAGTCAACCGCATCAGGTTTTGGTAGCATTAAAAGCCGCTGGTGTCAACCCTATCGATACAAAAATTCGTAAACGCGGCACTTTTTACCCCGAGCAAATGCCGGCAATTTTGGGCTGTGACGGGGCGGGAATTGTCGAGGCCGTTGGGGCGGCGGTGCAGGATTTTCGCCCCGGGGATGAAGTGTACTTTTGTAGCGGCGGACTGGGCAGGGCCGGCACGGGAAATTATGCCGAATATGCCCTGATCGAGGCGGATTCTTTGGCCCATAAGCCGAAATCTCTTTCTTTTGCCGAGGCGGCCGCTGTACCTTTGGTTTTAATCACCGCTTGGGAAGCACTCTACGATCGCGCTCGTCTTCAGTCGGGACAAAGCGTACTTATCCATGGCGGGGCCGGGGGTGTTGGTCATGTCGCGATTCAATTGGCGAAACTGAGGGGGGCTAAAGTTTATACGACGGTGGGAAATAGCGATAAAGAGCGTTTAGTGCGGCAATTAGGGGCAGATTACCCGATTTTATACAAACAAACCGATTTCGTCGCGGCGATACTTCAACAAACCGCAGGGAAAGGGGTAGATATCGCTTTTGATACGGTGGGAGGGGAAACTTTTGGGCAAACTTGCCGAGCGGTGCGAGTGTATGGCGATATCGTGACGATTTTGGAACCTACGGGCAGCTGGAAAGAAGCCCGCGATCGCAATTTGCGAATCAGTTTAGAATTAATGTTAACCCCGGCTTTGATGGGACTGCCAGAAGCGCAAAAATATCAAACAGAAATTCTTCGCCAAGGGGCGCGTTTAATTGATGAGAAAAAGTTAACTATTCATCTCTCCCAAACCTTTCCTTTAGCGGCAGCTATCAGCGCCCATCAATTGCTAGAAACTGGTTCGGTGACGGGGAAAATAGCCCTAATTATCGACTAGAAATCTGCATATGATCTAAAATACCTCGTTGCCGGGGAGACCCTTGTAGGGGATTTCCAGAGATTCTAGCTCTTGTTTCACCCATCAGGGAAGGGAGGGATATCCTAGCTTTTCTCAGTCGTTGTCAAATTGAAAGATGCTCCGAATCAGCTGGAATGAACGAATAGTGCCGATAGTTGGGCTGAAGTGGGGAACAAGAGTCCCTCGATTTAGCAGTGGAATATAGCTAGGTAATAGGTGTAGGGCTAATTCATGAATTAGCCCTACAATAGTCGTTGTCAAATTGAAAGATGCTCCGAATCAGCTGGAATGAACGAATAGTGCCGATAGTTGGGCTGAAGTGGGGAACAAGAGTCCCTCGATTTAGCAGTGGAATATAGCTAGGGCTTGCTGAAGAAATGTGAAATGTATGCAAGGTAAGGGTTTTGGGGCTTTTCTCGCGAAACAGGTGCCAGATTTTGAGAGAATCGTGGTTCAAAACCTTGCATCTTCATCGGCCTGCGTCCTGTAGGGGCGAAGCATTCGGGCAATAACCTATCGGTGAAACCGTAGATTTTCTATCCGAATGCTTCGCCCGTACTTTTTCAGCAAACCCTAGCTAGGTAATAGGTGTAGGGCTAATTCATGAATTAGCCCTACAATAGTCGTTGTCAAATTGAAAGATGCTCCGAATCAGCCTGGAACTGAAATTACTTTGATAGGAAAGATTGCATGGCATCGCCGCCTTTTCTCATGCCAAAGTTCTACCTTGGCACACACTAAGGTTGGGTTTTATTCTGATTTTTTCGTCGGCTGACCGCAAACAAGCCGCCGCCGAAAAATACTAGACCCATAATCATAGAAGGTTCGGGAACTGGTTGTGCGGTATTAACAATCTGGAAACCAAAAACGTTATTCGAGAGGACATTGTTGATAGAACCCCCTGTGGTGAGTGTAACACTCGATCCAGTCAGCCCGCTAAATAACTGGTACTGTGCGCGTCCAGTAGTCGGTGAACCGGACGTGGTACTCGTGGTTTGTAATAAAGCTGTCGCTCCTGAATTGACTTGACCGCCACTGGCGTAATAGAAAGTAGTAGTCCCGTTACTAATCGATAACTGATTAGTTGCGGTTGTATCTGCGGAAGCGAATACATAAAGATCGTAGGAGGAGTAGGAAATTCCCGATAGGGAGATAGAGACTTCTCTCGTAGCATTGTCACCGTAAATACCAGAACGGTACAGGGTATTCGTGGCGGCATTAGGGGTGTTTATCACCGAAAAACCATTATAAGCACCGGTGGAATTAAACGTTAACTTAGTGGTCGTCGCTGTTGCAGTGTCATCGTTTAAGGTAATATTCGTCCCCGATGTACCAGCAATATTATTCCAGTTAATCGCCGGAACGATCCCCGGACTAGCGGACGCGGCGATTGTATTTACCCCACCGGAAAAATTGACCCCGATACTTGCCGCTAGGCTTGGAGAAACTGTCAATCCTAAAAATCCTACTAACACAGTAGAACCAGCGATTGATAAGTAGGGCTTTACCCCCCCCCGAAATTGATAAGTTTTGCTAAACTAAGCATGGTATGGCTCCGATAATAGGTGAAATGCCGTCCGTACTCTACAGTATTTAGGTAAAAATGTCAAGGTATTGAAACGGGTAGATGATAAAAATAAACTCAGTCAACTTTCCCTCGAACAAATTCGCAACAATTAAATCAGGAAATTCTAATGGATGCCGATGGTAAAAATGGTAAGTAAGCTGAAACGCATCTTAGATGCGTTCTAGCAAGGCCGAAGCCTGTTGCCTCTTGCCTTATCTCAACAAGCAATTTAAATATGCGGGCAGCTATTGCATGAGTAGAAAACGGGTTTCTCCGAGAAACCCGTTTTCTGTGGGTATAAGATGCACGGGCAGCTGTGGAGGGATTCCTGGAGACGAACCTAGCTAAAAATACCCCCACAGAATCGGTCAACCCGATTACGTTAAAATCAAAAGCAGGATACTGTGTATGACGGAAAAACTCGATGAACTCAGTGATTAAAGCGGTACAAACTGCCTATTATGGGGATGCAGCCTATCGGACACCACCACCGGACTTGGAATCTCTCCTACTCAAAGAGAGAATTGTCTATCTGGGGTTGCCCTTATTTTCCTCCGATGATGTCAAGCGCAATGTCGGGGTGGACGTGACGGAATTAATTATCGCGCAACTGCTTTACTTGCAATTTGACGATCCCGAAAAACCGATTTTCTTCTATATCAACTCTACCGGCACATCCTGGTACACGGGGGACGCGATCGGTTACGAAACCGAAGCTTTCGCCATCTGTGACACCCTCAACTACATTAAACCTCCCGTTCATACTATCTGTATCGGGCAGGCCATGGGAACGGCAGCGATGATTCTTTCTGCGGGAACCAAGGGTTTTCGCGCCTCCTTACCCCACGCTACCATTGTTCTCAACCAAAATCGCACCGGGGCCCAAGGACAAGCCACCGATATCCAGATTCGTGCCAAGGAGGTAATCGCCAACAAACAGACGATGTTAGAAATTTTCTCGAAAAATACGGGACAAACCACCGAAAAACTGGCGAAAGATATGGATCGTACCTTCTATCTCACCCCACAACAGGCGAAAGATTACGGATTAATCGATCGCGTTCTGGAAAGTCGCAAGGAACTACCAAAACCCCTCGCCCAAGTTAGTTAAGATTTATTACGAATTAGCAGGAGTTGTTACCAATTATGCCTATCGGTGTGCCAAAAGTTCCCTACCGTCTGCCGGGTAGCCAATACGAACAGTGGATTAGCATTTACAGCCGTCTTTCGGTGGAACGCATTCTTTTTTTGGGGCAGGAAGTCACCGACGGGTTAGCCAATGCCCTTGTAGCCCAAATGCTTTATCTCGACTCGGAAGACCCCACTAAACCCATCTATCTCTATATCAACTCGCCGGGGGGGTCTGTTACCGCCGGTATGGCCATCTACGACACCATGCAGTACATCAAAGCGGAAGTGGTGACTATCTGTGTGGGATTAGCGGCCTCTATGGGGGCATTTTTACTGGCTTCTGGTAGTCCGGGTAAGCGTCTCGCCCTTCCCCACGCGCGGATTATGATTCACCAACCCATGGGCGGAACCGGGCGCCGGCAAGCGACGGACATCGACATTGAAGCTAAGGAAATCCTGCGTATTCGCCAGCAATTAAACGAAATTATGGCTAATCGCACTGGACAAACTATCGAACGCATCGAAAAGGATACTGACCGCGATTATTTCCTCTCCGCCGAGGAGGCCGTCGCCTATGGTTTAATCGATAAGGTGGTCGAGGGAAAACCGGCTTAAGTCAGCCATGGGTTAGAACAGGTTTCTGACCTGTTCTAACTGCCAAATGAAGGGAGTACGCTATAGGCTCCCTACCAATCACAGCAGCTGCAATGTAGGGACGCAACGTGGTCAGCGATTTTATCGAACTGCTTGCGCCCATAATGCGACATTATGAACATTTTTCAGCCAAGAGCCAAGAGAGGCTCTTTTTTTTTCTGATATTGAGCGAATAAACCTGACTCTGTCACCATAAAAACGCTAAAAAATCCCTATTAAAAGTAGCAGAAATTGGCAAAAAAAATAAGATACGCAAAGATGTTTTACATCTATTTAGAGATTGCTGAATATCGGTAGAAGCTTTGCTAGAAAAGGGTTTTGCGCTTTTTTTAGCCCAAAAAGTGCCAGAAACAAACGTTGAGAAATCGATCCGAGGGACTCAAAACCCTTGCACTTTCCCTCTTCGATCTCCAAGGGTTCCGCTTCCAAGCGTGCGAGATCATTCTGTTATTCTGACTTCTTCTCCCGACGACTGGCTACTGACGACCGACGACCGACTCCTAACCGCACCAACAAACTTTTTCAGTAAACCCTATTAGCATCAGTTTAACCCATTTTTCAAGAGTCTGGGCTAGAATATGAAGACAAGACGCATTACTCTGGGTTAATGTACTCTGTAGAAGCTAAGAAGGTAATCAAAATGGCTAAATATTCGCCTCTTATCCATGTATCTCCTGAAACTATGAGTGGTGTTCCTGTTTTTTCAGGTACTAGAGTTCCGATACAAACACTTTTTGATTATCTTAAAGCAGGAGAATCAATTGATGATTTTTTAGAGGGTTTTCCACCAACGGTAACAAGAGAACCAGTTATTAGCTTGCTTGAAGAATCTGAAAAAGAGCTTATTGATAGGGTAGCGTGAAATGAGGCTTCTTTGAGATGAATGTATTGACCGAAGATTAATGAGGGAGTTTACAGGTTATGATATCAAAACTTTTCCGCAAATGGGATGGACTGGGATCAAGAATAGTCAACTGTTAGGTTTAGCTTCACAGGAATTTGATATTTTTATTACAGTGGATAAGAATTTGCCATTTGAGCAAAATTTACCGCAGTTTAATCTAGCTATTATTATTTTACAATCACAATCAAATCGTTTGGCTGATTTAAAGCCTTTGGTTCCTAAAGTTTTAGAAGTTTTGGCAACAGTAACAAAAGGAACAGCAACAGTAGTAAGTTTATAACAACCTATTTTAAAGGAATTTAACCCATTTTTCAAGAATCTGGGCTAATATATTAAGGCAATGCTGCATTAACTTATTTGGTGCGTTACGCTGTGGAAGGGCGCACCCTACTACATTCATAATTGATAATTTCTCATAGCTGTTATAATTAGATAAATGTCCCAGCAAGGGGAAAAACTATGACAACTCTCGACATTTTACCAGAAGTTACCTGTCCCCCCACCGATTTATGGAGTGATGAACCACCCTTGGAAAGTGATTTACATCTGCAACAGATCATAATTCTTCTCAGTTGTCTAGAATTGTTATGGCAAGAGAAAAACGATTACTACGCTTCCGGTAATCTGACTATCTACTATAATGAAGAACAACTGAAAAAGCGCGATTTCTGTGGTCCTGATTTTTTTGTGGTTTTAGACACAGAAAAACGTCCCCGCAAAAGTTGGGTGGTTTGGGGAGAACAGGGGAAATATCCCAATGTAATCGTCGAGATTCTTTCCGATTCTACGGCCAATATTGACCGCACTAAAAAGAAAATTCTCTACCAAAATACTTTTCGCACCCCTAATTATTTTTGGTTCGATCCTAATACCTTAGAATTGCAAGGATTTACGATACTGGAGGGACAATATCAAGCTATTTCTGCCAATAACCAGGGTTATCTATGGAGTGAACAGTTAGGATTATATTTAGGCATATTTGACCGTAAACTGCGTTATTTTACCGTCGATGGTCAATTGGTTCCCACTCCCCAAGAAGCTGAATTACAGCAAAGACAAGCAAAGGAACAGATTCTTTTAGAAAAGCAACAGATTCTTTCAGAAAAGGAACAGATTCTTTTAGAAAAGGAACAGGAACGACAGGCAAAAGAACAGGCTCTTTTAGAAAAAGAACAAGAACGACAAGCTAAGGAAAGATTAGCGGCAAAATTACGAGAATTAGGCATCAATCCTGAGACAATTTAGCCGGTTAAAATCTGCAAACAGCGATCGATAACCCCTTGAGTTACAATTATCTTGATTTGACTGGACAGACTGGAATGCAACTCACTCCCGAACAATACAAAGAAAAAATGCAGCGCCGCAAGGTCATCCAAGAGGAACGTTTAGCCGAAAAAATCGCTGAAAAAGGTTTAATTATCGTTAATACCGGCGATGGTAAGGGAAAAACCACGGCAGCCCTCGGTATGGTTTTACGTTCCCTTGGTCATGGTTACAAAGTGGCGGTGGTACAATTTATCAAAGGTGCTTGGGAACCTGCCGAACAAAAGATTTTTAGTGTTTGGGGGGAACAAATCGAGTTTTATGCTATGGGGGAAGGTTTCACCTGGGAAACTCAAGATAGGGAAAGAGATATAGAGAAAGCCCAAGAAGCATGGCAAAAAGCCCTAACTTTTCTCGAAAATCCCCAATATAAATTAATTTTACTCGATGAGATCAATATTGCCCTTAAATTCGGTTATCTGGATATTCAGGAAGTTATCGCTGGTTTAGCCCGAAAACCCGCTAATTGTCACGTTATTCTCACTGGTAGAGGAGCTTTACCCGAATTAATCGAGATAGCGGATTTGGTCACGGAAATGAAGTTAATTAAACATCCCTTTCGTCAACAGGGAGTGAAGGCGCAACCTGGCATCGAATTTTAACTAACTACTGCTTAAGCGTTGTACGGTCTCTCCCGACAATAATCGATGAGTTTCAGCGAGAAGATAGGGAATTTTATCAGCGTGGGGACTAGCGGCTAAACAGGCAGTTAAATCGAGTTTTTCCACCTCTTTTGCCTGTTGACCGGGGAACCAATGACCCCCATTCCCCAAGAGATTGTATCTGGCCCTAGCAAAGTCAATCATATCGTAGGCGATAGCGAGATTGCGTAACCAGAGGATAGAACGAATATTGATGTGATTGGGGGTATTTTCCCAGCTAGGTAAACCCACAGACCAAGTTTTCACCCAATTATCGCCTAAACAGTTGATCATCTCCCCTTGCAATCTCTCGATAATTGGCGGTAAAATCTCCTCGGCTCGATCGAGTAAGGGTAAAGTTTTCAGGTGTTCATCAAAATCTCTGGCTTGCGCAGCACCAATACTCAGGGTATGGACAGCCGGATGACTGAGACAGAATAGGTTATTAAAAACCATCGGACTGAGAGGAGAACAGAGATCCACGAGCTTAGGGGGAGGATTGTAGAGATGGCCGCCCTTATCGGAGGGACTAATGATAAAAACCCCCATATCGTGCTGTTTTGCCGCTTCTATGGCTGGCCAGTTATTCTGAAAAATATAGTACCAGTGCAGATTGAGGTAATCGTAACAATTTGTTGCAATAGTCTTGACAATTACATCAGTTGATGCATGGCTTGAGAAACCGATAAAACGAACTTTTCCCTGTTGCTGTAATTTTTTCGCCTCTTGCCAACAACCGCCCTCGGCCATAGTGTAATCGAGAATTTCAGCGGTGTTGATGCCATGGATACCCAACAAATCCACATAATCTAATCGTAAAAATTGCAGGGATTGCTCAAATTTACGGCGAAATTCCCGCACATCTTGACTAGGAGAAACTTTCGTCTGCACGATAATCTTGTCCCTCGGTAGTTGCGGCAAAATTTTGCCTAATTGCATCTCGGAAGTGCCGTAACCCCTAGCGGTTTCGATGTGATTAATCCCCACTTCTAGAGATTTATTGATGATTGCCTCTAAATTGCGTTGATTCTCGTCGGGAATTTGCGACATCGGCAGCTCCTGCCACTGAAATTGATAGCGCATTCCCCCACAGGAAAACACCGGCATTTGTAGATTAGTGCGACCGAAACGACGATACTGCATATATTCAGTTATCAGTTATCAGTTATCAGTTATCAGATGTGAGTTATCAGTTATCAGTTAGGAATCACGCAAAAATAACTTGATTATTTGTTAATCAATGTTAGGAAGAATTGAGTAATTCCATTTCAAGTCTTTGTCACTAATCTTTTTCCCGATTGGATACTCAGCTTCATCCAAGTTTGCTTGGAGTTTTAGTCCCTTACTGTTGGTTGTATTACTGATTAAATTAACGGCAAATTCTCGATTTATTAAAGGTCGGCCTCTCCAATTTTCTCTGATGTGGCAAAACCTTCTATGTTCGATTTTATTCCATTTACTTGTACCCGGGGGTAAATGGGCCACTCGAATTAGCAATCCCGTTTCTGTCGCTAATTTTTGTAATTCGGTTTTCCCTAATCTGACATGAACCAATACTTGTACTGGCTCTCCCTTTCTCGGCCATTCAGCACCGCTATTTTTATAATTTCCAATTAATTCTTTTTTTTGAGTATCTACCGAAATAACCGGTTGATTTCGACGCTGAAAGTCTTTCACTTTCTCATTAATATATTGAAAC